>NZ_JAYRKD010000006.1:0-259474 GCF_041905885.1 Dongia sp. | reverse complement strand
ATGTTCCAGGCGACCACGCCGAGCAGCCCGGCCAGGGCCGCCAGCGGGATGTAGCCGGCGAGCGGCGCGGCAATCAGGATGAAGAGCAGCAGGAACAGCGAATGCAGCATGCCGGAGATCGGGCCGCGCGCCCCGGCGCGCACGTTGGTCGCGGTGCGGGCGATCGTGCCGGTGACGCAGATGCCGCCGAAGATCGAGGAGCCGATGTTGGCGAGACCCTGCGCCACCAGCTCCGCGTTGGAGCGATGCCGCCGGCCGGTCATGCTGTCCGCCACCACCGCGGAAAGCAGGCTCTCGATCGCGCCCAGCAGCGCGAAGGAGGTCGCCGCCGGCAGCATCTCGATCACCTTGTCCATCGAGAGCATCGGCAGCTGCGGCAGCGGCAGCGCGCGCGGAATGCCGCCGAACTTGGTGCCGATGGTCTCGACCGGCAGGTGCAGCAGCCAGGCGCCGACCGACGCAAGGGCGACCGCGATCAGGAAGGACGGCCATTGCGGGCGGAAGCGGCGCACCGCGACGATGACGCCGATGGTGAAGACGGCAAGCGCCACGGCCGAGGTGTTGACGGTCGGCAAGGCGGCACCCAGCGCCTCAAGCTTCGGGATGAGGTCGCCGGGCTCCGCGCCGCTCAAGGTCAGGCCGAGCAGATCCTTGATCTGGCTGGCGAAGATGATGACCGCGATGCCCGCGGTGAAGCCCACCGTCACCGGATAGGGGATGTATTTGATGAAGGTGCCCAATCGCAGCAGGCCGATCGCCAGCAGGATGATGCCGCTCAGGAAGGTCGCGAGCAGCAGGCCGTCCACGCCATGGGCCGCCACCGTCGCGTAGACCAGCACGATGAAAGCGCCGGCCGGGCCGCCGATCTGGAACCGGCTGCCGCCGACCGCCGAGACGATGAAGCCGCCGATGATCGCGGTATAGAGGCCGCGGTCGGGCGTGACACCGGAGGCGATCGCGATCGCCATGGAGAGCGGCAGCGCCACGATCGCCACGGTCAGGCCGGCGATCGCGTCGGCTTTCAGGTCGCGCAGGCCGTAACGCTCGCGAAGCACCGTGACGAGCTTCGGCGTGAACAGATCGACGAAAGAAAAACCCCCGGCGGCATGCATGGCGAGCCACTATAGCACGCTTGCCGGCTGTAGTATCAGCGGCTTGCTGTCACACCCGCCTTTTTCAGGGCGGCCTTCTGACGCTTCTCCAGGGCCTTCACGTCGAAGTCCTCGATCAACTCGTGGAACAGCCGGTACCAGTTGATCTCGGCCTTCAAATGCATGAAGACCGAGCCCAGGCCGATCGCGGCGCGGTCCATGAAGACGAACTCCTTGGGCGGCGTGACCGGCCCGAGACGGCGCAGGTCGGCGTGCACGCCCTCCGCCAC
This sequence comes from Dongia sp., assembly GCF_041905885.1. Classification (NCBI taxonomy): domain Bacteria; kingdom Pseudomonadati; phylum Pseudomonadota; class Alphaproteobacteria; order Rhodospirillales; family Dongiaceae; genus Dongia; species Dongia sp. The sequence continues at coordinate 258,093 of NZ_JAYRKD010000006.1, read as the reverse complement.
CTCGCGGCCGTAGATGCCGGTCTCGGCGTCCTGGATCTTGCGCTCCCGGTCCTCGAGCAGCGGCCCGTAGACGAAATGGGCCCAGCGATTGAGGACGTCGATCACCTCCTTGGAGAGACCCTTGAAGCCCCAGCTCTCATAGGCATGGACCGCGAGGTCGCGGTCGTCGTTCAGCAGCGCGAAATAAAGATCGATCACGCCCTTTACGAACTTGGATTCGAACACCCGGATGCAGCCGAAGTCGAGCAGATTGACGTCGCCGGCATCTTTGGCGTCGGCGGGCCGCACCGTGTAGTTGCCGAGATGCGGGTCGCCGTGAATAACCCCGTATTCATAGAAGGGCACATACCAGGCCCGGAACATGTTGAAGGCGACCTTGTTGCGAAGCTCGATCGAGGGCTTCCGCTCCAGGAAGGCCATCAGCGGCTGGCCCGAGATCCAGGTCATGGTGAGCAGCCGCTTGCTGGTCAGATCCAGCATCGGCTCCGGCAGGTGCACATTGGGCTCGTCGGCCAGCATCAGGCGGTAGAGCGCCATGTGCCGGGCCTCGAGCTCGTAATCCAGCTCCTCGCGCAGGCGATCGGCAATCTCGGAATGGATCTCGTCGGTGGAGATCGCCTTGTCGGCGCGTTCGTAGATCCGGAAGATCAGCTTCAGCTGGCGGAGATCCGCCTCGACCGCGGACTTCATGTCCGGATACTGCAGCTTGCAGGCCAGCAGCTTGCCGTCCTTCGCATGCGCCTGATGCACCTGGCCCAACGAGGCGGCGGCACCGGCCTCGTGGCTGAAATCCTTGAAGCGCTGCTGCCAGCCTTCGCCCAGCTCCGCCGCCATGCGGCGTTTGACGAAGGGCCAGCCCATGGCCGGCGCGTTGGACTGCAGCTGCTGCAGCTCCTGCACGTATTCGCGCGGCAGCGCGTCGGGGATGGTGGCCATGATCTGCGCCACCTTCATCAGCGGGCCCTTCAACCCGCCGAGCGCCGCCTTCAACTCGGCGGCGTTCTTGCCGCGGTCGAGCTCCAGCCCGAGATAGCGGCTGCCGGCCATGCGCGCGCCGATGCCCGCCATCGCCCGGCCGACCTTGGCGTAGCGGCGGACCCGGCCGCCGAGCGAGTTCTCTTCCTTATCGGCCATTCTTCCTCGAATGCGGATTTAGAAAAACTAAATCCGATAATAAAAGCACCTTGTGTTTTGTCTGTGTCCCGTCTGGGTCGACCCTAAGGTAAATCAATGGCTTGACTGTGATTCCACCCACTGCGAAGGATTCCTAACTGGCCTTATGGCTAAATCCGCCGTCAGAGCTTCTCCAGCTCGTCGATGAAGCCCTTCACCACGCCGAGGCCCTTGGACCAGAAGCCGGGATCGGAGGCATCCAGCCCGAACGGCGCCAGCAATTCCTTGTGCCGCTTGGTGCCGCCGGCCTTCAGCATGTCGAGATATTTCTGCGCGAAGCCGGCTTCCGCCCCCTGGTAGACCGCGTAGAGCGAGTTCACCAGGCAATCGCCGAAGGCATAGGCGTAGACATAGAACGGCACGTGGATGAAATGCGGGATGTAGCTCCAGAATAGGGCATAGTCGGTGCCGTCGGGAAGCTTGATCCCTGCGCCCAAAGCCTCGCGCTGGGTCTCCAGCCAGATCGCGGAGATTTCGTCGGCGGAGAGCTCGCCGTTCTTGCGGGCGTCGTGCAGCTTGCGCTCGAACTCGTGCATGGCGATCTGGCGCACGACGGTGTTCAGCATGTCCTCGACCTTGCCGGCCAGCAGGATCTTGCGCTTGGCCTTGTCGGTCTCGCGCTTCAGCAGCGCCTGGAAGGTCAGCATCTCGCCGAACACCGAGGCGGTCTCGGCGAGCGTCAGCGGCGTGTCGGCCAGCAGCTGGCCCTGGGGTGCCGCCAGCACCTGATGCACGCCGTGGCCGAGCTCATGGGCCAAGGTCATCACGTCCCGGGTGCGGCCGTGGTAGTTCAGCAGCAGATAGGGATGCGCGCTCGGCACCGTCGGGTGGGCAAAGGCGCCCGGCGCCTTGCCGGGGCGCGGCGGCGCATCGATCCAGTTCTGCTCGAAGAAGGTCTTGCCGACCGAGGCCAGGTCCGGCGAGAAGGCGTGATAGGCCTCGAGCACCAGCTTGCGCGCTTCCGGCCAGGTGATCAGCTTGTCGTCGTCGCTGGGCAGCGGCGCATTGCGGTCCCAGAACTCCAGCGACTCCTGCCCCATCCACTTCGCCTTCAGGCGGTAGTAGCGGTGCGAAAGCTGCGGGTAGCTCGCCTTCACGGCCGAGACCAGCGCGTCCACCACCTCGTCCTCGACCTGGTTGGCAAGGTTGCGCGACGAAACCGGGCGCTTGAAGCTGCGCCACTTGTCTTCGATGTCCTTGTCCTTGGCGAGCGTGTTGTGCACCAGGGCGAAGACCCGCTTCTCGGCGTTCAGACCCTTGGCGAGGCCTTCCGCCGCCGCCTTGCGCTTCGCCGGATCGCGGTCGGTCATCAGGTTCAGCGCCTCGTTCGAGGTCAGGGACTTGCCCTGGATCTCGAAACGCATGTCGGCGATGGTCTCTTCGAACAGGCGCTGCCAGGCCGCACTCCCGGCGACATGTTTCTCGTGCAGCAGCCGCTCAACCTCGTCGGAAAGCTGGTGCGGCCGGAACAGGCGCACGGCGTCGAGCCAGGGCCGGAAGCGCTGCAGCGGTTCATGCTTCAGCTTGGCTGCAAGGTTGCCGTCTTCGAGCTTGTTGAGCTCCAGCGAGAAGAACAGGATCTCGACCGAGATCGCGTTGACCCGTTCGTTGATGTTCTGCTGGAAGCGCGCCAGCTCGGGATCCGCCATGTTGCCGGCATAGACCAGCTGGGCATAGCTCATCAGCTTGCCGAGCAGTTCCTGAATCACCTCGTATTCGGTGATCGACTTCAGGAAAGCGGCGCCGTCAATGGCGGCCAGCTTGCCCTCATAGGCCTTGCGGAAATCGCCCGCGGCGGCGGCGGCCCGCTTCAGGTCCTGCTCGATCTCCGGCGCGGTCGGGCTCTTGTAAAGGTCGGTCAGATTCCAGTTCGGCAAGGCCCCGAGGTTGGGCCCAAGGTTTGCGGCGTCCGGGGCGGCGGCCTCGGTGACGGCGGCCAAGGCGATGGGGGGAACCGGGGCATTCATGGGAATCGGCTTGCTCCTTGCAGAAAATCAGCCTCCCTTATATGGGAGGCGGGGGCGGAAGGCCAAGACAGGGCGGGTCCGGCAGGACGACCGTCACATAAACACCGGCCCAGACTGGGAAGAATTCGCGGCAATCCAGGACTAGTGCATGAATTACGACGCGGTTCCAAGCCTGACTCGGCTGTTCTTCGATCAGGCGGCCAAGCTCTCGCGTGAGCCCCTGCTGCGTTCCAAGCTGAACGGCGCCTGGGTGCCGATGACCTGGGGCGAGGTGGCGGCGCGGGTGAAGTCGCTGGCCCGCGGCCTGATCGGCCTCGGCATCCAGCCCGGCGATCGCGTCGCCTTGATCTCGGAGAACCGGCCGGAATGGCTGATCGCCGATCTCGCCATCATGGCGGCGGGCGGCATCACGGTCCCGCATTTCGCCACCAACACGCCGGACGATCACCGGCACATCCTGACCCATAGCGGCGCCAAGGGCGCCATCGTCGCCGGCGGCACGATCGCCAAGCGCCTGCTGCCCGCGGCGGTGCAGGCCTCGCAGCTCGAATTCCTGATCGCGATCGACGGACTCGACCTTCAGCAGCAGCCGAACTTCCGCCTGATCGACTGGAAGAACCTGGTCGAGCAGCCGAGCATCCCGACCGGCCCTTCCGCCGAGGCCAGCATCGAAGTCGATGTGCGGATCGCCAAGCTGCAGCGCGGCGACACCTGCTGCATCATCTACACCTCGGGCACCGGCGGCGTGCCGAAGGGCGTCATGCTCACCCACGGCTCGATCCTCTGCAACATCCGGGGCGCTTACGAGCTGGTGAAGGAAGTGGGCCTCGGCGGCGACGTGTTCCTCTCCTTCCTGCCGCTCTCCCATGCCTATGAGCATACGGCGGGACAGTTCCTGCCGATCAGCCTCGGCGCCCAGATCTACTACGCCGAGAGCGTCGAGAAGCTGGTCGAGAACATGGCCGAGGCGCGGCCGACCATCATGACCGCGGTGCCGCGGCTCTACGAAGCGATGCACCAGAAGATCCTGCGCGGCCTGGCCAAGGCGCCGCCGACGCGCAGGAAGCTGTTCGACCTCGCACTCCGGCTGGGGCGCAAGAACTACGAGCATCCGGGCACGCTGACCTTCGCGGAGAAGATCCAGAACCTCCTCTGCGAGATCCTGGTGCGGCGCAAGGTCCGCAAGCGTTTCGGCGGCCGCCTCAAGGCCTTCGTCTCTGGCGGCGCCGCCTTGAACTACGAGATCGGCGTCTTCTTCCTCGCGCTGGGCGTGCCGCTGCTGCAGGGCTACGGCCAGACCGAGGCCTCGCCGGTGATCAGCGCCAACCGACCGAAGAAGATCAAGATCGAGACGGTCGGGCCGCTGTTCCACGGCCTGGAGGCCAAGATCGCCCCCGACGGCGAGATCCTGGTGCGCGGCGAAGCGGTGATGAAAGGCTATTGGAACGACCGGGAATCGACCGCCAAGGCGATCCAGGACGGCTGGCTGCATACCGGCGATATCGGCGAGTTCGACCAGGACCGCTATCTCAAGATCACCGACCGCAAGAAGGACATCATCGTGCTGTCCGGCGGCGACAACGTCTCGCCGGCGCGGATCGAGGGCTTCCTGATCCTGCAGCCGGAGATCGCCCAGGCAATGATCTACGGCGACAAGCACCCGCACCTGGTGGCGCTGGTGGTCCCGGACGCGGAATTCGCCGCCGACTGGGCGAAGGCGAACGGCGTTGCCAACGATCTCGCCGCTCTCTGTACCAACCCCGCCTTCATCAAGGCGATGAACGCATCGATCGACCAGGTGAATTCCAAGATGTCGGCCCTGGAGAAGATCCGCCGCATCGCGCTGACCCCGGAAGGCTTCACCATCGACAACGCGATGCTGACGCCGTCGCTGAAGATCAGGCGGCACGTGATCCGCGAGAAGTACGGCGAGACGTTGAGCAAGCTCTACGAGCGTTCGTGAATCGGTTTCCGGCATGCTCATGGCCCATACAAAGCATTGAGTCCCATCTGGTCAGACCATCAGCTAATTGGGGTATGCTTCGTTCGCCACGATTGACCATCGTCCTGCCGGTCAAACAGGACCGCCGATTGACTCACCGCCGATCTGACGTTTAGCTGCTAGAGACACCAAGAAGATGTTCCGCGTCGAAGTGTTAGGGCTCCGTCGGGCCTCAACTCTCCGCACTGATCTCGGATTGTTCGCCTAACTCGTGGCAAAGCCGCCCAGGCGGCGTAACTCTATGGGGAAAATTGGGGGGTACAGATGGACTACGGAGAAAGGTGCCAGGGGCTCGATGCAAGGTTCACCATCTATATTGCTGAGGGTGACAACCTGCACTTCCGGCTAGACCAGGTATCCGGCCGGTTGATCGGCTTCTACGAATTTTCAGACGGCCAGAAGCCCTCTGTCGCGACGTGGTTCGACGTCGACAATCGGCCCGGACCAAATGTTCCTGAGGATAAGCGCAATCACGCAATCCCTTTGTCTAAGAGAAAGCCCAGCCTGCTTGGACTGAATGGCCGTTACTATCGACGGGTGCAACCCAACCAGCCACCGCTGTCGTGGTCGTTTAGTTTTCTTATGTTTACTCTAAACGCCCAAGGCACCGTGACCTGGAACGAAAACTTTATCGTCAAATGCAGCAAGGCGGACTTCTTTGACTCTCCCGATTGGCGCGGTAGCTTCGATGCAAATATTCTGCTCGCTTGGAATCAGGACAAGACTTACGCGGATCATTCGAATGAGCCGGACAATAGTAGTCGGTCGATGGCTTGATGAGTGATCAACAAAGAAAGCAAGCGAGCGTACGCACAGTGAGCAGCTTGAACTTGACCGAGATTAGCCCGCCGCCCGCCGCCCCGAGAACAGCATGTACAGCCCGGCGCCGACGATCAGTGCGGCGCCGATATAGGTATAGACGGTGGGGACCTCGTTGAAGATCAGGAAACCCCAGCTCGCGGCCCAGATCAGCGCGGTGTATTCGAACGGCGCCACGTAGTTCGCCTCGGCGATGCGGTAGGCATGGCTCAGCAGCACCGTCCCGGCGGCGGCGATCGGGCCGCAGCAGGCGAGCAGGAAGAGGTCGAACGGCCGCTCGAACGACCAGGGCCGTAGCAGAAAGCCGAGGCTGGGGTGCATCCCCTCATAGGCGAAGGCGCCGTGGCCGAACAGGGCGGCGAGCACGATGGCGCCGATCATGTACATGATGTTCTGGTAGAAGCCCATCACCGCGGCGCTTTCGCTGCCGCCGATCTGCCGCGCCATCAGCTGCGCGACGCCATAGGTGAAGGCGGCGAACACCGGCAGCAGGCTTGCCAGATCGAAGACCCCGGCGCCCGGACGGCAGGTCACGATCACGCCCAGGAAGCCCACCAGCAGCACGACCACGCGTTTCGCCTGAAGCCGCTCTCCGAGCATCGGGATGGCGAGCACGGTGATGAAGAGCGGCCCGGTGAAATAGAGCGTCACCGCTTCGGCGAGATCCATGGCCGGCAGCGCCAGGTAGTAGGTGCTGTAGGCCGACAGCATGATCAGGCCGCGGATCACGTGCCTGTAGAATCGGCGGGAGACCAGCCGTGCCAGGCCGCCGCCCCGGTGCACCATGATCAGGAGGAAGGGCAGCGCGGCGATGGTGCGGATCGCGATCGCCTCGCTCAGCGGATAGGTGCCGCTGACGTATTTCAGGATCCAGTCCTGCGACGAGAAGATCGCGATGCCGACGCAGAGCGAAAGCGCCGCCATCAAGCGGGAGCCGCCGGCGCGGGCGGACGAAGCAGCTTCACTCGACATTGGCTGACTTAGAACCCTTCCGCGCGTGGCTTCAATTGGTGCGCGGCGTGTCGGCGTGGTGGCAGGCGACAAGGTGACCGGACTTGGCCGGCAGCAGGTCGGGCATCACCTGGGCGCAGATCTCGGTCGCGCGCGGGCAGCGCGTGCGAAAAGGACATCCAGACGGAGGATTGAGCGGCGACGGCAGGTCGCCCTTCAAGACGATGCGCGAGCGGCCGCGCTCCTGGTCGGGATCGGGCAGCGGGATCGCCGAGTTGAGCGCATGGGTATAGGGGTGCAGCGGATCGCTGTAGATCGAGTTGCGGTCGGCGATCTCCATGATCTTGCCGAGATAGAGCACCATGATCCGGTGGCTGATATGCTTCACCACCGCGAGATTGTGCGAGATGAAGATCAGCGACATGCCCATCTCGCGCTGCAGGTCCATCAGCAGGTTGACGATCTGCGCCTGGATCGAGACGTCGAGCGCCGAAACCGGCTCGTCGCAGACGATCAGCTTCGGCTCGTTGATCATGGCGCGGGCGATGCCGATGCGCTGGCATTGCCCGCCGGAGAATTCATGCGGATAGCGGTTGATCTGGTTCGGCAGCAGGCCGACCTTGGCCATCATGCCCTTCACGCGGTCGCGGACCTCGGCCTTGCTCAAGCCCGGCTGGAAGGTCTGCATGGGCTCGGCGATGATCTCGCCCACCGTCATGCGCGGGTTGAGGCTGGCCAGCGGGTCCTGGAAGATGATCTGCATGTCGCGCCGCACGCCGCGCATGTCGTGGTCGTTGAGCTTGCCGAGGTCCTTGCCCAGCCAGACCACGCGGCCGGCATGGATCGGCAGCAGCCGCAGCACGGCGCGGCCGAGCGTGGACTTGCCGCAACCGGATTCGCCGACCAGGCCGAGGGTCTCGCCGGCACGCAAATCGAAGGAGACGCCGTCCACCGCTTTCACCACGCCCGGCTGCCTGCCGAGCAGGCGGTTGCCGCCGACCTCGAAATAGACCTTGAGGTCCTGCACCGTGAGCAACGGCGCGCCCTTGCTCGACATCAGTTTGCTCGAGGTTTGGGCGCCGGTCGGAGTCATCAGAGGCTGGGCAGGTGGCATGCCTTGCTCCTTGTTACTCCATCAGGGCCTTCCGCGAACGGCGTCAGAACCGGGCGCTCGACCGGGCAGCGTTCGAAGGCATAGCGGCAGCGGTCGCGGAAGCTGCAGCCGCTGGGAAGATTCTGCAGGTTGGGGGGCTGGCCGCCGATGGTCTGGAGCCGGGTCGATTCCGTCTCGTCCAGCCGCGGCATGGATTCCAGCAGGCCTTGGGTATATGGGTGCTGCGGGTCCTTGAAGAGATCGCGGACCGAGCCTTTCTCGACGATGCCGCCGGCATACATGACCATGACCCGGTCGGCCATGCGGGCGATCACGCCGAGATCGTGGGTGATGAGCGCGATCGCCATGCCGAAGTCGCGCTGCAACCCGACCAGCACTTCCAGGATCTGCGCCTGCACCGTCACATCGAGCGCGGTGGTGGGCTCGTCGGCGATCAGGAGCTCCGGCCCGCAGAGCAGGGCCATCGCGATCATCACGCGCTGGCGCATGCCGCCGGAGAATTCGTGCGGGAACATGTCGAGCCGGCGCTTCGCCTCCGGGATCTGCACCTTCTCCAGCATCGCCACCGATTCCGCGGCGGCCTTCTCCTCGGAGAGACCCTTGTGCTGCATCAGCACCTCGGTCATCTGGCGGCGGACCGAGAGATAGGGATTGAGCGAGGTCATCGGGTCCTGGAAGATCATGGACATCTTCGCGCCGCGGACGCGGTTCAGATCCTTGACCGGAAGCCCCAGGATCTCCTGGCCCTGGAACTTGACGCTGCCGACGGCGCGGCCGTTGCGCGCCAAGAGGCCCATGATCGACATGAAGATCTGGCTCTTGCCGGAGCCGGACTCGCCGACCACGCCCAGGGTCTCGCCCTTGTTGATGGTGAAGTCGACGCCGCCCACCGCCTTCACCTCGCCTTCCGGCGTGGAGAAGGTGGTCTTCAAGTCGGTGACTTCGAGGACCTTGCTCATCGCAATCAGCGGTCCTTCGGGTCGAGCGCGTCGCGGAGCCCATCGCCGATGAAATTCAGCGACAGCAGGGTGACCGCGAGAACGATGCCCGGGCCCAGCACCTGCCAGGGCGCGATCTCCATCACCGACGAGCCTTCGGCGACCAGGGTGCCCCAGCTGGAATCCGGCTCCTGCACGCCCATGCCGAGGAAGCTGATGAAGCTTTCGATCAGAATCACGTTCGGCACGGTCAAGGTGACATAGACCACGACCGGGCCGAGGCAGTTCGGGATCACGTGCCGGGTGATGATCCGCCAGGTCGAGACGCCGCTGGCATGGGCGGCCTCGATGAATTCCCGGCGCTTGATGCTGATGGTCTGGCCGCGGGTGATGCGGGCCATGTCCAGCCAGGAGACCGCGCCGATCGCAAGGTAGATGAGGACGATCTGCCGCCCGAACATCACGGTCAACAGGATCACGAAGAAGATGAAGGGGATCGAATAGAGGATGTCCACGAACCGCATCATCACGCCATCGACCCGGCCGCCGAGGAAGCCGGCGGTGGCGCCCCAGAGCGTGCCGATGATCAGGCTGACCAGCGTCGCGACGAAGCCGACCATCAGCGAGACCTGGCCGCCGTAGAGCGTGCGCACGAAGAGATCGCGGCCGTTGGCATCGGTGCCGAAATAGTAGCCCTGCTCGAAATTCGGCGGCGAGGCCAATGGATCGAGATCCCAGTTGACGTCGTCCGGGCTGCGCAGCCCGAGATAGGGCGCCGCGAAACAGGCCACGGCGATGAGGGTCAGCACCACCAGCGAAACCACCGCCGCCTTGTTGTGCATGAAGCGGCGCCGCGCGTCGGCCCAAAGGCTGCGGCCTTTGACTTCGACGACGGGGGCTTTGCCGGGGAGTGGGATGTCGGTCATGGGCTCCCCTCAGTCGTAGCGGACTTTGGGATCAAGCAGCCCGTAGGCGAGATCGGCCAGCAGGTTGCAGAAGATGATCAGCGCGCCATAGAACACGGTGACGCCCATGACCATGGTGTAGTCGCGGTTCAAGGAGGCCTGCACGAAGTAGCGGCCGATGCCGGGGATCGAGAAGATCTGCTCGATCACCACCGAGCCGGTGATGATGTTGGCGATCGCCGGGCCGAGGAAGGAGACCACCGGCAGGAGTGCCGCGCGGATCGCATGCCGCCGCAGCACGATCCGCTCCGGCAGGCCCTTGGCATGGGCGGTGCGGACATAGTTGCTGCGCAGCACCTCGATCATGCTGGCGCGCATCAGGCGCGCGATCGCCGCGATCTGCGAGAGACAGAGCGCGATCACCGGCAGCACGTAGTTGGCGGGATGCCCCCAGCCGCCGACCGGCAGCCAGCTCAGCATCAGGCCGAAGACCAGGGTCAGGACCGGCGCCACCACGAAGTTCGGCACCGCGATGCCCAGCATCGAGATGCCCATGGTCGAATAGTCGATGATCGTGTTCTGGCGCAGCGCCGCCCAGATGCCGAGCGAGAGGCCGATGATCAAAGCGAGGCTGATCGCGAGCAGGCCGAGCTGCAGCGAGGTCGGGAAGCCCTGCAGGATCAGGTCGGTGACGCGGAAGTCCTTGTACTTGAACGAGGGGCCGAAATCGCCGTGCAGCAGGTCCCAGATGTAGCGCCCGAACTGCTGCCAGAGCGGCTCGTCGAGATGGTACTGCCTGTTGAGTGCGGCCAGCACCTCGGGCGGCACCTGGCGCTCGCGCGCGAAGGGTCCGCCCGGCGCGAGGCGGATCATGAAGAACGAGATGGCAATGATGACGAACAGCGTCGGGATCGCGCCGCCGAGACGCCGCAGGAAAAAATTGAGCAAGGGATTCGGGTCCGCTTATGGCGGACCGCCGGCACTCCCGGCCGACGGTCCGCTGCGCAGCGCTTAGTTGACCGACATGTAGCGGCCGAGATGGAAGTCGAGGTTGTTGTAGGTCCAGCCGTGGACCTTCTTCGACACCATGTGCTTGGTCTTGTAGTAGAGCAGCGGGATCAGCGGCAGGTCGTCGAGGAAAATCTTCTCGGCGTCCTGCAGGACCTGCATCCGCTCCTTCGGATCGGAGATGCCGGCCGACTTCTTCACCAGCTCGTCATACTTCGGGTTGTTGTAGCCCGCGTCATTGCGGACGCCGGCATCGGAGAGGAAGATGTCGAGGAAGGTCATCGGGTCGGCATAGTCGCCGATCCAGGCCGCACGGGCGACGTCGTAGGCCTTGTTGTCGCGGGTGTCGAGATAGACCTGCCATTCCTGGTTATTCAGCGTGGCTTCGACGCCCACCTTCTTCCACATGCTCTGGACCGCAATCGCGATCTTCTTGTGGTTCTCGCTGGTGTTGTAGAGGATCTCCAGCTTCAGCGGCTTGTCGGGGCCATAGCCGGCTTCCTTCAAGAGCTCCTTGGCCTTCTTGACGCGGTCGGCCTGCTTCATGTCCTTGAAGCTGACATAGGTGTTCTGGTACTCGCCGGTTCCCGGCGGGACCCAGGACCAGCCCGGCAGGAAGCTGCCCTGGGTGACCTTGTCGGCGAGCGTGTCGCGGTCGATGGCCAGGGCCAGCGCCTCGCGGATCGACTTCTGCTTGCCCAAGGGCTCGCGGGTCAGGTTGATGACGTAGTAGTAGGTGCCGAGATAGGGCTTCGCCTCATACTCGTCCTTCAGTTTGCTCTCGATGAACTTGATCTGGTCCGAGGGCACTTCATAGGTGATGTCGAGCTCGCCGGCGCGATAGCGCTTGAACTCCTCGCCGATATCCTCGGTCGGGTAGTAGATGATCTTGTCGAGCTTCACGTTGGCGGCGTCGTAGAAGTTCGGGTTCTTCACCACGGTCAGCGAGGACTGCGGCGTCCACTCCGCGAGGGTGAAGGCGCCGTTGCCCACGAAGTTGCCCGGCTTGGTCCAGTCGGCGCCGAACTTCTCGACCGAGGCCTTGTGCACCGGCAGGAAGCTGGAGTGACGGAACAGCGAGAGCAGGTAGGGCGTCGGCTTGTTCAGGGTCACGACCAGGGTGTGGTCGTCGCTGGCCTTGGCACCGAGCGTGCCGAAATCCGGGGTCTTGTCCGGCGCGGTCTTGCGGATCCCCTCCGCGCCCACGATCACGTCGGCGATCGGCGCGTAGTCCGAAGCGGTCTTCGGGTCGAGCAGGCGCTGGAAGGAATAGACGAAGTCGGCGGCGGTCACCGGATCGCCGTTCGACCACTTCTCATCGCGCAGATGGAAGGTGTAAGTGAGGCCGTCATCGCTCACGTCCCAGCTCTTGGCGACGCCGGGCGCCACCGCGCCGTCCTCGGCGTAGGTGGTCAAGCCTTCGAGCAATTCATACTGGATGTTGGATTCGATGACGCCGGTCGACTTGGCCGGATCGAGCGTCTCGGGTTCGGCGCCGTTGCCGCGGTGCAGAACGGACTCCGCTTGGGCGTTGAAGGCACCGGCCATCAGGCCAGCCGCCGCCATCGCCGGAAGCATCAGCTTCCGAAGAGCTTCTTTCATTTCGTAAACCTCCCTCATTGGACCATGTCGGGTCCCACTGGCGGCAGGCAGGCCGCCGGATCCCGGGTATCACACCCAGTTGTTGCGATCTTGTTGCATAGCTTCGAGAGATTTCAACCCTCTTTGGTCCGGCAAGGCCATTTGCGCCAGCGATTTGGGCCCTGCCGCGCGCTTCGCCCCCGTTTTGTTCACGGTTGTAATAATGCGGGTTGGGCATGGCTTGAAATGCAAACCGGCGTTGCGCGCGGATAGGACTGGCGATCCGGCGGAAACCCGGCGATGCGCCGGAGCGGCGCAGATTGCGAATCGCGGCGCGCGCTATTGCGCCGCGCGATTCTCGGCGCGCGGGTTGCGAAAGGTCTCAAGCAGCTCGACCCGCCGCGTCGCCGCCTTGGCGATGCTCGCGTCCTTCACATGGCCGAAGCCGCGGATCGTTTCCGGCAGCGATGCCAGCGCCACCGCCGCGGCGTGATTGGCCGGCGTGAGCTGCGCGATGAGCTCGGCGACCAGCGTTTCATAATCGGCGATGAGCTTGCGCTCCTCGCGCCGTTCGGCCGAATAGCCGAATGGATCGAGCCTGGTGCCGCGCAGGGATTTCAGCTTCGCCAGCAGGCCGAAGGCGCCGAGCACCCAGCCGCCATAGGCCTGTTTCTTCAGATGGCCGGTCGCGGGATCGCGCCTGGCCCAGAGCGGCGGCGCCAGATGAACCTTCAACGCGAAGTCGCCGTCGAATTGCTGCGCCAGGCGATCACGGAAGCCGCCATCGGTGTAGAGCCGCGCCACTTCATACTCGTCCTTATAGGCGAGCAGCTTGGCGTAGTTCCGGGCGACGGCGCGGGCGAGCGCCTCGCTGCCCGGCAGGCGCGACTTCTCCGCGGCGGCGGCGCGATCCACCAGCGCCTGGTAGCGGTCGGCATAGGCGGCGTCCTGGTAGCCGGTCAGGTGCTGGCGGCGATGGGCGACGATCTCCGGCAGGGTCTCCGGCAGCGCGGGTTTCGCGGGGCTGGCGATCCGTTCGACCGCGGCGAGATCGAGCGCGGCGCGGCGGCCCCAATGGAAGGCGCTCTTGTTGAACGCGACGGCGACGCCGTTCAATTCGATGGCGCGCGCGATGGCTTCCGCCGAGACCGGGATCAAGCCGCGCTGATAGGCGAAGCCGAGCATGAAGGGATTGGTGGCGATGGCGTCGCCCATCAGCGCGGTCGCGAGCCGGGTCGCATCCGGAAAGTCCACCGCCTTGCCAACCGTGTTGCGGATCATCGCCTGCAGCTTCGCCGCCGGGAAATCCCAATCGGCGTTGCGGGTGAAGTCGCCGGTCACGGTCTCCTGGGCGTTCACGATCGCGGTGGTGCGGGGAGCGCCGGCGCGGCCGAGCGCATCGGGGCTCGCCGAGACGACGAGATCGCAGCCCAAGAGCAGGTCGGCCTGTGCGGTGCCGATGCGGACCGCGTGCAGCCGCTCCGGCCGGTCGGCGATGCGGACATGGGAGAGCACCGCCCCGCCCTTCTGCGCGAGGCCGGTCATGTCCATGACCGAGACGCCCTTGCCTTCGAGATGCGCCGCCATGCCGAGCAGCTGGCCGATGGTGACGACGCCGGTGCCGCCGATCCCGGTCACCAGGATGCCGTAGGACGGGTCGAGCTTCGGCAGGGTAGGTTCGGGCAGCGCGATGTCGGCGGCCTCGACCGGCTTCGGCTTGCGCAAGCGCCCGCCTTCGACGGTGACGAAGCTCGGACAGAAGCCTTTGAGGCAGGAGAAGTCCTTGTTGCAGCTCGACTGGTCGATGGCGCGCTTGCGGCCGAAGGCGGTCTCGACCGGCGTCACGCTGAGGCAGTTGGATTGCGTGCCGCAATCGCCGCAGCCTTCGCAGACTTCCTGGTTGATGAACACACGCTTCGGCGGATCGACCATCAGGCCGCGCTTGCGGCGCCGCCGCTTCTCGGCGGCGCAGGTCTGGTCGTAGATGATCGCGGTGACGCCTTCGATCTCGCGCATCTCGCGCTGGACCTCGTCCAGGTCGTCGCGGTGGCGGAGCGGCGTGCCGCTGGGCAATTCGCCTTCGGCGTAGCGCGCTGGATCCTCGCTGACGACGGCGACCTTCCTGACGCCTTCGGCGGCGAGCTGGCCGGCGATGATCGCGGGCGAGAGCGGCCCGTCCATCGGCTGGCCGCCGGTCATGGCGACCGCGTCGTTGAACAGGATCTTGAAGGTGATGGTGGTGTTCGACGCCACCGCGGCGCGGATCGCGAGGCTGCCGGAATGGTAATAGGTGCCGTCGCCCATGTTCTGGAAGACGTGTTTGGTTTTCGAGAAGGGCGCGCGGCCGATCCAGGTGCCGCCCTCGCCGCCCATCTGGGTGAAGGTCGCGGTGTTGCGGTCCATCCAGAGCGACATGTAATGGCAGCCGATCCCGGCCAGGGCGGTGCTGCCCTCCGGCACCTTGGTCGAGGTGTTGTGCGGACAGCCGGAGCAGAAATAGGCGATGCGCCGGATCGGCGGCTGGATCGATTTAAGGCCGGCTTCGCGCTGCTCCAGCGTCTTGAGGCGCGCCTCCAGCTCCGGCACCGGCTGCAGCCGGGCGATGCGGGTCACGATGGCGCGGGCGATCATCAGCGGCGACAGCTCGTCGGCCGAAGGCAGGATCCAGGCGCCGCTCTCGTCGTATTTGCCGATGATGCGCGGGCGCTTGCCGTCGGGGAGATGGAACAGCTGCTCTTTGAGCTGGGTCTCGATCAGTGCGCGCTTCTCCTCGATGACCAGGACCTCGTCCAGGCCCTCGGCGAAGCGCCGCGCGCCCTGCGGCTCCAGCGGCCAGGTGAGGCCGACCTTATATAGGGAGACGCCGAGCCGGCGCAGCGCCGCCTCGTCGATGCCGAGATCCTCCAGCGCCTGGCGGAGGTCGAGATAGGACTTGCCGCAGGTGGCGATGCCGAAACGCCGGCCGGGACCGTCGCTGACGATGCGGTCGAGATGGTTGGCGCGGGCATAGGCAACGGCGGCGGCGACCTTGTGCTTGTGCAGCCGCAGCTCCTGCTCCAGCGCCTGCGGGCCGGCCAACGGCGACGACGGGAAGCGGATCGAGAGGCCGCCCGGCGGCATCTGGAAATCGGTCGGCAGCCGCACCTCGACCCGGGCGGGGTCGAGATCGACCGAGACGGCGACGTCGGTCGTCTCCGCCGTCACCTTCAAGCCGACCCAGGCGCCGCTATAGCGCGACATCGCCCAGCCGTGCAGGCCGAAATCGAGGATCTCCTGCACGCCCGAGGGATTGAGCACCGGGATATTGGCATCCATCAGCGCGTATTCGCTCTGATGCGCGGTGGTGGAGGACTTGCAGGTATGATCGTCGCCGGCCAGGACCAGGACGCCGCCATGCTTCGACGAGCCGGCGAGGTTGCCGTGGCGGAGCGCATCGCCGGAACGGTCCACGCCGGGACCCTTGGCGTACCACATGGCGAAGACGCCGTCGTAGATCGCGTCGCCGAACAGATCGTTCTGCTGCGTGCCCCAGACCGCGGTCGCCGCCAGGTCCTCGTTGACCCCCGGCTGGAAGCGGACATGGTGGGCCTCCAGGAAGCGCCGCGCCTGAGTCGCGGCGGTGTCCAGTCCGCCCAGCGGCGAGCCGCGATAGCCGGTGATGTAGCCGGCGGTGTTCAGGCCGGCCAGCAGGTCGCGGCGGCGCTGCATCAGCGGCAGCCGGACCAGGGCCTGGGTCCCGGTCAGGTAGACGCGGCCCTTGTCCTGCACATATTTGTCGTCCAGCGCGACGGCCGCCAGCGACATGAAATCCTCCAAACCCGATGTTGGCCGAACCTTGAAACCAAAAGCCCGACCTTGTCCAGTTGGTTCGGGCCGCAGTAACCTTGCCCCATGACCATTCTCGTCACCGGCGCGGCCGGTTTCCTCGGGATGCATGTGGCGAAGCGCCTGCTCCAGCGCGGCGAGAAGGTGATCGGCGTCGACAACATGGACGCCTATTATTCCCTAGAGCTCAAGGAGGCCCGCCTCGCCGAGCTGGAGGAGGACGCCAACTTCACCTTCCACTATCTCGATATCGGCGATGCCCAGGCCGCGGGTGCGGTCTTTGCCCTCTACCCCGATCTCGAAGGCATCGTCCATCTCGCGGCCCAGGTCGGCGTCGGCCACAGCCTCGCCAACCCGCAGGCCTTCCTGAACACGAATATCTCCGGGATGTTCGTGCTGCTGGAGGAATGCCGCAAGCTCCGGCACCTGAAGAACTTCATCTATGGCAGCTCGTCGGCGGTCTATGGCGGCAACCGCAAGGTGCCGTTCTCCGAGGCCGACCAGGCGAACCAGCCGCGCTCGATCTACGCCGCCTCGAAACGCGCCGACGAACTGCTGGCGGCGGCCTATGCCAACATCACGCAAGTGCCTATGACCGGCTTGAGGCTGTTCGCGATCTACGGGCCTTGGGGCCGCCCGGACATGTTCTACTACACCTTCACCCAGGCGATCGCCGCCAAGCGGCCGATCCGGGTCTACAACAAGGGCGACTTCCGCCGCGACTTCACTTATGTGGACGACGCGGTTCATGCGATCGTCGCCGCGCTCGACCAGCCGCTGCGCCGGCCCGACGGGATCGCGGCGGACGCTTTCATCCCGCACCAGACCGTCAACATCGGCAACGACCGCAGCAACTCCCTGAGCGAGTTCATCGCCGAGATCGAGAAGTCGCTCGGCATCCCGGCGATCATCGAGAACGAGCCGATGAAGAAGGACGATCTCCAGGAGACCTATGCCGACGTGGGCCTGGCCCGGCGCGAATACGGCTTCGAGCCGAAGACGCCGCTCTCCGAAGGCGTACCGCGCTTCGTCGATTGGTTCAAACGCTTCCACCGGCTCTGAGATAAGATGAAACTCCCCGTCAAATTCGTGCCCAAGCAGAGCCAGCATCTCGGCAACGTGATCGGCGCCGTGATCATGATCCTGTTCGGCCTGGTCTTCATGACCAGCTACCTGCCCGACCGCACGGCGGCCGAGAATATCAACATGAGCTTCGGCGAATGGCTGGGCTTGACCGGCGTCCGGCTGCCCTTCCTGCTGATCACCGTTGCGATGCTGCTGTTCGGCCTGGTGGCGCTGGCGCTCTCGCTGCTGAACATGACCGGCGGGTCGCCGCACAGCCATTTCATCGTCGATCGCTTCGGCATCCAGGTCCGCGGCTTCTTCGGCGAGACCCGGCTCTCCTGGAAGGATCTCGGGCCGATCCGGCCGTTCCGACGCACCGCATTGCAGGCCATGGGCCTGGACCGGCGATTCTGGATCGTCTCCGACACCTTCAGCGGCGAGGGCCGCGTCGACACGCGGCGGGCGTTTTCCAGCTTCACCCTTCGGATCCCGGTGACCGCCTATGTCGGCAGCAGCTGGCTCGGCAATGTCGCGCCGGCGATGGAGTCGGCCGCCGCCTGGCTGGAGACCCTGCGCAAGCTGGCGCGGGAGGATGCGTTGGACCCGGACAACGCGCCGGACGCGCCGGAGGAATTGGGCTCGGGACAGCCGGTCGATCGGGCGGTCGATCGATCGGCCAGCCAGCAGGCCGCGCCCGCACAGGCCGAGCCTGCGGCCAAGGCGCCGTCGCCGCGGCCGGCCGACGACGATCTGCCGGCAATGGCCGACCGCAAGTTCGGCCGCCGCGACGGTCCGACGGTCGAGCGGTGACGCGCATTGCCCCGCATGAGGCTTTCTAATGCATGACGTCATGACGCCCGCACCGGAGGCGGAGGCGCAACGCTTCCTGCTAACGCCGTTGGATGCCCTGCTGCAAGCCGGGGAAAGCAGCGACGGCGCGCGCGAAGCCCTCGACCTGTTTCGCGCCGTCGCCCGCGACGTTCCTGCCTATCGCTCGCTGCTGGCCGAGCAGAATATCGATCCGGCATCGATCAGGACGGCGGCGGATTTCGCGCGCCTGCCCCTGCTCGACAAGAAGAACTACAACCGCCGCTTCACGCTCGACGAGCTCATGCTGGGCGGCAGGCTGACCCGCGCGGATTTCTTCGCCGTCTCCTCAGGTTCCACAGGTGAACCCACCTTCTGGCCGCGCGCCCAGGCCGACGAATTCCCGGTCGCCGTGCGCTTCGAGCAGGTGTTCCGCGACGCCTTCCGGGCGCATGAGAGACGCACCCTGGCCGTGGTCTGCTTCGCGCTCGGCACCTGGGTCGGCGGCATGTTCACGTCATCCTGCATGCGGCATCTCTCGGCCAAGGGCTATCCGGTGGTGACCGCCACGCCCGGCAACAAGATCGACGAGATCCTGCGGGTGGTGCAGCGCCTCGGGCCGCAATTCGAGCAGACCGTGCTGCTCGGCTACCCGCCCTTCCTGAAGGAAGTGGTCGATGCCGGGCGGATGCAGGGAATCGACTGGTCACCGTTCAAGGTGAAGCTGGTGATGGCCGGCGAAGCCTTCAGCGAGACCTGGCGCGATCTCGTCGCCGAGCGCCTGGGCGTGGACGATCCGCTGCGCTTCGGCGCCTCGATCTACGGCACCGCGGATGCGGGGGTACTCGGCCAGGAAACCCCAGTCTCGATCGCGATCCGCCGCTTCCTGGCGGAACGGCCCGAAGCGGCGCAAGCGATGTTCGGCGACACCCGCCTGCCGACGCTCTGCCAATACGATCCCACTGCGCGCTATTTCGAGAGCCTGCCCGTGGAGGGTGGGGGCGGCTCGCTGGCCTTCTCAGGCTGGAACGGCGTGCCGCTGGTCCGCTACCACATCGCCGACCGCGGCGGCATCCTCGGCTATGACGCGATGCAGGCTAAGATGCGCGACCTCGGCTGCGATCCGGTCGCCACGGTGCGCGCCAGCGGCGGCCCCGAGCCGCGCCGCCAGCCCTTCGTCTGGGTGTTCGGCCGCACCGATTTCACCGTCTCATTCTTCGGCGCCAATGTCTTCCCCGAGACGATCTCGCTCGGCCTGGAGCAGCCGGAAGTGCGCGCGCGGGTCACCGGCAAGTTCGTGATGCAGGTGAAGGAAGGCCTCGCCGACGACAAGCCGCGCCTCACCGTCGCGGTCGAGCTGGCGAAGGATGCGGGCGGTGAGGACGCGTTTGCCGAGGCGGTCGCGCTCGCGATCCTCGCCCAGCTTCGCCGCCTGAACAGCGAGTTCACCAACTACGTGCCGCAGGAGTTCCAGAAGCCGCTGGTGACGCTCTATCCGACCGGGCATCCCGACTACTTCCCGGTCGGGGTCAAGCACCGGTATAGCCGGAAGTGACAGAGTCAACGAACTCGCAGGCACCCTCGAGCAACGGGTCCAACCCGAGACGCTATCGGATCATCCCTCGCAAGGGTGAGGCACTGTTCTACACGGCATTCTTCACCTTCTTCATACTCGCGGCACTGGGGAGCTTGCATCCGGAATACGGTGTCGCGACCATGAGCCTTTCGATCGGCTCGGATGGCGACGGTTCGAACGCCGGAGACATCAAAGGGACGATCGCCCACCATCTGCTTGTGGCGCTGGCCATCTTCGTATCGGCGTCGTTTATCATCTGGAACGGCCGTCGTCTGATTCCCGGCAGCCCCTTCAACCATCTCGAAGTGGGACCCGAAGGCTTTGCCGTCAGCGGGCTGCTCGGCCGGAGTCATCGGCCTTGGGCGAGCATCGCCCGGTTTGCCGTTCGGACGTTACCACACATTCAACCACCGATCTTCTGGGTGAGAGCCGTGCCGCGCAAGAGCGGTGACAAGGATTTGCGCTTCTTCATGGGCGGGTATACGCCGTTCAGTGTCTTCCCGACGCGACGAAAAGACGTGGCGGCAATTGCCGACTGGCTGGAAGCGATCAAGAAATCCTATCGTACAGGCACGCCCTTTCCACCTCGACCTGTGGGACTTGCGGCGCACATCATCGAACGGCCGGTGACGACCTCGACGAGTGCAATTGATGCCGACACCAGGGGGAAGCATGGATGAAGTCGTCATAAAGCTGCCGCTGCGACTGATGCCGCGCAAGTTCGGCGCCGTCCTGCTCAGCTTCTTCTTCCTGTTCTTCTTCGGCTTCTCGGTGTTCTGGACCGTCATGGCGGCCATGGGGGTGATGACCGGCGGCATGGAGGACGAGCCCTTTCCAGGCTTCCGCTACGCCTTCCCGGCCTTCGGCATTCCCTTCATGGCGGTCGGCTTCGTCGGTCTCTCGACCGGGCTAATGAAGCTGCTGCCGGGCAGCCCTTATTGGCATGTCGAGATTGCGCCGCAGGGGATCAAGGTGCGGCGCGGCTTCAGGCTGCGGCAGTTCGCCTGGTCGGAAATCTCCCCGTTCGGCATCTCGGCGCGAACCAAGAGCACCAAGGGCGGCAAGGTCACGACCTATTGGGTGGTCGCTCTCCGCGCCGGCGACGAGAGCTACCTTTCCGATGAGAAGCAGCGCTACAACCGTTCGGTCCTGCAGATCGATGCCGGCGAATACACCCAGGACAAGGCCGAGGACGCCGCCACCGCGCTGGCGGATTGGCTGAACGGGATAAGGGCCGAGGCGATCGACCGGCCCGGCCGCGCCGCAACCACCACCGCGGTGCCGCCGGATTTCCGCGGCGCCGTGCGGGAGATCGCAGCCGGCGCCCCGCGCAACCTGACTAAGCCCAGCAGCCGCTCCAGCGTGATCGAGCGATGAAAACGCGCGCAACGGCCCGATTCTGGCTGCGTCCTTCAAAACTCACTGCGCTTCTGATGACGCTGCTCTTTCTGGTCATGCCGGTTCTGTTCACCGCGGTCATGTTCGTGGCGGATCGGAACGACAGCACCGTCGTGGTGAACGGCGAGCTTGTTACCGGAGCGGAACGCGAGCAGGTCGTTGCAGATATCAACTGGGCCATCGCGAAGTCGCTTCTGCCGCTCATGATCATCGGTCTCTGGTCGTTGCGTCGTTTGCTACCACGCAGTCCCTTCGACCACTTCGAGATCGGCCCGGAAGGGTTGGCGCGCCAAGGCATCTTCGGTCGCCGTCGGCTCCCCTGGGAAGAAATCGAAGATATCAAGATCCGAATCATACCCACGAGCAGCATTCCCTTCGCCTGGATGAGCGTCCGACAGAAGACCGGCGAAATTCGCCGCTTCTATTTCAACGGCTACCTTCGGATCAGGCTTTTTTCCGATCTCGGTAAGCAGTCTGGCGAAGTCTCTGATTGGCTCCTTCAGCTCAAGTCAGCCTACATCCAAGGCAATGCGAGGGGTTCATTGCCGCCCGAACCTTGGGGCTTGATCGGAAAGAAGGTTATGCTCGAAGAATCCGGCCTGAATCCCCATGCGTCCGCCAACCGCTCCAGCGTGATCGAGCGATGAAGCGGGTTCAATCCTCCGTTCGCATCATTCCCGCGAAGGCCCAGGCCCTGTTCACCACCCTGGTCTTCGCGGGGTTGCTGTTCGCGTTCTACATTTTTCTGCTGCACGACCTCGATACGGTCATCATCAACGGCAAGGACGTGCATCGCCCGTCACAATATCGTTTGATCTGGATGAGTCTGTTCCTGGCCCTTCCGGTGTTCGGGCTGATCACGCAGGCGCTCCGCCTGCTGCCGGGCAGTCCGTTCGACTTTCTGGAGATCGGACCCGAAGGCTTCACGGTCGGGAAGCTGTTCGGGCGCCGGCATCGGCCCTGGGACGAAATCTCCGGCTTCTCGACCGGCAGCATTACATTGAGCAAACCGCCGATCACCTGGGTAAAGGTCGAGGCGGTGCGACCGATGCGTTTCTTCGTGTTGGGATACGTCCGGCTCAAGCTCTTCAGCAGCACCGACGCGCAGATCCGGGAGATCGCCGATTGGCTCGACCAGGTGCGCGAATCCTATTCCTCCGGCGATGGCGCGCTCCCCATCCCGCCGGAAGCCTTTGCCGGGACCATCATTCCGCTGACCGGCTACAGGGCTACGCCGCAAAGCCGCTCCAGCGTAATCGAGCGCAGGACCCGATGACGACCAAGCATCAATCCGTTGCACTCGAGTTCGTCGCCACGCGGGCGCGCCTGTACGGCGCAGTCGCGGTCGGGTTGCTGGCCTATCTCGGCATGACACTGCTGCCGATGTCGGACTGGCTCAGCGCCGCCGCGCTGAAACCGGCGCTGGCCTGGGACCTGACGACCATCGCCTATCTCATCCCGACATTGGCGATGATCCACAGCCCGGACAAGGGCCGGATCCGCCAGCGCGCCAAGGCGATCGACATCCGCTTGGGCGAGATCATCGCCATCGTGGTGCTGGCCGGCGCCTTCAGCCTGTTCGCAGTCGCCGGCGTGCTGGAGCGCGCGAAGGAGGTCGAAGGCACCGACCGCGCGCTGCATCTCGGGATCGGCGTGCTGACGGTGTTCCTCTCCTGGGTCACGCTGCATGTGATCTATGCCGTGCATTACGCGCATCTCTTTTACGACCCGGCGGAGCGGAAGGACGCCGGCAAGATCCGCGGCGGACTCGAGTTCCCGGAGACCAAGGAGCCGGACTACTGGGACTTTGTCTATTTCTCCCTGGTGATCGGCATGACTTGCCAGGTCTCCGACGTCCAGGTCACGGCCCGGCACATGCGGCACCTGGTGACCGCGCAGGGAATCATCGCCTTCTTCTACAACACGGTGATCGTGGCGCTGGCGGTCAACATCGCGGCCGGGCTGAACTGAGTGATCGCCGTCACAAGCTCGGTCTGACCGCTGAACGGGCGCCGCGCGGCGGCCGACTGTCCTGGTATTCCGGGCGCTTCAGTCCGGATCACAGGATGGAGGTCACCATGACCCGTCAGACCCAGTCGATCCGCGAGACCGAGACCAACGCGCTTTCCGAGGCCGAACTGGACCAGGTTTCGGCCGGACTGCTTCCCGCCGTGCACGACCGCACCATCATTGCCGTCCAGCCGCAGGCCGTCATGGGCGACGGCAGCGTGAAGCCGGCGGCCGAGAAGGCACTGATCGGGTTGCTGTAAGGCCAAGACCACGACGTCACCCGCGGGCTTGACCCGCGGGTCTGTCGCCGACAGATGCCCGGGTCACGCCCGGGCATGACGCATTTTATTCCGCCGCGCGGTCGAATTGCAGCGCGGCCAGGCGCGCGTAGAGTCCGCCCTGCCCGCTGAGCTCCGCATGGCTGCCGATGGCGTCGACCCGGCCATGGTCCAGCACCAGGATGCGGTCGCATTTCAGCACCGTCGCCAGGCGATGCGCGATCACGATCGTGGTGCGGTCCTGCATGATCTGGTCCAGCGCCTTCTGCACCACGCGCTCGCTCTCGGCGTCGAGCGCGCTGGTCGCCTCGTCCAGCAGCAGCAGAGCCGGGTTGCGCAAGATCGCGCGCGCAATCGCGATGCGCTGGCGCTGGCCGCCGGAGAGACGCACCCCGCGTTCGCCGAGGAAGGTGTCGTAGCCCTGCGGCAAGCGCTCCAGGAACTCGTCGGCATGGGCCGCGCGCGCGGCGGCCCGAATCTCCGCGTCGCTGGCGTCCGGGCGGCCGTAGCGGATATTCTCCAGGGCACTGGTCGAGAAGATCACCGGGTCCTGCGCGACCAGGCCGATCTGGCGCCGCAGATCCTCCGGCGCCAGGTCGCGCAAATCGATGCCGTCGAAGGCGACCTTGCCCGCCTCGGGATCGTAGAAGCGCAAGAGCAGTTGGAAGACCGTGGTCTTGCCGGCGCCCGAGGGGCCGACGATCGCGATCTTCTCGCCCGGCTTCACATGCAAGGTGAAGCCGTCGAGCGCGGTCGCCTCGGGCCGTGACGGATAGCGAAAGGTGACATTGTCGAAGCTGACGGCGCCGCGCGCGGGCAGCGGGATCGGCCGCGCAATCGCCGGCACGGTGATCGTCGGCCGGGTGTCCAGAAGCTCGAGGATGCGCTCCATGGCCCCGGCGGCGCGCTGCAGGTCGGCCATCACCTCGCTGACCGCGCCGGCGCAGCCGGCGACCACGATCGCGTAGAACACGAACTGGGTGAGAGCGCCGCCGGAGAGCTTGGCGCCGACCACGTCGTGGCCACCGATCCAGAGGATGAAGCTGATCGCGCCCAGCACCAGCGCGATCGCCATGAAGGTCAGAATGGCGCGGGCGCGTATCCGCAGCATCGCCGTCGAGAAAGCCTGCTCGACCCGGTCCTTGAAGGTCGCGCGGTCGAGATCCTCGTGGCTATAGGCCTGCACCGCGCGGATGCCGTAGAGCGATTCCGCGGCGTCGGCCGAGACCTCGCCGATCTTGTCCTGGGAGAGCCGCGAGAGATGCCGGACCCGCCGCGCGAACATCACGATCGGCACCACCACGATCGACAGCAGGACGATGGTCAAGCCGGTCAGCTTCGGGCTGGTGATGAAGAGGCCGATGAAGCCACCGAGCAGCAGGATCGAATTGCGCAGCGCGACCGAGACCGAGGAGCCGATCACGGTCTGGATCAAGGTGGTGTCGGTGGTGAGGCGGGAGATCACCTCGCCGGTGCGGGTCACCTCGAAGAAGCCCGGCGAGAGGCCGATGATGTGGCTGAAGATCGCGCGGCGCATGTCGGCGACCACGCGCTCGCCGATCCAGGAGACCAGGTAGAACCGCGCCGCGGTGCCCAGCGCCAGCAGCAGGGCAACCACGCAGAGCGCCAGCACCGCAGTGTTGAGCACGCTGGGATCGCCCTGGCCGAAGCCCTGGTCGATCAGGAATTTGAGGCCGGGGCCGAGCGCCAGCACGGTGCCGGCGGCGACCAGCAAGGCCAGGGTCGCGCCGATTGCCTGAAGGCGATAGGGCCGCAGGAACTTCAGGATGTCGAACAGGATCCGGAAGTCCCGCGACATCGGGCGATCCGGCGGCAGCTCCTTTGGCGCGCGGGCCATCTCCCCCGTCCCTACTGCGTGAGCTGTAGCGGCTTGCCGATCGCGGCGGCGAGCTCGTCCGCCAGCAGGCGATGCAGCTGCGGGCGCGCGCCGTCCACTTCCCGGGTCGAGATCCAGCCGGCTTGCGCGTCATGGCGGAAATGCCAGGCGCCGCTCTTGGGCGAAGACAGCCAGATTTCCCGGTTCGGGGCGTGCTTGTTGATGAGGTAGGTCCCGCCGCCTTCCAGGCCGATGGTCAGGATGCCGCCTTCCAGGTCCAAGTCCAGGTCATCCAGGGCCTGGTCCTCGATCTCGGCCATCAGGCGGTCCAGCACCTTGCCGGCCTGGCGCTCGAACTCGGGCTCATCCATATGGCCAATCCTCTGGAATTACAGCTGCAAACCGCCAAAAGGCGCCCTGGTTTAATCTTTGCCGGCCGGGCGCGCAATGGCGGCTCTTAACCCCCGTTAACCAATTGCCCCAATGCCAAACCGGGTCAGGCCCCCGGGCCTTGCGCAGCGGGCTTCATGTGGTTATAACGCGCGCCAATTCCGCAGGAGTTTTCGCGATGAAAGAGAAGATTCACCCGGACTACCACGAGATCACCGTGGTGGCGACCGATGGCAGCAAGTTCACCACCCGCACGACCTGGGGCAAAGCCGGCGACACCATGACGCTGGAAATCGACCCGAAGTCGCATCCGGCCTGGACCGGCGTTCACCGCCTGATCGACAGCGGCGGCCAGCTCGCGAAGTTCAACAAGCGCTTCGCCGGCATGGGCCTGAAGAAGGGCAACTCCTAAGCTCCAGTCCGATCCTTTCGGACAAGCGCAAACCGCGGGCCCTTCGGCCCGCGGTTTTGCTTTTGGGACTCGGTGGATTACTGCAGCCTGGGCCCGCCGTTGGCCACCGCGCCGCCTTCGGCGCGCGCCGTCGCCTGATCGTCCAGGCGCGCGATGCGCAGATAAAGCGAATGGCTGCGGGCGAGCAGGCTTTGCAGCTCGTCGGGCAGCTTTTTCGCGGCGTCGGAACTGTCCTTGGCGCAAAGATCGCGGCCGCCCAGGCGGCGATCCGGCAGGGTGGCCTCGGCGATCGACATCTCGCCGGCATGCACCGCGCGGTGGGTCAGCAGCCAGGCCAGGACCTGGGTCAGACGCGCGACCAGCCGCATGGTCTCCATGCTGTTGGCGAGACCCTGCTCCAGGTCCATCTTCTGACTCTCGGCCTCGGCCTTGTCCGTCAGATAGCGCCGGGATTCTGCGAGGAGGCTCATCGCCTCCAGCATGGTCCGGTCGAAGAACTCAATATTGGCCATCCGATACTCGGTATTCTTTCCCTTACGGCGAATAGAGAGAACCCGCGTTATCGCCCCGGGGTCCCGCCGCTCCGTATAGCTTGCCCATATAAGGATTAACAAAGCTTTCCGGTCCTCAAAAATGCGACATTCACGCCCTTGAACCAAAGTTGGGTTTCTCCCACATGGGTGGTGTCGCGGTGCCGTCTCGGGCCGCGATACGAAGATCCGATTAACAACCCAGGGCCGACCCCGTCGGTGGCCCGGCCCACATGTCGCTCATAGGAGGATATGGCCATGCGTACGTTCGATTTTTCCCCCCTTTTTCGTTCCTCGGTCGGCTTTGATCGTCTGGCGCAGCTGATGGACTCGGCGCGCGACGACGCCCCGACCTACCCGCCCTACAACATCGAGCGGACCGGTGAAGACCAGTACCGCATCACCATGGCGGTCGCCGGCTTCGCCGAGAGCGACATCGAGATTACCGCGCAGGAGAATGCGCTGACCGTCGTCGGCAAGCAGCCGAAGGACGAGGCGCCGAAGAGCCTGCTCTATCGCGGCATCGCCGGCCGCCCGTTCCAGCGCCGCTTCGAGCTCGCGGAGTATATCCGCGTCAGCGGCGCCAGCCTCGAGAACGGCCTGCTCCACATCGAGCTCGTCCGTGAGGTGCCCGAGGCCGTGAAGCCCCGGACCATCAAGATCGGCGGCGGCAGCACGCCGAAGGCCGTCGAGCAGAAGGCCGCCTAACAAAGGCCCCTCGAGGAAGATCTGAGGAAACGTCTGGAGTGACGCGCGCCCGCCGGAGAGATCCGGCGGGCGTTCTTGTTTTCAGCGGATGAAGTCGCGGAGCGCCGCCGTCACGTCGTCCGGCGCCTCGGCCATCACCATATGGCCGATGCCGGGGAGCATGCGGATGTCGGTCTTCGGCAGCTTCTCGACGAAAGCCTTGGCGCCCTTCGCCGGCGTCATGCGGTCGGCGGTGCCTTGCAGCAGCAGCACCGGCGCCGCAAGGCTGACACTCTCGGCATCGCGATAGGCATCGCAGGCGGCGAGATCGGCATGCAGCGATCCGGCCGGCGCGCGCTGGATCAGGCGCAGGCCGAGCGGCAGCATCGCCAGGCCCGGCGTCTGGTTGCCGCCGACCTGCCCGGCCGGGCCGAAGCCCCAGCTCGCAATCAGCTCGGCGGCCTTGGGATCGTTGCGCTTCGCGGCGTCCAGCAGATCGGGATGCACCGGCATCTTCGGTGAGAAGCCGACCAGCATCAGGCCGGCGGTGCGGTCCGGCTGGGCGCGCGCGGCTTCCAGGCTGACCAGCGCACCCATCGAATGTCCGACGAAGAAAGCGCGGCCGATCTTCTGCGCGTCGAGCGCGCGCCAGGCCCAGGCCGCCATCTCGGCGATGCTGCCGAGCGCCGGGCCTTCGGACTTGCCGTGGCCGGGCAGATCGAGCGCCAGCGCCGTGCCGCCGTGATGCGCGACATAGCGCCCGGGCAGGGTCCAGACGCTGTGGTCCATGCCGGCGCCGTGCAGGAAGACGGCGACCGGACGATCCGCGCGGACCGACTGCCCGCCGGTCGCCGCGAACACTTTGCGGCCGTCCACATCGAAGATCATTTCTGCCCTAAACCTTTTGCGAGGCCTTCAGCGCCTGGGAGAGGTCGTCGATGATGTCGCCGGCATCTTCGAGCCCGACCGAGAGGCGGATCAACTCCTCGCCGATGCCGGCGGCCTTCAGCGCCGCCTCGTCGAGCTGGCGGTGCGTGGTGCTGGCGGGGTGGAGCACCAGGGTCTTGGCGTCGCCGACATTGGCGAGATGCGAGGCGAGCTTCAGCGCGTCGATGATTTTGCGGCCGGCCGCGCGCCCGCCCTTCACGCCGAGGCTGATCATCGAGCCGGCGCCCTTGGGCAGCAGCTGCTTCACCAGCGCGGCGTCGGGTGAGTCCGGCGAACCCGGATAGTTGACCCATTGCACGGCGGGATCCTGCTTCAGCGCCGCCGCGACCTTCTGCGCATTCTCGACATGGCGCGCCATGCGCAGCGGCAGGGTCTCGACGCCCTGCAGGATGTAAAAGGCGTTGGCCGGCGAGAGGCAGGCGCCGAAATCGCGCAGGCCCTCGAGCCGCGCGCGCATGATGAAGGCGGCGGGACCGAAGTCCTCCGCGAAGTCGATGCCGTGATAGCCGGCATAGGGCTCGGTCAGGGTCGGGAACTTGCCGGAGGCTTCCCAGTCGAATCTGCCGCCGTCGACCAGCGCGCCGCCGATCGCGAGCCCATGGCCGCCGAGCCACTTGGTTGCCGAATGCAGCACCAGGTCGGCGCCCTGCTCGATCGGCCGGCTGAGATACGGCGTGGTGAAGGTCGCATCGACCAGCAGCGGCAGCTTCGCCTCATGCGCGACCGCGGCGAGTGCGGGAACGTCGAGCACTTCGAGGCCGGGATTGCCGATCGTCTCCGCGAAGATCAGGCGCGTTTCGGGGCGAATCGCCTTGCGGAAACCCTCGATGTCGCGCGGCTTGACGAAGCTGGTGGTGATGCCGAAGCGCGGCAGGGTCAGGCGGAAGAGATTGAGGCTGCCGCCATAGAGCGCCGCCGAGGCGACGATATGGCCGCCGCTGTCCATCAGGGTCGCGATGGCGAGGAAGAGCGCGGCGTGGCCGCTGGCGGTGCAGACCGTGCCGACGCCGCCTTCCAGCGCCGCGATCCGCTCCTCCAGCACGCCGACCGTCGGGTTGCTGATGCGCGAATAGATGTGGCCGGGGCTTTCGAGATTGAACAGCGCCGCCGCGTGATCGGAATTGTCGAACACGTAGGACGTGGTCTGATAGATCGGCACCGCGCGCGCGCCGGTCACCGGATCAGGTTGCTGACCCGCATGCAGCGACAGTGAATCGAATTTCAGGAATTTCGCATCGGCCATGACGTCACGCGCGCATGTTGCAAGGCGCCTTGCATATCAGATTTCGCGCAAAAAAGCTGAGGGCCGCTCTGCTGGTTTCCCAGCGGCGGCCCTCGTTTTTACGTAAGCCTCGACCTGTCTAACTTGCAGCAGGGGGGACGTTACGAGTGACCTCCATCACCGTCAAGCGTGAAACGCGACAAACTGTAACAGGGGACATCAATTCCCCTCTTGCAATTTTCAAAATTCACGGGCGCGCGAGGCGGTCTGACCAAAAGAAAAATGCCGCCGGCAGAACCGGCGGCAAGTTAGACAGGGAGGCATGAAACTGGATCGTCGGAAAGATCCAGGAAGAAAAGCAGGGAAAGCCGCTTTTCCGATTGCCAAAATAACGCGAAGATGTGAACAAAATGTTAACGATGCCGCCGACGCTTGCGCGATCTGTAGCGGCGTCGGGACGCAGGTGACCCCATTGATAGCTATGTGACAGGGGCACTGGGTCAGGGTACGGTTAGGCGCGCGTGGTTAAAGGGCTGGTCGGTTAGGTCCGATACCCGGATTCGCCGGCGGACCGCGCGGAAGATCGCTCGCAGCCTTATGGGGAGAACGCCATGCTCAGCAACGCCGTGGAGCGGGTTCATGATTGCAACCCGGTCGATAATCCTGCCTTCCGCCTCGTGCTCGAAGAGTTGTTGGCGCGCGGCCACGCCAAGTTGAAAATCAGCCGCGAAACTCGCCACCAGATCGACCATACTTTTGCCGTTGCCCGCGAATACTTCGCGAAACCCTTTCCCGAGAAATCCGCTTTCGCCTTGCCCCGCTATGTCGAGGGCTACCGCGAGATCGGCCTGGAATATTCCCAGGTCAAGGAGCGGCCCGACCTCACCGAAAGCTTCTCGCTCTGGAACCGCAACCGCGCGCATGCCGACGCCGCGGGCTGGACCCAGAGCTGCCCGATCCACCAGGAGCTGCGTCGCACCATCGACGATCTCTCCACTTACGTCGCCGGTCTGTTCCAGACCATGGCCGACAAGTGGGCGCCCGGCACGGTCGGCCCCAAGTTCCAGCGCGCCTCCTACATCCAGGTGAACTACTACGAGCCGGCGCAGCACAGCCGCGACATGCTGCAGGACGGCCATGAGGACGGACACCTGATCACGCTGGTGACGTCGAACGCGCCGGGACTGGAGGCCGAGATCGACGGCAAGTATCAGCCGGTCGATATCGGCCCGGACGAGTTCCTGATCATGCCGGGAAGCCTGCTGACCTTGATGACCGGCGGCGCGATCCCGCCGCTGTTCCACCAGGTCAAGAACAGCCGGCGCCAGGACCCGCGCTACTCGATGATGTTCTTCGTGAACCCAGAGGGCAACCAGGTGCTGGAGCCCTGGATCCGCAACGAGACCAATAAGGATGCGGACGTCATCGCCGAGGCCAATGCCTTGCCGCTGAAATTCGGCCTGCCGACGCTTGAGGACGGCACCGAGGGCCGCGGCCGCTAGGCGCGCCGGCATCAAGTCTTGAAAAGGCCCGCCGCGGCAGAAAGGTGGGCCTTCTTCTTTTGCATATTCTCCTCGACCCGGCGGATCTCGGCCTTCAGCTCCTCGATATATTCCGCGAGATCCTCGACCGACATCGGGTCGAGATTCTTGGGCTTGGGCTTGGCTTTCCGCGGTTCGAGATCGTCGGTGTCCATGGAAGGCTCCTCGCTGTTGGCGGCATGATGGCCCCGGCCGCGCCGGTTTCCAAGCCCGGCTTTCTCCGCTATTGATCGCTCGCAACGGAGGACCGCCATGACCCTGCCTGCTGAAATGAACTGCGTCGTGCTGGACGGCTTCGGCGGTCCGGAAGTGCTGAAGCCCGGCAAGCGGCCGGTGCCGGCGATCGGCGCCGAGGAGGTGCTGATCAAGGTCGCGGCGGCCGGCATCAATCGCCCCGACGTGCTGCAGCGGACCGGCAACTACACGCCGCCGCCCGGCGCCTCCGATCTGCCCGGCCTCGAAGTCGCCGGCACGATCGCCGCCGTCGGCAGCGGGGTTAAGGATTGGAAGCTCGGCGATCCGGTCATGGCGCTGGTGGCCGGCGGCGGCTATGCCGAATATTGCGCAGCACCCGCGCCGCAATGCCTGCCGGTGCCCAAAGGCTTCAGCATGGTCGAGGCCGGCGCGGTGCCGGAGACTTTCTTCACGGTCTGGACCAATGTCTTCGACCGCGGCCGGCTGAAGGCCGGCGAGACCTTCATGGTTCATGGCGGATCCAGCGGAATCGGCACCACCGCGATCCAGCTGGCACACTTGTTCGGCGCCAAGGTGATCACCACGGTCGGCGGCGCCGACAAGGCGGAGGCCTGCCGCAAGCTCGGTGCCGATCTCGCGGTCAACTACCGCGAGGCGGATTTCGTCGAGGCGGTCACGAAGTTCACCGAGAAGCGCGGTGTCGATCTCATCCTCGACATGGTCGGCGGCGACTACATCAACCGCAACCTCGCCTGCCTAGCCGTGGACGGCCGGCTGGTGCAGATCGCCTTCCTGCAGGGCGCCAAGGCGGAGATCAACCTCGCCGCGGTGATGATGAAGCGCCAGACCATCACCGGCTCGACACTGCGCCCGCGCTCGGTGGCCCAGAAAGGCGAGATCGCCGCGGCGCTCAAGAGCCACGTCCTGCCGCTGTTCGCGGCGGGCAAGGCCAAACCGGTCATCTACAAGACCCTGAAGCTCGCCGAAGCCGCCGAAGGCCACCGGCTGATGGAATCCAGCGCGCATATCGGGAAGATAGTTCTTACCGTTTGAACGCGGGTGGCGCTTTGCCGCCATCTCCGTTATCTTTTGGGAGATGGAGTGATGAAAAATGCGCGCTAAAGTTATGCCGGCAGATAGGATCAGAGATCGCTTGGCCGCAGATGGGGTGACCCGGCAGGACGTTGCCGACGCAGTGCGCTGGGTGCGGCGAACATCGCGTTCGACTAAAGCCGCGAAAGCAACTGGCCTCGGGTCGAGGCTGTCAAGAAAAACTAAATAAATCAATCATTTGACGAGAAGAACCGCCGTCATTCAGTCGGCGATTTGAAAAAGCTACGTCTAGTTTCTCCTTGGAGAAACCCCCGCCAAATGCTATTTCCCGCGCTGAATTGGTGTCGCTGCCGTATTGGCGCGCCCTGATCAAAACCCCAAATGGTCAAGTAACGGACTTGGCCGCCCGCCGGCTGAAACCCGGCGGCCGAGGAGGAGGATTTTATGGCTGCACCGCAACTTCTGATGCCGAAGGCGACCGCCGTCTGGCTGGTGGAGAACACCACGCTCACCTTCGACCAGATCGGCGCCTTCTGCAATCTGCACCCGCTGGAAGTCCAGGGCATAGCCGACGGCGAGGTCGCGATCGGCATCGTCGGTCTCGACCCGACCACCAACGGCCAGCTCACCAAGGAAGAGATCGAGCGCTGCGAGAAGGACGGGACCCAGCGCCTGAAGATGGCCAAGGTCGCGATCCCGCTGCCGCTGACCCGCAGCAAGGGCCCGCGCTACACGCCGGTCTCCAAGCGCCAGGACAAGCCGGACGCCGTCGCCTGGCTGGTGCGCCATCACCCGGAGCTGACCGACGCGCAGATCTCGCGCCTGATCGGCACCACCAAGCAGACCATCGCCGCGGTGCGCGACCGCACCCACTGGAACTCGGCCAACCTGCGCCCGCGCGATCCGGTGCTGCTGGGCCTCTGCACCCAGACCGATCTCAACAACGCGATCCTCAAGGCCCGCAAGGCCGCCGGCAAGCCGGCGACCCTCGACCCGCTGCCCGGCGCCGAGCCGATCGTCGAGGAACCGATGCAGGAGCCGAAGGAGAAGTCGCGCTTCGACATCGGCTCGTTCTTCCCGAGCAAGAACTGACGCCTTCGCTCTCTTGAGCAAGCCGGCTAAACCGACGCGCCGCGCCCCGACCGGGCGCGGCGTTTCTTTTGTGACGGTGGTCGGTGGTTCGAACATCGACATCAAGGTCGCGATCAAGGGACCGACCATTCCCGCGACCTCCAATCCCGGCATGGCGATGATGTCGCCGGGCGGGGTCGGGCGGAACATCGCGCATAACCTCGCCCGGCTCGACGTCGCGGTGAAGCTGATCAGCGCGGTGGGGCGCGACGCGCAAGGCGATCACCTGCTCGACGCGACCAAGGCGGCCGGCGTCGATGTCGCGGCGGTGCGGCGCGGCGGCGGCCAAACCGGCGTCTATGCCGCGGTGCTCGACCGTGACGGCGAGCTGGTGATCGGCGTCTCGGCGATGGACATCACCGCGCAGATCACCCAGCGCCTGCTGCAGCGCTGCCACGCCGAGATCGCCGGCGCCGGCTTCCTGGTGGCAGACTGCAATCTCGAGCGCAACTCCCTGCAATGGCTGCAGCAATGCGCCAAGCAGAACGACATCCCCTTCCTGGTCGAGC
This sequence comes from Dongia sp., assembly GCF_041905885.1. NCBI lineage: Bacteria > Pseudomonadati > Pseudomonadota > Alphaproteobacteria > Rhodospirillales > Dongiaceae > Dongia > Dongia sp. The sequence goes on along the minus strand of NZ_JAYRKD010000006.1, from coordinate 224,221 downwards.
CGGTCTCGGCGGTCAAGGTCGAGAAACTCAATGCCATCCTGCGCCGCGGCGCCGCGATCCACACCGTCACGCCGAACCAGCAGCAGCTCGGCGCGCTGACCGGCAGCGATGTGAAGTCGCTCGAAGCGACCGCGAAGGCCGCGCGTGGCCTGCATGATCGCGGCGTCGCCAATGTGCTGGTCGGGCTGGGGCCGGAAGGTGCCTTGCTATCTTCCATCCAGGGCGACGAGATCAGGCAGCACCATGTCCCGGCCGCACAGGCAAAGCCGCAGGACGTGACCGGCGGCGGCGATGCGCATGTGGCGGGCTATGTGGCCGGCTTGGTCGGCGGCATGAAGCCGCTGCAGGCGGCTTTGCTCGGCCAGGCGGCGGCGGGGCTTGCGGTCAGCGCTTCCGAGAGCGTCAGCCGCAAGATGAGCATGAAGAACCTGACCAGCACGGCAGCGGCGCTGAAGCGCCGCGTGAAGGAGCTCTGACATGGCATTCGAGATCGCAACCGAGGTCCAGGACGCGCTGGCAGAGAGCCGGCCGGTGGTGGCGCTGGAATCCACCATCATCGCCCATGGCATGCCGCATCCGCAGAACCTGGAGACCGCGCAGGCGCTGGAGCAGATCATTCGCGACCATGGCGCCGTGCCGGCGACCATCGCCGTCATCGCCGGCGACTACAAGGTGGGCTTGAGCGCCGCCGAGCTCTTCGTGCTGGCAACCGAAAAGGACGTGATGAAGCTCAGCGTGCGCGACCTGCCGCTGGCGGCGGCGAAGCGCCTGCACGGCGCCACCACGGTCGCCGCCACCATGCGCCTCGCGGCCCGCGCCGGGATCCGCGTCTTCGCCACCGGCGGGATCGGCGGCGTGCATCGCGGCGTTGAGACCACGCTCGATGTTTCCGCCGACCTCACCGAGCTCGCCGAGACGCCGGTCGCCGTCGTCTCCGCCGGCGCCAAGTCGATCCTCGACATCGGCCGCACCCTGGAGATGCTGGAGACTCTGAGCGTGCCGGTGATCGCCTACAAGACCGACCGCTTCCCCGCCTTCTATTCGCGCGAGAGCGGCTTCGCCGCGCCGATGCGCCTCGACACGCCGCTGGAGATCGCGACTTTCCTGAAGGCGCGCTGGGAGCTTTCGCCCCCCGGCCAACCTAAGAGGGGCGGAGTCAGCATCGCCAACCCGATCCCGGCCGGCGACGAGATTCCGGCGGCGAAGATCGAAGGCACGATCCGCGCCGCGCTCGAAGAGGCCGCGAAGCAAGGCATCGCCGGCAAGGAGACGACGCCCTTCCTGCTGAAGCGCGTCAACGAAGTGACGGCCGGCGCCAGCCTCAAGGCCAATATCGCGCTGGTGAAGAACAACGCGCGGCTGGCCGCCGAGATCGCCGTCGCCCTGGCCGAGCGATAGCGCTAGCCACCATTCTCCTCCCCCAAGATTGGGGGAGGGAGTCTTATTGGTGCGGAACCCATACCGTTGGCCTCGGATTAGTCCCGAAAGGAGCACCGAAGCATGGCGGATCAGAACGGCGACGTGGGCAAGTTCAAGCGGGCGCTCGACAAGCAGAACCAGGTCGAGCGCGGGCGCAGTTCACCCGAAAAGCACAGGCGCGACACGGCCGAGGGCGAAGCGGCCCATCATGGGCTCGGCGCGCTGGAAAAGCACAGCAAGGGCCGGCCCAAGCAGGGGCAGACCGCGACGACCAAGAAGTCGCCACAATCCGCCCGCAGCCAGGCGCGCTGATCAGTTCTTGACGATGTCCAGCCGCTTGTCCGCGTTCACAGCGCACGTCGCGCTGGGAATGCCCTGGTCCTCCGGAGCGTTGGCCCAAGAGTCGGGCAGATAGAGCGGCTTGTTCTTCTTGATTTGCGCGTTGGAGACCATGCGCGCCTGCTTGCCGTTCTTGGCCTGCGAATAGACCACGCCGATGCCGAAGCTCGGGCGGGCGTTGTCGCCTTCCCATTTCACGCGATAGACCGTGACGTCGTGGCCGAGTTCGTCCTTGGACGGCCAATGGGTGACGGTCGGCAGCGGCTCGAAGGCATTGGCGCCGGGATAGGTCTTGCCGTCCAGGCCGATCGCGAACTGGCGATAGATGTAGGTCTCGCCGTTCGGCCCGTCATTGTCCTCCGGGTTCGCCATCTCGGAAACCCAGACCTCGATATGCGGCTGGCCCACCCAGGACTTGGCCTTGCCGGATTTCAATTCGGCTTCGGCGGTCGGGTCGAAGACCTGGATCAGCAGCGAGGCTTCGCTTTCCTTGATGGCCCGCACGGTCGCCGCGCCCTCGTCGATCGGCTTGCCGAACACCATGAAGCCGTGGAGGCCGTCGGTGGTGAGCTCGCGGGCGCAATCGCCGAGCACGGTGCCCTCGGGGTAGCCGTTGCCGTCGTCGTCGGGGCCGGCATTGGGGAACGGGATCGCGTAGCCGCCGGCGATCTTGGGACCGGTCGGCAAGGTCGCATCCGGGCCGTTCGGCCAATCCGGACAGCCGATCTCGTCGTCTTCCTTGTATTTGAAGCCGGCAACCGATCCGACCTGGCGCGCCGACAAGGTGGTGCGGTCGACTTCGGTATAGGTGCCGCTGCCGGGGATGGCGTTGTGATAGCTGCAGTCGAACTCTTTCACGACGGCGAGCGGGCTGAGGCGAATCTGCTTGGTGGAGACCCAGCGCCAGGCGGAGCCGCCGCTCTGGTCCCAGGTGATCATGTTGGGGGTGACTTCGATCATGTCCTCGCCCATGCCGGCGGAGCCATAGCCGTCGTTGCACAGCGCGAGGACGCGCTTCGGCGCCTCGGCGCCGGCGATCAGCCAGAGCTCGCGGCCGCCATCATGGTCCGGTGCGTCGGTCGCTTCCGGATCGCCGATGCAGCCGTCTTCGGGCGCTTCCGCCGGCTTGTCGACGACGTCGAAATGCACGTCGACCACCGTCAGCTTGACGTTGCCCGGCCCCTGCCCGGCATCCACCGTGGTCGTCTTGCAGGTCTTGCGCGCGCCACAGATCGCGGACTGCTGGTCCGGCGAGAGATCGGCGGCGAAGACTGGTGATGAAAGGAAGATGACGGCGGCGATCGCCAACCAGCGGAACATGAATTGACTCGCTTTTCCAGAGACCCCGAATGCGGCGCAGCATATGGGTCTCGCGAGTCAGCGCAACGGTTCAAGCGTGGAAATGTGATGCAGCGCAGGCTGCAGCCGTGACCGCGGTCACAGCTGCAGCCTGTCTCTGTTCGTTACGCCGCGGTCCAGTCGAACTTGCTCATCGGCAGGACGCGGATGCGCTTGCCGGTGGCGGCGAAGACCGCGTTGGCGACAGCCGGGCCGATCGGCGGGACGCCGGGCTCGCCGACACCGGTCGGGCCTTCCTTGGACTGCAGGATATGCACTTCGACCTGCGGCATCTCGTCGAGATGCAGCACTTCATAGCCGTCGAAGTTGGTCTGCTCGACCGCACCGTCCTTCAGGGTGATCTCGCCCTTCAGGATGGCGCTCAAGCCGTAGCCGATCCCGCCTTCCATCTGCGCCTTGATCACGTCCGGATTGACGGCGGTGCCGCAGTCGACCGCGCAGATCACGCGCTCGACCTTGACCGTGCCCTGATCGACCGAGACATCGACCACCTGCGCCACATAGGAGCCGAAGGATTCGGCGACGGCGACGCCGCGGCCCCTAAGGGATCCATTAGGGCCCTTCTCCAAGGCCTGGCCCCAGCCGGAAGCCTCCTTCACCTTCTCGAGCACCGCCTTGTGCCGCGGCTTGTCGCCGAGCATGGCGAGGCGGAACTCGATCGGGTCCTGGCCCGCGGCCTGCGCCACCTCGTCGATCACCACCTCGGTCGAATAGGCGGTGTGGGTGCTGCCGACCGAGCGCCACCACAAGACCGGCACGCCGACCTTGGTCGTGACCAGGTCCACATGGATGTTCGGCACCGCATAAGGCAGCGTCGAAGCGCCCTCGACCGAAGTCGGATCGACCCCGTTCTGGATCATGCCGGCGAATGGGCCATCCGCCATGATCGACTGGCCAACGATGCGGTGCTGCCAGGCGACCAGCTTCCCCGCGCCGTCGAGACCGGCCGACATCTTGTGGAAGTACATCGGGCGATAGCGGCCGCCGGTCATGTCGTCCTCGCGGGTCCAGACCAGCTTGACCGGCGCTTTCCAACCGATCGCCTTGGCGGTCGCGACCGCTTCGGCGATCACATCGCCGTCGCCGACCGCGCGGCGGCCGAAGCTGCCGCCGGTCATCATGACGTGGAGCACGATCTTGTCCGGCGTGGTCTCGGCAATCCCGGCCGCGATGCCCTGGTAGAGGTCGGGCATCTGGTGGCCGCCCCAGATCTCGATCTTGTCGCCGTCCTTGCGGGCGACGGCATCGAGCGGCTCCATGGCGGCATGGGCGAGGTAGGGGAACTCGAACTCCGCCGAGATCACCTTGGCCGCCGACTTCATCGCCGCGTCGGCGTCGCCGTCATGGCGTGCCACCGCGGCCTCGCTGCCGGCGGCGAGCTTCTTGTATTCCGCCATCAGCTCCGGCGAGCCGCGCTTCTCGGCCTTGCTGTCGTCCCATTCGACCTTCAAGGCTTTGCGGCCTTCCATGGCGTTCCAGGTGCTGTCGGCGACGACTGCGACGCCGCGCGGGATCTGCACCACATCGACCACGCCCTTCACCTGCTTGGCGGCCGCGGCATCGAAGGACTTCACCGTGGCGCCGAACAGCGGCGGACGTGCGACCACGGCGTAGAGCATGCCCGGCAGCTTCACGTCGAGCGTGAAGGTCTGATGCCCGGTGGTCTTCGCCGGAGAGTCGAGACGGCGGAGATCGGCATTGCCGATCAGGGTCCAGGCGCCGGCGTCTTTCAAGGTGACGTCAGCCGGCGGCGTTTCCTTGGCCGCGGCTTCGGCGAGCTCGCCGAAGGTCGCGGTCTTGCCGCTGCCGTGGCTGACCACGCCTTTCGCGACCGTGATCTCGCCCGCCGGCACATTCCATTGCTTGGCGGCGGCGTTGACCAGCATCACCCGCGCCATGGCGCCGGCGCGGCGATAGCGGTCGAACGAGCTCATCGTCGCCGTTGAACCACCGGTGCCCTGGAACTTGCCGCCGAAGGCAACATTGCCGTAGAGCGCCGGGTTGCCGTAGCCGCCTTCGACCTCCATCTGCGACCAGTCGGACTCAAGCTCCTCCGCGACCAGGGTCGCGGTTCCGGTGTAGATGCCCTGGCCCATGTCGAGATGTGCGGCGAGCACGGTCACCTTGTTCTCGGGCGAGATACGGATATAGCCCTCGAAGGGACTGCCGGCCCCCGCGGCCTGCGCACTGGTGATGCGGCCTCCCAGGCCATGCCAGCCGATCACGAGACCGGCGCCGGCAACGACGCCGGCTTTGAGGAAGTTGCGGCGGCTCGGGGTGATGGCGTTGATGGGCAGTGCGTCGTTCTTGCGGATCAACATGACTCAGCCCTCCATGATGCGGGCGGCTTCATCGACCGCGGTTCGGATGCGTTGATAGGTGGCGCAGCGGCAGATGTTGGTCATCGCCGCCTCGATGTCTTCCTGCGTCGGCTTCGGGTTGCTCTCGAGCAAAGCCGTCGCCGCCATGATCTGGCCGGACTGGCAGTAGCCGCATTGCACGACGTCGAGCTTCTGCCAGGCGGTCTGCACCGCCTTCGCGGCCTTGCTCTCCACCGCCTCGATCGTGGTGATGCTGGCCGGACCGACATCGCCCACGGTGACACTGCAGGAGCGGGTCGGCTGGCCGTCCATATGGACGGTGCAGGCGCCGCAGGCGGCGATGCCGCACCCGTATTTCGTGCCGGTCAGTCCAATTGTGTCGCGCAGCACCCAGAGCAAGGGCGTCGCGGGATCGACATCGACCTGATGGTCCTGTCCATTGACTTTCAGTGTGATCATGGCGCGTGGCCCCTCCCGAGGGCGGTGCGGATGAGAAACGGCGATGTCCCGACACCGGCGCGGCCGATGGCGGGAGAATATGCGTCTAGGCAAGGCTCGAAGGTCACTAGCCCCGAGTATATCAGGAGGCGCCTCCGCTTTTGCAATGGCGAGATGGGCAGTATTTTGCCCAGGCCCTGAATTCCCTGGGGATAAAGCCGCGGGCGCCGTATCCGACCTTCCGCCGAAAGTTATAGATTGCGTCAGGGGTTATGCCGGAAAGGGCGGAACCGGGTGTTGGAGCGGGTGAGCCAGCAGGAAACCGAAAGCCGGATCGCCGCGTGCCATCCGGACATCCGCGCCATGGTCGATTACTGGCGGTTGAAGGCCGGCGACCGCCGCATGCCGCGCCGCACCGACATCGACCCCACCGAGATCAAGGCCTTCCTGCCGCGGATCACCCTGGTGGATGTCGTTCCGGACGCCCGGCGCTTCGTCTATCGGCTGGTCGGGACCGAGGAAGTGGCGTCCCGCGGCAACGATCCGACCGGACGCTCGGTCGCCGAGGCGTTCTTCGCCTCCTCGGCGGAGGAATCGCTGCTCTACTATGAACATGTCGCAGAGACCGGCGCGCCTTGCTGCTTTCGCGGCGATTACCGCGCACCGGACGGCGCGCTGGAGAAGCAGGACGTGATCTTCCTCCCGCTCTCCGAAGACGGCGAGACGGTCAGCATCATCCTGGTTTTCTACTACGACTACCGCTTCCACCCGCGGGTGGAGGAATCCTCGGTCCTGCTGCGCTACCACAGCTGGGAAAAGGACGAAGAGGAATAGGCCGGAGCCGTCCTCAGTCGTCGCGGTGGGTGCGTTCCATCCGCTCGTGGCGTTCCTGGGCCTCGATCGACAGGGTCGCGATCGGGCGGGCTTCCAGGCGCTTCAGCGAAATCGGCTCGCCGGTCTCCTCACAATAGCCGTAGGAGCCGTCCTCGATCCGGAGCAGCGCCTCGTCGATCTTGGAGATCAGCTTGCGCTCGCGGTCGCGGGTGCGCAGCTCGAGGGCGCGGTCGGTCTCCAGCGAGGCGCGGTCGGCGATATCCGGTTCCGAAAGGCTCTCTTCCTGGAGATGGCTCAGGGTCTCGTTCGATTCCCGGAGCAGCTCGGCTTTCCATCCGAGCAGCTTCTGCCGGAAATACTCCAGCTGCATCGGGTTCATGAAGGACTCTTTTTCGGTCGGCCGATAGTCGGGCGAAAGCAACGGTTTCATGCAGTGCTCGATTGGATACGCCGGTTCCCGGGTTACACCCCAAGGCGAGTCCCTGGGGGCCGGGCGCGGGGAGTAATAAGGGAATAAAGTTGTCCTCGCAAGTCCGATTTGGCGCCGAGCTTGCCGTTCAACTTATTGTAATTTAAGGATTCTATATCGCAGCGCTCAGGGCGCCGGGCGGCTCAGCTTGGCCAGCTCCACGGCGGCGCGGAGCTCGATCTCATCGAGGATGGCGAGGAGCTTGGGATCGTCGATCTGCTCGCGCTTGGCCCGCACCAGGCTGGCGAGCTGCTCCAGCTTCGCCATCGGGATAGTGCCGAGCAGCAGGCCCAACCGGATCTCCTCCAGGTGGTCCAGCATCATGTTGCCGCGTTCCTGGGCCCGCTTGCGGGCCCGGCCGCGGGTGGCGTCCGGGGCCTCCTGGAGGGCCAGCACGGTATTGAGGTCGGTGAAGCCGACGCTGACCGGCATGCCCGGCCCATGGCTCTGCTGGGTATCGCTCAACGCCTTGGCAAAGGCGCCGGAACCGGTCGCCGAAGTGCCGCCGGTCTTGCGGACGGTCGTCGTCGGTCTCGGTGCGGTGGGTTCGACTTTCATCGGTCGGGGAGCGACTCCATTCGGGCAACGCCCTGCCTGCCCTTTTAGTCACCGTATCCTTAACATTCTATAAAGAAATCCAAAGGCTTGCCGATCGCTCCCGGGGTCCCGGCAGAAACTGCCGGAAGGTTAAGGTCGGTCCTGCGCGCGCGTGGCCCGGGCGCCGCAGCCGGCCCAGGGCATATCTCTTAACCAGCTGAAATCATTATCATAAGTGTTATGGGGACGCGTGGCATGGGATTCGCTTGTTAGCGGGCGCAAAGCCAGTCAACCGCCGAAGAAATCGGACCGAACATGCCGCGACCGACCTCCAGCAGACCCCGTTCCGCTTGCCTCAGGTTGGCCCGCCTGGGCGTGATGCTGGCAGCCCTGGCCGCGACCGCGATCCCCGCCGCCGCCACCTCGCGGATCAAGGACATCGCCGATTTCGAGGGTGTGCGCGAGAACCAGCTGGTCGGCTACGGTCTGGTGGTCGGCCTGGACGGCACCGGCGACGATATGAAGAAGAAGGCGCCGTTCACCCGGGAAAGCCTGATCGGCATGCTCGAGCGCCTGGGCGTCAAGATCAACCGCGACAACGCCGACCTCGAGACCAAGAATCTGGCCGCGGTGATGGTGACCGCCAACCTCCCCGCCTTCTCCCGCCAGGGCAGCGAGATCGACGTCAGCGTCTCCAGCCTGGGCGATGCCACCAGCCTGCAGGGCGGCATCCTGCTGGCGACCCCGCTGATCGGCGCCGACGGCGAAGTCTATGCGGTGGCCCAGGGCGGGATCACCATCGGCGGCTTCAAGGCGGCGGGTGCCGCCGAGACCATCGTGCGCGGCGTGCCGACCAGCGGCCGGATCGTGCGCGGTGGCATCGTCGAGCGCGAGATCCCGTTCGAATTGAACCAGCTCGGCAGCCTCAAACTGTCGCTGCGCAACCCGGATTTCACTACCGCCCAGCGGATCTCGGATGCGATCAACGCCGCGGTCGGCGCCGGCACCGCGCTGCCGCTCGACGGCGGCACCGTGCAGCTCAACTCCAGCCAGTTCCCCGGCGGCCCGGCCGCGCTGATCACCAATGTCGAGCAGCTGCCGATCGAGCCCGACCAGCAGGCCCGCGTGGTGATCGACGAGAATACCGGCGTCATCGTGATGGGCGAGAACGTGCGGATCAGCAAGGTCGCGGTGGCGCAGGGCAACCTCACCATCCGCGTGACCGAGACCCCGCAGGTCTCGCAGCCCTCGCCCTTCTCCTCGACCGGCGTCACGGTGGTCGTGCCGCGCACCGATATCGAGGTGCAGGAAGACCGCAACCGCAAGCTCGCGGTGCTGCCGACCAGCCTGACCCTCGAGCAGCTGGTGACCGGCATCAATTCGCTCGGCGTCGGCCCGCGGGATCTCATTTCGATCCTGCAGTCGATCAAGGCCTCGGGTGCCCTCCAGGCGGATATCGTCACGCAATGAACACGGTCTCGCCATTGCCGTCCCTTGGGCCGACCTACACGCCCGATCCGCGCCAGCTGGCACAGCAGCGCGCGGCGATGGCGAAGCAGCAGAACGAAGCCGCGATCGACAAGGTCGCCGAGGACTTCGAGGCCTTCTTCGCCGGCGCCTATTTCGAGCAGATGTTGTCCGGCATCAAGCCGGACTCGGTCACCGGCGGCGGCGAGGCGGAAGGGATGTTCCGCTCGCTGATGGTCCAGGAATACGGCAAGGCGGTCGCTCGGCAGCATGTGCTCGGCATCGCCGATGTCGTGAAGCGTCAGCTTCTGCAGCTGCAGGAGCAGCAATAGGGGATTTCTCGTCCATGCCCAAACCGTCGTCGCGCGTCACCGAGCTCCTGGCCATCACCTCGCGGCTGATCGGCTGCCTGCAGCAGGAGATGGAAGCGATCCGCGCCATGCGGCCGGAAGCGCTGAAGCAGATGCAGGTCGAGAAGATCGCGCTGGCCGACACCTACCGCGCCTTCACCCTGGCGCTCAAAGAGCCGAGCGGCGAGAACCAGGCGATCAGCGCCGCCTTGAAGGACGAGCTGGTCGAGGCGACCGAGCGGGTCCAGGCGGCGGTCAGCGAGAACTTGCGTGCGCTGCGCGCCATGCGCGACGTCAACGAGCGGGTGATGCGGGCGGTGGTTTCAGCCCTGGACGAAAAGCGCTCCAGCGTCACCGGCTATGATCAGCGTGGTTCGCTGCGCAAGGGACGTCGCTCCGTCGCCGCGGAGCCGGCGACCGTGCAACAACGCGCTTGAAGAGGATCAGGCCTTGATGTCGACGTGGGGAGCCGTCGCGGCCGCGGCGGTGCTCGGTGCGACGGAAGGCGAAGCCGGCGGCGAGGCCGCGGGCGCACTGGTCGATACGGCCTGCTTGGCGCCGGTACTCACCACGACGGTCTGCGGCGCGGTCTGGGTTTCCCCGCCGGCGCCTTTGTAGAGCTTCTGCTGCAGCTGCACGCGCTGCTCGCGCTGCGACGCCGCATATTGCCGGAGGTGATATTCGGTGGGGACCTGGGTGACTTCCGCGCCGGTCTCGACATTCTGCTGCAGCAGGATCACCTTGCCGAAGTCCGAGCGATAGCTGAACTCGAAGGCGTTGTAGGCGAAAATCTTCTGCTCGGGGGTCGGCGTGGGCGTCGTTATGACGCGGGGCTGAGGCTCCGGAACGCTGGCTTCCGCGGCGCTGACGGCGAACACGCCAGCACCGACCGCCACCCGCGCATCAAGCGAGGGCGAACCGCCAGAACTTCCCAACGTGTTGCTTACACTCAGCATCTTGTCTATCCGCGAACGGGCAACCTAACCCGCTGTTTCGCCACGTATTCAACTAAAAACCTCTTCACCCGGCAATATGGATCCAGATTAGAACCCGGGCAGGGTTACAATAGGCCTGTTAACACTTGACTTCAAGACTTTAACCCTGGGAAGCCCGACCCAATGGTGTGATTCTTCAGAAACCGGGCGAAGAGTCTTCCTCTACCATTCCGATTCATAAGCAACCCGGAGCTTTCTACCCACCTGAAGCCAACGATCCGGTCGGCAATTCTGTTCCCTCCCGGCGATTATTGCAGGGTGGCGCCCCCGCCCGGGCATCCCAGAAACGTCATTTTCTCTCGCCACATCAATGAAATAGCAGTTGGCATGGCGACTGCATTAAGGGGTCCGAGGGCTGGGTTGACCAGCCTAGCCGGGGCCAAAGGCTTCGGTCAGCCGAGATTACGGGAGAACCCTGATGGCAACGAACGACATCCCATTGACGAGCGGCATCCGCGGGAACCTGCTGCTCTTGCAGTCGACCCAGTCCCTGCTCGATCGGACGCAGCAGCGGCTGTCGACCGGCAACAAGATCAACAGCGCGCTCGATGGGCCCGTCGCCTATTTCGCCGCCAAGGGCCTCAACAACCGGGCCGACGACCTTTCGGCCTTGAAAGACTCGATCGGCCAGTCGGTCAGCACGATCCAGACCGCCAATACGGCGGCGACCACGATCGGCAACTATCTCGACCAGGCGCAGGCGCTGATCAACCAGGCGCAGCAGAACCTCGGTTCGGATGCCAACTCGATCAGCCTGCGCAAATCGCTGGCGACGCAGTTCAACACGCTGCTTGACCAGATCAACAAGCTCGCCCAGGGCGCCAACTACAACGGCAAGAACCTGGTGATCGGCAACGGCCTGCGGATGGACGCGACCTCGTCGACCAAGAGCTCGACCAACGCGATCCCGGGCGTCACCGGGGCCACCGTCACCAACGTGATGACGACCGACGACTATGTCATTGCGATCAAGGGCGACGGCAAGATCTCCGCCAACGCGACCGACGTCGCCAATGCCGAGGCCGACCGCGGCATCAGCAACGTCGTCGTCAGCGGCTTCCAGAGCAAGGTGCAGGCCACCTTCAGCTCGCTCTCGGTGAAGATCACCGGCGGCGTCGGCCAGGACAAGACCATCACGGTCACCGAGGGCACGGTCGCCTTCACCCAGACCTTCACCCAGGCGCAGTGGAAGGCCGCGAACTCGACCGGCCAGACGCTCAACTTCGACCACCAGTTCGTCAGCGGCACGCATATCAACTTCGATGTCGACTTCGAGCAGATCGAAGCGGTGCCGGACACCGCCGGCGTCGGCACCTCGGTCATCGAGAAGTTCGCCGACCTCGGCATCGGCGTCACCAACTTCAACGGCATCGGCGCCACGGTCACGCGCAGCGCATCGAACCTTTCGGGTCAGCAGAAGCTGGCGGACGGCCAGAACTCCTGGAACTTCGACACCGGCACGCCGCGCCTCACCATCGACGAGAAGACCATCCTGCAGTCGTCGCAGTACAACGCGATCGTCGGCGGCGCCTATGGCGGCGCCGCGGACGCGATCGCCGGCACCCCGACCATCCCGCTCGCCGGTATCTCCAACGACTTCACCTACACGGTGACGGCGCATGCCGACCCGGCGAACTTCGACTTCATCGCCGGCAAGTTCACCGCCTACAGCGTGACGGTTACCGGCCCGGCCGGCACCTCCACCATCGTGGTCAACGGCGACGGCCTCTATTCGATCAACAGCATCGCCGACGGCGCGCCGGCGGGCAGTGTCACCATCGACTTCCGCACCGCCGGCCTGGCGCGCACCACGGTCGCCTCGGCCTCGGACGCGTCCCAGGTGCAGTCGACCGCGATCGTCCTCGGCGGCGTGCTGGACGTCAGCAACATCTCGGTCGGTGCGGTCTCGGGCTTCGCCAACGACGTGGCGACGCGCATGACCATCAACATGAAGACCGATATCAGCGCCTCGACCTTCGTGCTCGACGACGGGTTCGGCGGCAAGGCGACCTACAACGGCACGCTCGGCTCCTCGCAGGTGATCAACTTCGTGATCTCCGGCGGCGTCAACAGCGGCGCCACCCTGGTCCTGAGCCTGGGCAGCAGCGTGCTGCAGTCCAACGCCACCGGCCAGATCATCATGAACGCGATCGGCGCCTACACGGCACCCCGGCAGGTCGCGTTCGACGTGCGCGCCGGCCAGACCGGATACACGTCCACGCTGAGCACGGCGCAGGTGACCAATGCCACCGACGCCAACAACATGACGGTCCAGCTCGACGAAACCAACGTCGCGCACATCCAGGTCATCAGCAAGAACCTGCAGACCGACGGACAGGGCCTCGCGGTTGACAATGCGCAGAACAACTGGCTCGACCGTGCGGATCTCGAGGTCGCGAGCAAGATGATCCAGGCCGCGAAGATCGAGTTGCAGGCACAGACCTCGGGCCTGAACAACAACCTCGACATCATCCAGGAACGACAGAAGTTCACCGACTCCTTCGTGAACATCCTGGCGGAAGGCGCCAACAAGCTGGTCCAGGCGGACCAGAACGAGGAAAGCGCCAACATGCTGCAGCTGCAGACCAGGCAGCAGCTCGGCACCATCACCCTAAGTCTCGCGAACCAGGCCCAACAGGCCATCCTGAAGTTGTTCTGATCGCCATCGACCCTGACGGCGACAGACCGGCCCGGCGACTTGCCCCAGTCGCCGGGCCTTCTCTTTTCCGATGGAGAGGTGGCGCGGCGGGGGCAGCGGTGCCCGAAGCTCAGTTGTCGTCGCCGCCGATCTTCACGACCGAAAGATCGAAGACGCCGGAGCCGGCGAGCGGCTTGGCCTCGGGGGCCTTGGGTTCGACCGCCGCGGCAGGCGCCATCTCCCCGAAGTCGATGGTGAAGGCCGGCGTTTCGGGCTCCGCCTCGCCCTTGAGCTTGCGGATCAGGCTCTTGATCTCCGCGTCGTCCGGGGCGAGGCGCAGGGTGCGCTCGGCGACCGGCAGAGCTTCCTCGGCCAGGCCCTGGTTTGCCAGCTCCTGGGCCAGGATCCGCCAGGCCACCGCCGATTTCGGATCGATTGAGGTCGCGCGGCGCAGCCAACGCAGGCCCACCACGCCGTCGCCGGCGCGGAGCGAAAGGATGGCGTAGTTGAAGGCGGCGAGAAATTGATCCGCCTTCAGGTCAAGGCTGCGCCGGAAAGTGTCCCGGGCTTCCTCGTTCTTGCCCTGCTCGCTCAAGATCCAGCCCAGCAGCGTCAGGATCTGCGCCTCATCGGCGACCATGGCGAGAGCGCGTCGCACCACTGCTTCAGCTTCGGCGAACCGACCGAGCGCTGCGAGGCTTTCACCCCAGCTCGCCAAGGCACCGGCGTCCAGGCTGCCGAGTGTCTCCGCCCGGGCGAAAGCCTCAGCGGCAGCGGCACGATCGCCGAGATCGCGCTGCCCGAGCGCCAGATTCTGACAGGCAATGAAATTCTTCGGATCGAGCGCGAGAGCCTTGCGCGCGGCATCGACCGCTTCCTGCGACCGCTCGATCGCCAGGCACGCCGCCGCGAGGTTGTTCCAATAGAGGGATTCCTCGGGACACTTCTCGACCGCTCTGCGCAACAGTTCGAGGCCGGAATCGGTCCTGCCGGTGCGGGCATGGATCATGCCCAGCTGGTGGTTGATCTCGGGTTGGTCCGGATCGCTCTTGCGGGCGGCATCGAGCACCGCCTCCGCGCCGGCCAGATCGCCGGCCTGCGCCAGGGAAATCGCCTGGTTTATCTTTGAGATCAGCGCGCCGGAGGTGGCCTTGCCGCGCCCGGTTCGATCCTGCTTCGCCGCGGCGCGGCGATCCTTGCGGTTCATGGCCATCTGCAATCCGATCAACTAGTGCGCGTTCGATCCAGGAGGGTCAAGACCTCCGCCACTTCGGCTTCACCCGGAACCTGCGGCGCCGTCACCATCTTCAGCGCCGGGAACCAGCGATTGTCGCCCCCGCTCATGCCCCACCACCAATGATCCACCGGTCGCCTGAGCTTGATCGTCGGCTTGCCCATGGTCCCCGCCAGGACGGCCGTCAGATCTTCCACCGCGATCACGGAATCACAAGCCTGCACCTGGGCAGCGTATTCGCCGAGATCGCGGGAAAAGTCCACCCGGCGGTCGAAGATCAGGTCCCGACCGGTGCGCTGCGCAAACTCTGCGAGCTCCGCCTCGGCCGATCCCGGGTGCAGCGCCACCACCATGACATCCGGGCGATCGATCAGCGGCAGCCACGCATCGAGCGGCGCCGGCGATTGCGGCGAAGCCTTGGCATGGCGCCAGGAAAGGCCGATGAGCTTCCGCTCCTGCGCGGTCGCCTGATACTCCCGGCGCAGCGCCGCGACCCGATCCGGGTCGGCCGTCACTACAGGCTTCGGGCGTGCCGGAAACTGTCCGCTCGAGGCGCGCATCCGGCCGGCCAGATTGCCGAGCGAGCTCGCCACCTGGAAATTGCGGTCCTTGAGAAGCTCGGGCGTGAGGTCATTGCGCGTGATCACCTCGATCGCCGGGAAGCTTCCGGCCAGGAGTGGCACGAGCCGGGGATCGCATTCGAGCGTGGTCTTGCGGGCTTCCTTCGCCGCCTCCGGCACCAGACCGGCGAACAGCAACTGCTCGATGAGATTGCGCTCGGCGGCGAGGAACAGGCGCTGCTTGCGCAAGCCTCCCTCGGACCACGCCTTGGGCTGCTTATCGGGATCCAGGGCTGCGAAGCAGACCGGAAGGACCTCGGGGCGCACCCCGAAACGCCAGCGGAAATTGGGCCAGCCAGCCGACCAGTCTTCAAGCCGAAGCATGATTTCGGCCACTGCGGTATGCGCCGTGGCATTGGAAGGCTCGATCGCGAGGACCCGCTCGTAATTCTTGCGCGCGAGATCGAAATCGCCCTGCGCCGCCTGCAGCCCGGCCAGCGCCATGCGGCTGGCGACGTTCTCCGGGTCACGACGCAAGACGCGCGCGAAATAATCCGTCGCTTCGTCATAGCGGCCGAGATCGGAGAGGATGCGTCCGCAAGCGATGGAAACCTCGTTGCTGGTCGGAAAGCGCCGCGTGAGCTCGCGGGCCATTGCCAGGCCGTGATCCGCATCCCCGGCCTTCGCCAGCGCCTGGGCCATGTCGGCCTGAATCTCCGGATCATCGGGGTCGAGTTCGATCGCGCGGTGCAGAATGCCGACGGCATCCGCGGCCTGCCCGGCGCCGACCGCGGCCTTCGCCACCGCGCGCATCGCCTGCGCCTTGTCGACATCATGGGCCAGCAACATCCGCCCGTATTGCTCGGCGTCGCCGACGCGTTGCGCTTTCACCATGGTGGCGAACGCGCGCCGCAGATAGGCCACTTCCGCCTGCTTCAGGACCTCGCCGTCGAGCTTGCCAAGGCGCTCCGCGACGCGTTCCACCAGGCCGTCCCAGCCGCCTTCCTTGTCGGGGCGGAAGAGTTCGAGACTTTCGTACCAGACCGTGTCCGAACGGTCGGTCTGCCAGCGCCAGTCGGAGTTGAGCGGCAGCATCGCCCAGCACGGCTTGCCGAGGCCGCCCGCGAAGTGGATGGTGCTGTTGTCGACCGAGATGACCATGTCCATGGCCGAGATCTGCGCCGTGAAGGGATCCATGTCCCCCATCGGGTTGACCTCCTTGTCCCAGTAGACCTGATCGCCGAGTTGGGCCTTCAGCTCTTCCAGGTCGCGGGTGAGATCGCCGTATTGCAGGCTGATGAAGGCGCAGTCCTGCATGTCGAACAGCGGCTTCCAATAAGGGAGCTCGAGCGAGCGCGTGGCGGCACTGTCGCGATTGCCGCTTCGCCAGGAGATGCCGATCAACCGCTTACCCGGGAACAGCGCCTCATAGCGCTTGCGGAGCTTGGACTTCAGCGCCGGGTCGGCCACCAGGAACCCGGCCTTGCCCGGCAGGTCCTCGATATCCGGCTTCAGGACTTCCAGCAGGTCACCCGCCGTGGTGCGGGCCGCGACAGCCTCCAGCGGGATATCCGGCGGCAGCTTGTCCTCATAGATGAACTGCATTTCCGGGAAGCTGCGGCGAAACAGGTTGGCCATCCGGGGGATGACCTTGGTCACGACGTCGTGCGCCTTGGCGGCGATGCCGGGAAACAGCACCGCCCACATCACGTAGTCGCCGACGCCCTGCTCGCACTGCACGATGAGCTTGCCGTGCTCGATCGGCTTGCCGTCCCATTCCGGGACCGGAAGCTTCCACAGCGCCTCGGCGCCCTCCCGCAACCAGCGGGTGTGGTGATATTGATGGAACCCCTCAAGATCGCCGAGCCGGAAGGCGTTGAGCGCGTAGATCATCTGCAGCGCCGGGCGCTGCATGAGCTTCAACACTTCCGACACCACCTCATGGCCGCCGGCGAAGTCGCCGTCCTGCATGAGTGCGACGGCCAGATAGCGGTGCGCCGACGGATCGTCGGGATGCGCCTTGATGTATTCCCGCACGATGCCGGCCGCGCGATCGTGCCGGTTGAGCGAAGCGAACATTTCGGCGGCCAGGTGCGCCGTATTCCAGACCGCGACCGCCAGCTTCTCCAGGCGCGCGCGGTGGCGTCGCACGCCCTCGGCATCCTGGCGCATTTCGGCCAGCGTTTCCGCCAGGGCGAGCGTCTCGGGCTTGTCCGGAGACTTTGCGAGCGCGTGTTCCAGCGCTTGATGGGCCTCGTCAAGGCCGCCGCCGCGCGTCATCAGCGCCCAGGCAAGGTAGTTGAGCGCGCTGTTGTCGTCCTCGTCGATGTCGAGGATGCGGCGGGCGACCTTTTCGACACGCTGCGCCGAGCGCATCGTCGCGGCGGCACGCAGCAGGCTGCTCAGCAGCTGCAGCCGGGTCGGAACCTGGCGCAGGCCGGCCTCATAGATCTCGATCGCCGAGAGCAGATGCCGGCTGTCGAAATGCATGTTGCCGAGGGCTAGGTAGGCATCGGCATAGTCCGGCTCGTTTTCGATCGCGCGGCGCAGCATGCGCTCGGCCTTCGGCTTCTCGTCCGCCTTGTAGACCAGCAATCCTAGATTGTATAAAGCCTGTGCGTCGTTGGGATCGAGCTCGAGCAGCGTCTCCAGGCAGCGCTTCAGCTCCTCGGTGCGCCCGGCCTTGTTGAGGAGACTCGCCTCATGCGCCAGTTCGATCTGGCGCTGGCGTTGTTGCTTCAGCGTGAGGTCCTTATCGGGGCCGGAATGGTCCGGCGCCGATGGTGCGGTCGGATATGGCACCAGCCCGGTTTCGTTCATCGTGTAGGTGGTCGGCATCCTGCTTCGCCTGGCCTGCGGATTGTAGATCGGGGCCGAAGCCCTTCGGTTCGGATCTACCCTAGCCGCCGGGCGTTAACAAAAAATAAACTCTAACTCGATGAATCCGCGAGGAAATTGGGATTCGTTAACGCGGCATATTCTGCCGCTACTCCAAGGCATTTGGCGGCAATTCCTGCCCCGTCCGGCAAGAATTGCCGGGCGCGAGCAGGTTCATCCTAACATGGTTAACTCTGGGGGCGCGGATTTCCGCCATTTCTGCCCGGCTTGGAAACTTTTTCCTCCTGGCAGGGAAATTGCTTCCTATCGAGGCCTGCCGCATGTCCGCGGCGGGTGCGCCTGACAAAGGTCGGCGCTGAAACCCAGCCTCCAAAAGGGAGCACACTCGAATGGCTACTCAAGTCCAGCTTTCTGGCTCGATTCGCAGCAACCTCCTCCTGCTGCAGACGACCCAGACCTCTCTCGACCGTACCCAGACCCGCCTGTCGACCGGCAACAAGGTCAACTCGGCCCTGGACTCTCCGACCGCCTTCTTCGCCGCCAAGGCGCTGAACCAGCGGGCTTCCGACCTGACCAGCCTGAAGGACGGCATCGGCCAGGCGATCAGCACGATCAGCGCCGGCGACAAAGGCATCACGGCGATTCAGAACCTGATCGACAACGCCACCGCGCTGACGCAGTCGGCGCTGAGCAACCTCGGCACGGACGCGAACTCGGTCGCGACCCGTAAGAGCCTTGCCCAGCAGTACAACGCCTTCCTGCGCCAGATCGACAGCCAGGCACAGGATGCGAACTATGCCGGTAAGAACCTGCTGATCGGCAGCGGCCTGCGCCTCGGCGTGACCGCGAGCAGCCAGCTCGACGTCAACGCGCTGGCGGGCATCAGCGGCGCGACCGTCACCAACGTCACCAAGGCGGACACCTACACCATCTCGGTGGCCGGCGACGGTGCGATCTCCGGTGACGCTGGCGACATCGCCAACGCCGCCACGGATCGCGGCATCAGCAACATCGTGATCAACGGCTTCGCCTCGACCACGAAGAATACCCTCTCCGACGTCACCATCAAGCTGAGCGGCGGCACGGGTAAGGACAAGACCTTCACGGTTACCGAAGGCGACGAGTCCTTCACCACGACCTTCACCCAGGCGGAGTGGGCCACGGCCAAGGGCAACGGCACCGTTCTGAAGTTCTCGCACAGCTTCAGCAGCGGCACCAACCTCGGCTTCGACGTCGACTTCGACTCGATCGAAGACGTGCCGGATACTGCCGGCGTGGGTACGTCGACCATCCAGAAGAACATCAACCTCCAGGTTTCCGTCGAGAACTCGGCCGGTGAAAAGGTCACTCGCGACGGTCTCCAGTCGGTTGGTAACGGCAAGGTCTCGGACGGCGAGAACTCGTTCTCGTTCGGCACCGGCACCGCGCGCGTCACCCTGGACGAACGGCAGATCCTGCAGGCCTCGACCTACAGCGCGGCGGCTTCCGGCGCCTACGGCACCGGCGCTGCTGCGATTACCGGAACGCCGACGATCACCACGCCGGCCAGCGTCACCGTCGATGAGACGTACCTGGTGACGGCGAACGCCAACAGCTTCAACTATACGACCGGCAATTTCGACTCGTATAGCGTGTCGCTGGACGGCAACGGCTCCGCCGGCCTCACCACCCGCGTCGTCAGCACCGGAAATGCCAGCGACGTGAACTTCAGCTCGGCGGGCGCCGCCAACGGCAGCTCGATCGGCATCTCGTTCAACTACAACGAGCTGAAGTACATCGCGACGGCAGCCGCGGCCGGTTCGGCCGAGGTTACCACCACGATCCAGCAGCAGAGCGGGGCAACCGGCACGATCTCGACCGCGCCGCTCTACAGCGTCGGCACCGTCGCCTCGTTCGCGGCGAACCAGGTGACGAAGCTCAGCATCGACGTGACCGTGGGCACCGGTGGTTCCACGAACATCCAAGTCTCCGACGGCTTGGGTGGCACTGCCAGCTTCACCCTGACCGCCGCTCAGGCGTCGTCGGCCAGCGTCCTTTCGATCGCCTTCACCAGCGGTACGAACAACGGCGCCAGGCTGAATATCAACTTCCAGGACTCCGCCATCTCGCAGGCGGTGTCTGTTGGCGGTTACGCCGGGGCCCACGCCGCTTACACCGTTCAGGTGCGCGGCGCGTACACGGCTTCCCGTGACGCGAAGTTCGACGTCCGCGGTGCGCATACCGGCAGCGATGCTTCGTTGACCACCAAGCAGCTGGTCGATGCTTCCGACCAGAACAACCTGACTGTCCAGTTGAACGAGACCAACACCTCGATCGTCAACGTGGTCAGCCAGAACGTCCAGACCAACGGACAAGGCTTGCAGCTCGACCAGGCCCAGAACAGCTGGGGCGACCGTTCTGACATTCAGAACGCCATCGACCAGCTGAACAAGGCCAAGAACCTGCTGCGAACGGCCTCGTCCAACCTCGGCACCAACTTGAACATCATCCAGACGCGTCAGGACTTCACCTTGGAGTTCTCCAACGTGCTCACGGAAGGTGCTTCCAAGCTGACCGCCGCGGACCAGAACGAAGAGAGCGCGAACATGCTGACGCTGCAGACCAGGCAGCAGCTCGGCACGATCGCCCTCTCGCTGGCCAACCAGGCTCAGCAGGCGATCCTGCGGTTGTTCTAACCGCAAGGGGTTGGGTAAACTTGGGCGGCGGGGCAACCCGCCGCCCAGGCTCCCCCGGCCAAGTGTGATGGAAAATCAATATCATAACGAGTTTCGGGGGGACCGGGCTGATTCGCTTCGGCCACGGAGTTCCAGTTTTGCCCCTGAAATTCACTTTGAAACCCGGCGAGAAAGTCATCGTCAACGGCGCGGTCATCGGCCGCGGCGAGGAGCCGGGCAGTTTTTACCTTTACAACAAGGTCAAGTTTCTCCGCGGCCGCGAGGTCATGAAGGAGGAGCAGGCCGACACTTTGGAGCGCAAGCTCTATTTAATCATTCAGTTGATATACCTCTTCCCGGAGAACGCTGCGGAGAACGTGGTCAAGTTCGAGCAGATCTGGGGCGAGGTTCTGCGGCAGCGGCCCGGCGACCGGGAGAAGCTCGAGGACGTGGCACGGCTCGTGCAGTCCGAGGACTATTACCGAGCGCTGAAACTGACCGCGAAACTGTTCTGACCCGCGGCTCCGAGCGCCAACGGAGCCGGAAGGCTAACGCGGCGTTTAGGAGCACGGAGTACGCAAGATGATGAACCAAGGGGCAAAAAAAACCGGCTATGTCAGCCAGCCCGCGGGGACGGATCCGCGCAGCACCGAGGCCTGGGCCCTGTCCGAGGCCTCGCGCCGGCTCGTCGTCGGCGCCAAGACCGAGGACGGCGGCAAGTCGCTGCGCGACGCCCTGATCCTCAACCAGCGGCTCTGGACCATCTTCCAGACCGCCATGGCCGAGCCCGACTGCCCGCTCCCGACCGAGATCCGCGACAACGTCCTCGCCCTGTCGATCATGATGGACCGGCAGATTCTGCAGCGCCTGGGCGACCTCGACGGGTCCAAGCTGCAGCCGATCCTGGACATCAACCGCTGCGTGGCCGAGGGCCTGGCGCAAAAGCCGCAGGTCCCCGAGGCCGCGATGGCACAATCGGTGCAAGCCGTTCCAGCACATCCCCAGCCCCACCCCGCCCAGGCGGCGGTCGGCGGCGCCCGGATGG
Organism: Dongia sp.; assembly: GCF_041905885.1. Lineage (NCBI taxonomy): Bacteria > Pseudomonadati > Pseudomonadota > Alphaproteobacteria > Rhodospirillales > Dongiaceae > Dongia > Dongia sp. Next base: position 202,724 of record NZ_JAYRKD010000006.1, on the reverse strand, counting down.
CGGTGAACGTCTCGGCCTAGCGGCCGGCAACTGGAGTACCGAGCATGGCCGTGAGCCCCGTGACGAGTGGACTGACCTCGAGCAGCAGCAGCGGACTGCTCGGCACCTCGTCGTCCAACAGCAGCAGTTCCACCACGTCGAACCTGAACAGCGCGCTCACCGGCAACGCCTCCCAGACCATCGCCGACCAGACCAGCGCGGCCCTGCAGGAGATTTCCGACCAGATCGCGGCCCTGAGCGCCTCGGCCTCCGGCGACGTGCAGGAGTTCGAGAAGACCAGCCAGGACGTCCTCTACGATAACAACGCGACCGCCCGGCAGATCGGCCAGCTCAGCTTGAACAGCAGCCGGCTCAATGTCATCAGCGCGCTCAACAAGGCCGACAAGGTCGATACCTTCTCCGTCAACGTCGCGACCAACGGCAACACCAAGTTCTCGATCCTGGTCAACGATCCCAGCAACCCCAACCCGCTCGCCGATTCGAGCGGCAAGGTGCGGGTGCAGATCTTCGCCAAGGGCAAGGGCCTGGTCGCCGACAGCGACGCCGGCGCCGGCACCGCCAACGACAACTACAAGGCCCTGAAGAACGGCACGTTCAGCATGTCGAGCGGCCAGTACGTGATTCGCGTGACCCGCGCCGACGGCGTCGATACACAGGCCAAGGGCACGTACAACTACGCCATCCAGATGACTCAGGGTACGAAGTACACCAAGGACTTCACCACCACCGAGCAGGCCTATACCGAGGGCACCGACGATCCGTTCGGCCTTACCAACAACGCCAACAGCCAGGCCAACATCCTGACGGACTCGCTGGCGGACGCCTTCAGCCGTATCAACTCACTGCCGCCGATCGGCACCTCGGGCACCAGCAAGCTGCTCGGGATGATCTACACCGGCTCGTTCTAATTGGAGGAAGCGGCCACCATGTCCGCACAGACTTTCGCGCAGCCCCTGCGCATCTTCATCGGCTATGACCACCGCCAGGCGATCTCCTACAACGTGCTGCAGTTCAGCATCTTCCGCCGCTGCTCGAAGCCGGTGGCGATCACCCCGCTGTTCCTGCCGAGCCTGCCGCTGACCCGCACCGGCCTCACCCCGTTCACCTACAGCCGCTTCCTGACGCCCTGGCTGGCCGGCTTCCAGGGCTGGGCCCTGTTCCTCGACCTCGATTATCTCTGCCGCCACGACGTTTCGGAGCTCTTCGCGCTGACCGACGACAAATACGCGGTCATGGTCTCGAAGAACGCGAAAAGGTTCGAATGGGCGAGCCTGATCCTGTTCAACTGCGGCCACCCCGCCAACCGCGTGCTGACCCCGGAATACGTCCAGGACCCGAAGCAGTGCCGCAACCCGCATGGCATCGACTGGGTCTCCGAGGACCTGATCGGCGACCTGCCGCGCGAGTGGAACCACCTGGTCGGCTACGACGCGCCGCGCAGCGACGCCAAGATGGTGCATTACACCCAGGGCATGCCGATCTTCGAGGAGACCAAGGGCAGCGAGTATGCCGAGGAGTGGAAGACCGAGCATACCAAGGCCAACCAGACCCAGGGCTGGCAGGACTTGATGGCGCGCTCGGTGCATTCGGCCAAGACCAACGACGGCCGCATCGTCGCCAAGCTGCATCCCGACGCCAACAACGGCTAGGATTCAGTCGGCTTCTTCCGCCATTTGACGACCTTCGCGGGATTGCCGGCCGAGATCGAATAGGCCGGCAAGGTCCCGCGCACCACCGAGCCCGCAGCGACCACTGCGCCGCGGCCGATCCGCACGCCGTCCAGCAACACAGAGTTGGCGCCGATCCAGACATCGTCCTCGATCACGATCCCGCCGCGGCTGGGCGCGAAGCCCTGCTTGCGGATGACGACATCGGGATCGCGGTATTCATGATTGGTGGGCGCCAAGGTGCAGTTGGCGGCGATCAGCACGTATTCGCCGAGCGTGATGCCGTTGCCGCTGTAGAGCACGGAGCCCGCGTTGATGTAGCAGTTCGGGCCGATCGTCACGTCGCCGGTGCCGCCGGCGACCCGGAGCTTCACGAAGGCGTCGATGAAGACGCCTTCGCCGATCGTGATCTTGGTGCCGCGCACCGAATCCTCGATGTCGGCCAGCTTCGAGATCTGCGCGGTCGGCGAGATCACCAGCATCGGCTGCGCGTTACGCCTTGCCGTTGAAGTGAACGCGGTCAGCGCAGCCGAGGTCGATGTAGAGATGCCGCATCAGCCGGTCGATCTCCGCGCCGTTGCGCTGGTCCAGCCAAGTATAGCCGTTGTAGCTGGCGGCCGGCCCCTCCGAGATGTGTTCGATCCGGTCGTAGAGCTTCAACGCCGGCTTCGCCTCGGCCAGCACGGCTTCCCATTCCTCGGTCGGCGTCTTGCCCCAGATCCAGCGCATCCAGTCGGCCAGCCACTGGAAGATCGAATGGTCGCAGACCAGGGAGCCGCCTTTCTGCAGAGCGGCGATATGGTCGGTGATCAGCTTGCGGCGGACCTGCTTCTGCAGAGCGAGCGGCATCTCGTAGAGCGTCTGGTAGCCATAGCGCTCGCAGGCGGCGCGGCTGGGATCGGCGATCAGGGTCGCCTTCTCCTTGGCCGCCAGGTCCTTGGCGAGCTTGGAGACGTCGATGGTCGGCGGCGCGGCGATTACCAGGCGCATGTCACTTCACCCGCAAGAGATAGCCGTTGGGATTGAGCGACATCACGTAGCGCTCGCCCCAGCGACGGTCCAAAACGAAATCGTCGGTCTCGGTCAGGTAGACGTCGGCCGCCGCCTTCGGGCCTTCGTTCGGCACCGGGTGGTAGCCCATGACGTCGTTCAGCGAGTCCTCGACCACGAAATAGCCGCCGACATGGACGAAAGGCGCATAGGCGCGGATCTCGCCCAGCACATGCAGCTTCTCATGGTCGGAATCGGCGATCACCAGGGTGCGCTTGCCTTGCGCCTTCTTGCGCACCTGCTCCAGCACGCCCTCGGAAGTGCTCGAGCCCTCGATGTAGGTGATCCGCTTGTTCTGCGGCGGCTTGGCTTTCGCGAGCGAGATGTCGATGCCGAGCACCTCGCCATGGCCGACCAGGTCGAGAATGCTGGCGAAGAAATGGGTGGCGCCGCCGAACATGATGCCGAGCTCGATGATCACGTCGGGCTTCGTCTCCGCGATGATCTCCTGGTAGACCCAGCAATCCTGCGGCGTCTTGATGATGTCGTGGCCGAGCCACTTCTGCTGCAGCTTGGGCGCGCCGTAGCGATAGCCCTGATGCAGATAGTAGTAGTGGTACATCATGTATTGCCGCAGCGTCATGTCGCCGAGGCGCTCCATGCTGGACTGGTCCTGGAACAGCTTCTCGATCGCGGCGATATGCGGGTTGTTGTGCAGCAGCTTCTGGTGCACGCCGGCCTTCTCGCAGTAGTCGCGGCGGGCGTCGGGATCGTCGTTCCGGCCGTTCTCGACCAGGAAGGCGACGTAGCGCTGGGCGATCTCTTTATCCAGCGCGAGTTCGGGGTTCGGGGTGCTCATGCAGTCGCTCCAAGCTGGGAACACTGGCGGACCAGTTCGACGATATGGGTTTCGAGGCTGCGCCCGTTGCGGGCGCCGCCCATGACCGAGCGGTATTCGAGCGCCGCCGCCGCGGCATCGCCCTTGCCGGCGATCTCGACGCGGCAGGCGCGGCCCAGCACGTCGCCGCCGAGGCGGGCACAGAGTTCGGCAAATTCCGCGACCGTCAGGTCCGCGGTGCCGACTGGATTGAGCAGGTTGACGCCACCGGTCTGCATCTCGACGAAGTCGGCGGCGAGCATCGCCACCACGTCGCTGCCGACGAAGTTGCGGCGGTCGCGGCCGGTGCCGAGGATGCGGATCGAGCCGGCTTCGGCGATCGCGCGCGGGAAGGAGAACGGAATCAGCGACCAGCGCCGGAAGCGCTGCGGCGCGGCCAGCGGGCCGAACACGGCGCAGGGCCGCAGGATGCGGGTCGGGATGTGGCTGCGGCGGAACATCTGCTCGGCGAGGTAATGCGCGAGCGCATAATCGCTCAAGGGATTGGCCGGGCTGGTCTCGTCGAGATGGCCGGTGAGCGGTCCGTAGACATGGGCGCTGGAGACATAGGCCATGCGCGCGGCGCCGGCCTTGGCGGCGGCGGCGATCAGGCGTTCGGTGCCGGCGGCGGCGCGGATGAGGGCGGCGGCGCCGTCGGCCTTCACCTCCTCGTCGGTGACGCCGGCGCAATGGATCAAAGCATCGAGAGCGGGCAGCGCCGGAAGCGGGTCGGTGAGGTCGAGGGTGACGGCATTGCCGGCGCCGCGGCCGAGCGTCACCACGTCATGGCCGCGCGCGGCGAGCTCGGCGGCAACCGCGCTGCCGATCAATCCCTTCGCACCCGTGACCGCGACCTTTGCCAAGCTGCTTCCCGTCTCTACTTCAAGCCGCTGGTGTCGAGGAGCGCCTCGAGAATGGTCTTCATCGGGCGCTCGCGCATCATCGCCTGGGCCTTCTCGCCCTGCTGGCGCCACTTGTCGCCGGCGACCAGGTCGGCAACCGCGTCCGGCATCTCCTGGGCGGTCGCCAGCCGCGTCATCTCCAGATAACCGGCGGGATCCTGCTCATGCTCGGAGACGATGGCGCAGGCGTTGTTGGCAAGATAGCAGACCCGGAAGGAGTTCACGTGGGTGTATTTCTCCTCCTGGACGATGTTGAGCTGCACCTTGGCCCGGGCGATCCGGTCGTTGCGCAGGAAATACGGGCAGGAATGGTCGGAGGCGCCGCGGAAACCCTTCTGGCGCACGGTCTGGATGATCTGCTTGCGGCGGTTGCTCATCATGCCGAAGAAGTAGAAGTCGAGATCCTTCTCGCTCCGGTGCTCGATATCCTCCAGCTTCGGGTCCCAGCCCCAGCGCAGGAAATGCGCGTTGGCGCCATAGCGCTGGTACTCGGTCATGTTGTCCTGGATCACGTCCCAGACGAAGGAACCCGCCTTCATCGCCGGCAGATAGGCGCCGAGGAAGTCGGTCTTCTGCGGGTTGAAGTTCAGCATGTCCTGCGCGATGACCTCGGTGTTCACATGCGCATGCTTCACGCCGGACTGGGCGATCTTCGGGATCTCGGCGGCGGGGAGGAAATAGGCGCCGACCACGAAGTTGAAGCGGTCGCTCTCCAGCGAGAGCCCGTTCAGCACCGCGTCATGGCCGAGGGATTCCAGCCCGTATTTCATGGAGAGCAGGAAATCGCGCCGGAGATGAAACAGCGGCTCCGGGCCGAAATAGGAAATGCCGAACTTCATGACGTCAGAAACGCTCTTGCCCCGATCCGATCGATGCCGCGGCGAAGCAAGGAAGATGCCACGGCAGAGCTAGGCTTAGAGTGTTAAGGTTAACAAAGAGTAACATACCGAGCCGGCAATAATCTTGCGTCAGCCTCCTCCGTTTTTCTCAACGATCGCACAGGCTTGCGAGGCTGTTGATTTTACGCACACAATGGTGTACGGTCTTGGCGACCTCAGGAGTAGCGAGAGAAAATAGGCATCCCGGAAGGCGCGACTCGGTCCCTGTTCCATTGCCTCTTCCTCCGGCTAAAATGAGAACAAATAGAGATCGCAACCGATGGCGGAGGTACTTCCATGATCAGCGGACCCGTCTCTCGGGCGTGGTTGCAGACAATGCTCTCCGGTCTCCTGATTGGCAGCCTCGTCGGGGCGTGCGCCAAGACAGAGCCGCACGGTGACGTCGCTCTCGGTCGTTCCACCGTCGAGGCCGCTTGGATACCTGGCGCGGTCGTTCGGGATTGCAATGACGATTGTCCGGAATTGGTCGTTCTTCCGCCGATGATTCAGGCGGACGGATCAGAGATACCGCCCTTCGCCGTGGGAAGATATGAGGTAACCGTCGCCGAGTTCCGCGTCTTCGTGGCGGATACCGGGTACGAAATGACCGGCGAGTGCTACTTTCCCAAATTCTCCAAGGATCAAAGTCATCTCTCCGATCCGACGAGCGCGTGGGATAATCCGCCGTTCGGCGACTATCACCAGAGCGATCGGGACGCCGTCACTTGCGTCAGCTGGGCCGCCGCGAACGACTATGCGAAATGGCTCGCACGGAAGACCGGCAAGCCCTACGCGCTTCCTTCCCAAGAGCAGTGGGAATACGCCGCCAGAGCTGGAACGAAATCCCGCTTCTCTTGGGGCGAAGGAAATATCTGCGACTATGCGAACACGTTCGACAGCGCAACGACTGAAGAGTCCTGGGCGAGGAATCTCCCTTACCTGATACCGTGCCGGGATGGCTATGCGTATACCGCACCGGTGGGATCCTTCCTGCCCAACGGCTTCGACCTTTTTGACACTGCAGGAAATGTCGCCGAGTGGACAACGACGTGTTTCCAGCAAGAACAGACCGTGGAGCCAAACTCCAACGAGGAATGTGGCTATCACGTCACGCGAGGCGGAGACTGGCTAAGCGGGGTGAGCGCGCTGTCCCCCAGCGCAAGCGGCGAAGCTCAATGGAACGCACACCTGCCGTTCATCGGCTTTCGCGTCATGCGCTGGCAGTTGCCGCCACCTGGGTGATCGCTGAATCGTCCTGCGCAGGTTTGAATCAACGGAGATGGAGAGGCAGATGTGCCCAGTGCATCCGGCATCAAGGTCGATGTTCAGCTATCTCGGCCCCGTCGCCTTCGGAGACTACGGCGACACATTCGGCTCTACGAGTTTGCCAGATAAGATCGCCAAGCATAAGGCGCAGCCGGTTGAAAAAGCCGTATTGAGCTTCTTCAACAAGTTTGTTGGATCGGACCAGCCGGTGCGATCCATGGATGAAGCCTCGCAGCGAGCGAATCACATTCTCGGTCAGATCAGAGAAGCGGAAATAGGCATCATCGATCAGGGGAAGGCGATCAAGCGAGAAATCCTACTGCATCAGATCGTCAAGGAGAACGCGTTCAAGCGCAAGGACGAGGTGGCGCCAGAGAAGTACCAGGAAATAATCGACTCAATTGACAAGGACATCGAAGCTCTTGAGTCGAAGAAGCAGCCGTTTCTCGATCAAATCGATGAGATCGCCACGATGGTTGATTTGGTCGGAGATGCGCTGAGTTACTATCGCACCGGCGGCTATGCCGCACTGGTCGACGAGCCGAACTTGGCGGGATTGACCGGCGCACCCTTGCCAAAGCAGAGCTTCAAACCCGGATCGCCTCCGGACCAGTAGCGCGACCCGCGCCGGCTACCTATCGATGGCGTCGTTGATCAGAGTTCGACCGGGGCCACATCCTTGAAGAGCGGCCAGGCGGCGTCCTTGGCGGAGATGGTGGGCTCGCCTTGGAGCGGGGCCACTACCTAGTCCAGGAACTCACTCACGTCCGTGATGATGGGACGACCGGCTTTGATCATCTCGATATTGCGCTCCATGGTCTTCAACGAGTGCGCCCTCAAGTCCTTTTCCAGGTCACTGTTCACTTCGTAGGCCGCGACGATATCGTGCGCCTTCATGATCTCCGCAACCGCCTCGTTCGGCTTTCCCGCCGCGGCCAGCGCCAATCCAAGCACGCCGTGCGTCAGGACGGGTGCCTCACCTCTGGCGACGAGCGCACGTGCCGCCTCGACCAGGCGGCGGAAATCCGTTTCGCCGACCTTCGGATCCGCAGTCATCGCCCAGACGGCAGAGCTCGCGCGCCCGGTATCGGCATCGCCGGCGAACTTCCAGAAGCCCTCTCTGGCCGCCTTGGCTTGCCCGAGTTTCACGCGGACCACCTGTAGGTCGAATTCCGCACTCGCGCGACGGTCCTGGTCCTGAATGTTCCGCTCGACGGCGAGACTGAAATCCTTGTGAGCCTCATCCCACCTCTGCAGGCGGGCGAAGGCCCTTCCCCTGTAGAGGTAGAAATAACTGAGGTTCTCAGCCGGGACGCCCGCGGCGGAGATGATCCGGCTGCAAGCGACAATCGCTGCCTCTGGATCGCTCGGATAGCCACAGGCGGGTGAATCCTTGGTCCAGTCGTAGTCATCCGCGTTCGCGGCGCCGCCGCAAAGGCAGAGCGCGATCACGGCGATTCTCGAGCCGGCAAGGCGGAGCCGTTGGATGTAGCTTCCCATGCGCGCGATCGTAGAAAGTCCGCAGGCAGTGGTGTCAAGTCAAAGTGCGACCGGGGCCACGTCCTTGAAGAGCGGCCAGGCGGCGTCCTTGGCGGAGATGGTGGGCTCGCCGGTGAGCGGCCAGCGGATGGCGAGCGCGGGGTCGTTCCAGCGCACCCCCTCCTCCGCCGCGGGCGTGTAGAAATTGTCGACCATGTAATTGACGACGCTCTCCGGCTCCAGAGAGCAGAAGGCGTGGGCGCAGCCGCGGGGCACGAGCACGGCGTTGTGGCGGTCGGCGCGCAGCTCGACCGAATCCCACTGGCCGTATGTCGGCGAGCCCTGGCGCAAGTCGACGAAAACGTCGAGCAAAGCGCCGCGGGTACAGCGCACCAGCTTGGCCTCGGTATGCGGCGGGCGCTGGAAATGCATCCCGCGGATCGTGCCGACGTTCACCGACCTGGATTCATTCATCTGCACCCAGCGGGTCGGCAGGCCATGCTCGGCGAAGATCGCCTCGTCATAGGTGCGCATGAAATAGCCGCGTTCGTCGCCGCGGGCCTGCAGCGCGACCTCGACGCTACCGGGGATCTTCAGCCGGGTGATCTTCACGGCGCGACGTCCGCCACGTGACGATCGATCTCGGCCAGGCTGGCCTTCGCCATGTCGTCGCCGGCGAGATGGCCACGATACCAGGAGACCGAATGCTGGACCGAAGCGGCCACGTTCCAGATCGGCTTCCAGCCGAGATGGCGTGCCGCCTGGTGGCTGTCGAGGGTGAGGAAATGCGCTTCCTTGACTTCGTTGTCGCCGCGATGTTCCCAGCGGGCACCCTCGCCCCAGCCGCGGACCAGATGCTCGACCAGGTCGGAGACCGGCGTGGTTTCGGCGTCGCCGGGGCCGAGGTTCCAGGAGAGCGTTTCGGCCGGCAGCTTCTTCGCCGCGGTGCGCTCGGCGATCAGCAGCAGGCCGCGCGCGGCGTCGAGCACATGCTGCCAGGGCCGCACCGCCTTGGGGTTGCGGATGATGAGCGGCTGCCTGGCCGAGAAGGCGCGCACGGCATCGGGCACGATCCGGTCCTCGGCCCAGTCGCCGCCGCCGATGATGTTGCCGGCACGAACGGTGATGACCGGCACCGGCGGCTCCGCGCGGGAGAAGTAGCTGTTGCGGAAGGCCTCGGTGACCAGCTCCGCGCCGCTCTTGCTGGCGCTGTAGGGCTCGTCGGCGCCGAGCGGGTCGTTCTCGCGATAGGGCCAGGGCCAGTTGACGTTGCGATAGACCTTGTCGGTGGTGAAGACCACCACCGCCGCGAGGCCGGAGAGGTTGCGCACCGCGTCGAGCAGATGCGCGGTGCCCATCACATTGGTGGCAAAGGTCGCGACCGGGTCGTGGAAAGCCGCGCGCACCAAGGGCTGGGCGGCGAGATGGAGCACGATGCCGGGCTTGGCGGCGGCCGCGGCCTTGGCAAGCGGCGCCGGATCGCGGATGTCGCCGATGGTGCTGGCGGCGATGCGGTCCGGCAGATTGGTCGCGGCGAAGAAGCTGGGGGCAGTCGGCGGGTTGAGGGCGAAGCCGTGAACCTCGGCCCCCATCTTCTGCAGCCAGAGCGCGGTCCAGCCGCCGACGAAGCCGGTATGGCCGGTCAGGAAGACGCGCCGGCCGCGCCAGAAGTTGGGATCGGGGATCGGGTGGGTCATTGCGCGTGGTGGCGATGGATGCCCTTCTCCCCTTGTGGGAGAAGGATACGGAGACTTGGCGAGGCGTAGCCGAGCCTAGGCGGAGTTGGATGAGGGGTTGCGCACCGGTAGGTGCGCGCGCTCGTCAGAGCGCTTGCGCGCTGCGCACCTTGCGGTGCGCGCCCCCTCACCCAGCTACGGCTAAGCTCGCTGGCGCTCGCTAAGCCTTCGCAACCCTCTCCCACAGGGGGAGAGGGGATTCCTTCTTTTCTGCGACCAGCCATCACGACAGCCAGGGGGCTTTGCCCTGGGCGATCAGGCCGTTCAGCATCAGCATTTCGCGGTAGGTGTCCATGCACTGCCAGAAGCCGTCGTGGTGATAGGCGGTGAGCTGCTTCTGCCGCACGATCTTCGGCAGCACGTCGTTCTCCAGCACCACCGCGGGATCGTCGCTGACGTCGGCGAAGGCCTTCTTCTCGAACACGAAGTAGCCGCCGTTGATCCAGCCGTTGTTGACCTGGGGCTTCTCCATGAAGTCGGAGACCGAGCCTTCCTCGATGTCGATCTCGCCGTAGCGCGACGAGGGGTGCACGGCGGTCACGGTGGCGAGGCGCTTGCAGTCCATATGCGTCTTCAACAAGGCCGCGCAATCCACATCGGCGACGCCGTCGCCATAGGTCGCGAAGAAGCGGTCGCCTTTGACATGCTTCAGCGCCCGTTTGATGCGGCCGCCGGTCATGGTGTCCTGGCCGGTATCGGCCAGCACCACTTCCCAGTCCTCGGCCGGCTCCTGGCCGATGATCTGGACGTCGTTCCAGCGGAGACTGACCACCACATCGGCGTTGCGGTAGCGGTATTGCAGAAAATAGTCGCGGATCATCTCGCCCTTGTAGCCGAGGCAGAGGATGAAGCGCCGGACGCCGAACCTGGCGTAGCGCTGCATGATGTGCCACAGGATCGGCCGCCCGCCGATCTCGACCATCGGCTTCGGCTTGAATTCCGTCTCTTCCCGTAACCGGGTGCCCTGGCCGCCACAGAGAATGACGGCCTCCATCTCGTGCAGATTCATAAGTCCTCGCGACAGATATGCGCGAATCGGTACGCAATGACTGTGCCATATGCGGTGAGTCGAGGCCAACTTCGGACAGCGTGAACCGGAGCCAACAGCAGTTCTTGCCGAACTTCGACCGGGCAGTTTCTGCCGCCCGGGCCCGCCGGCCCGCGTCAATCATTTGATAACCCTTGGGAAACCGCGGCTCCGAGAGTTGGCCCGGCAGTTGCTTAATCCGTCCGACACCTGACGCAAGGTTACCCAAGGCGAGGCCTTCCATGAGCATTCTCGGCGCGATGTTCACCGCAGTGAGCGGGTTGAACGCACAGTCCCGGTCCCTCGGCAACATCTCGGACAACATCGCCAACTCCCAGACCGTCGGCTACAAGAAGGTCGACACCAGGTTCTCGGACATCATCACGATCTCCAACAAGAGCCTGAACCTGCCGGGCGGCGTCGTCGCCTCGCCCTATTACGCCAACGCGCTGCAGGGCAACATAAACCAGACCCAGAGCTCGACCAACCTCGCGGTCAGCGGCCAGGGCTTCTTCGTGGTCAGCCGCCCGACCTCGCAAAACGGCACGCTCACCACCTTCAGCGCCCTGCCCTACTACACAAGGGCCGGCGATTTCGAGGTCAACCGCGACGGCTACGTGGTCAACGGCGGCGGCTATTACCTCAACGGCTGGACCGTCGATCAGACCACCGGGGTTCCCGACACCGGCTCGCTCGCCCCGATCCAGATCACCCAGCTGACCACGCCGCCGACCCCGACCTCGCAGATCGAAGTGGTCGGCAACCTGCCGGCGACCTCGATCGTGAACCCGGACCCGGCGCTGGCGCCGACCAACGTCAAGGTCTACGACGCGCTGGGCAACCCGCACACGATCAGCCTGACCTGGGTGAAGCGCGCCGACAACATCTGGAACCTCGACATCACCGCCGCCGACAGCACCCTCGATCCGGTCGCCGGCAACATCAGCGGCACCAACGACCAGACCGCCGTTGCCGCCAACACCACCGCCAACGTGCCGGGCGTCGCCCAGGTCGAAACCCTCACCGTGGCACCGAACGGCCTGCCCCCGGGACGCACTCTGACCTATACGATCGGCGCGAACACCGTCACCGTGACGGCCCCGGTCGGCGGTTATACCGGCGCCCAGCTCGCCACTGCCCTGGCCGCGCAGATCAACGCCAGTGCCGGCATGTCGGCGGTCGTGACTGCCGGCAACGTGGTCGGCAACACGCTGGACGTGACCGCGGACGTCGCCGGCACGCCGTTCACCGGCACTTTCGCCGGCAACGGCTCCGGCCAGATCGACAGCGTCACGATTCCCGGCGCGCTTCTTGCCGGCGATGTGCTCGCCTTCGACGTTGCCGGCAGCGGCGCGCCGCAGATCAGCGTGACCGGTCCCATGACCGTGGCTGCCGCCCGCACCTCGTTGATCAACCAGGTCAACGCCCTGGCGCTCGGCGTCACCGCCATCGCCGACCCGAACAATGCGAGCCGCATCCTGATCCAGTCCGATACCGCGGGCGGCCTCTTCGCCGCGGCGGCGCCGGACGGCACCAACACCCTTGCCGGCGTGACCTACACCTCCAATCCGCCGACCGCGACCGCCAACTCGGTCGCCAACGTCATCCCGGTCGCCCAGGTCGATACGATCACACTCGGCGGCACCGTCGGCCCCGGCGAGATCGGCGACACCTGGAGCCTCACCATCGGCACCCAGACCGTCACCTACGTGAACGACGGCACCGAGACCAGCCTGGCCGACATCGCCACCGGCTTCGCGGCCCGCATCAACGCCGCGAGCGGCCTGCCGGTCACCGCCACGGTTGTCGGCAGCCAGGTCGTGCTGACCGCCAAGGTCCCGGGCACGGCTTTCGCCGAGACCGTAACGGCGGTCAACGGCAACGTGCCGGGCTTCATCGACATCACCTTCGGCGAGACGCCGACCACCGCCGGCACCATCGTCGGCATCAGCAACCAGTACAACCCGTCCGGCGACGCCACCGTCCCCGCCTCGCAGAACGCCAACGATCCGGCGGTCATCACCTTCACCGTCGATTACGGCTCCGGCCCGCAGATCGTCGAGCTCGATCTCGGCCGGTTCCAATCGACCGACGGCCTGACCCAGTTCTCCGGCACCCAGGTCGACATCCAGCGCCTCTCCCAGGACGGCCTGCCGCAGGGTCTGTTCACCGGCATCAACATCGGCGACAACGGCGATGTCGAGCTCAACTACGACAACGGCGCCAGCACGGTCTATTTCCGCGTGCCGCTGGCGCAGTTCTACGACCCCACCGCGCTGAAACGCGAGAACGGCCAGGCCTTCACCGAGACCTTCGACAGCGGCACCGCCCGCATCACCAACCCGGGCGCCAGCGGCGCCGGCACGGTGCGTTCGAGCGCGGTCGAGGGCTCGAACGTCGATATCGCCGAGGAATTCTCGAAGATGATCGTCACCCAGCGCGCCTATGCGGCGAACGCCCGCGTGATCACCACCGCGGACGACATGCTGCAGGAAGTCATCAACATCAAGCGGTAATGGAAAGCTAGCGTAGGAAACAGGCGAAATGTCGCTCACAGCCGCGCTCAATTCGGCGGTCTCGGCGCTTCGGGTCAACCAGGCCCAGGTGCAGTTGGCTTCGGCCAACATCGCGCATGCCCAGGACCCGAACTACACGAAGAAGTCGCTGAAGACCGAGTCCGTCACCTTCGGCAACGGCCAGGTCGGCGGCGTGATGATCTCCGGCTATGCGAGCACGCTTTCGGTCACGCTCAGGAAGCAGGTCGAGGCGCAGACCGCGACCTCGGGCGCCAGCGACGCCGCCAACGACTACATGGCGCGGATCCAGGACCTGCTCGGCACCAGCGCCGACCAGTCGAGCCTGACCAAGGCGATGAACTCGTTCCTCAGCGCCTGGCAGGACTTCCAGTCGGAGCCGGATTCCGCCGCCGCGCAGCAGGCGATCATCGGCGCCGGCGCGCAGATCGGCGACGAGATCCACCGGGTCGCCGCCGGCATCGACCAGATCGACACCGACGTCCGCACCGACCTCGGCAGTTCGGTGGACCAGCTCAACGACCTGCTGAAGCAGCTGTTCCAGGTCAATCTGCAGATGAAGACCGCGCAGACCGACAGCTCGGCCTCCGCGGATCTCATGGACCAGCGCGACAACCTGGTGAAGCAGATCGCGCAATACGTCGATGTGCGTACGGTCGAGCAGGATGACGGCTCGGTCTCGCTGTTCACCGCCGCCGGCCTGCAGCTGCTCGACGGCCCGCCGAGCCTGTTCGCCTTCGACGGCACCAACGTCATCCGGGTCTCCGACGGCGCCTCGATCAACAACCAGCTGAACGGCGGGCGCATCCACGCGCTCTTGAACTTCCGCCAGGACTCCTCGGCCAGCGGCAAGCCGGTCAGCATGGATCCCGGCACCGAGGTGATCCGCAAGCTGCGCGCGCAGCTCGACATGATTGTCGGCGCGCTGACCACGACCGCCGGCACCCCGCCGAGCCTCTCGGCCGCCTACAACGCGGCCGGCACCAGCCAGCGCGTCTCCGCCTCGTTCCAGACCACGGTCAAGCCGACGCCGACCCAGGCCCAATACAGCACGGTCAGTTTCAGCGGCGCGCTGCAGACCGGCGACATCTTCGCCGTCACGGTCCAGGGCAAGAATTTCAGCTACACCGCGACCGACGGCGACAAGAGCCTGGACCAGATCGCGGCCCAGATCGCGGCCCAGATCAATGCCGACACCACGCTCGGCATCACCGCGATCCCCGGCACCGCCTCGCTGCAGCTGGTCGGCAACAATCTCGGCCAGTCGTTCACCGTGCAGACCACGGTCAACAACCAGATCCCCGAACTCGACGGCAATCTCTTCACCGGCAGCAACCGCTACGATTTCCAGATGAATGCCGCACTGCTGAACGGCTCGCTGCAGCTGAAGAAGAACTCGGCCGCCGACGTGGTCAATGCGATGACCACCACCGACCGCAACTTCCTCGCGACCGGGATCGCGCTCACCAGCGTCTCCTATTCCAGCATGATGAGCGGCGTGGTCGGCAACTCGATCTCGGGCGCGAAGATGCTGAGCGACCAGGCCAAGTTCGACAGCGACGCGCTCAACATGTCGACCCAGCGCTATCAGTCGGATACCGGCGTCAATCTCGACGAGGAGATCGCCAATCTCCAGGTTCTGCAGAACGCCTATGCCGCCTCCGCCCGCCTGCTGACGGTGGTGCAGGAGATGTTCGACACGCTGCAGAACGCGGTGCGGTAGGAGCTAGCCCATGGCCATCAACGCATTCAGCTCCTACGCGGTCTATCTCAGCAACCTGAACGGCTTCAAGAACCTGCAGGGCTCGCTGAACGAGCTGACGCAGCAGCTCGCGTCGGGCAAGAAGTCGCTCAGCCTGGTCAACTACGGCTCCGACGGCCAGAGCCTGCTGGGCCTGCGCGCCGAGGCGACCAAGCGCCAGAGCTATATCGATTCCATCAACGCCGCCTCGACCGACGTGAAGAGCTACGACAGCATCTTCACGCAGATGGAGAAGATCGCCTCGGACATGTTCCAGGCCTTCACCTCGCCGGATTCCGACGTGCCGACCAAGCAGGTCAACACCATCCAGTTCAGCGGCGACGTCGGCGACACCGGCGACATCTACAAGCTCTCGGTCGACGGCACGCTGTTCACCTATGTGACCAACGGCACCGAAGGCAGCTTCGACGAGATCGTCGGCAACATCGCCAACCAGATCAACAGCCATGTGCCGGCCTTGAAGGTCACCGCCAAGGCCAACGGCGAGCAGCTGATCCTGACCGGCACCCTGCCCGGCCCGCAGTTCCAGGTCACCGCCTCGGTCACCAACGTCTCCGGCGGCGAGGACAACACCATGGTCTCGACTCTGACCACGGCCGGCAAGATCTCGCCGATCATCGCCCAGGTCGGCGGCAACCTCACCACCGTGCAGACCTTGCTCAACCAGCAGGTCAACGGCCGTTATCTGTTCGGCGGCGTCTCCTCGAGCGCCCAGGCGCCGGTGGTGGACCTGACCCGGCTGCCGGATCCGACCGGCAGCAAGAACGCGGCTTCGACCGCGACCACGACGCAGCTCGCCCCCGGCACGATCGTGCAGCAGATGCGGGTCACCACCGACGACCTCGGCGCGCTGCAGAGCGAGACCTTCACGGTCAACGGCAACAACTTCACGGTCAACGGCCCGCTGACCGCCCAAGAGGTCGCCAACCAGGTCGCGACCTACTACGGCGGCCTGCCGGCGCTGACCGGCGTCGTCAACTTCACCGATGTCGATGCCACCGGCTTCACCATGACCGCGGTGACGCCGGGCACCGCCTTCACCTCCAGCCTGACCGGCAACGACCCGACGCCGTCGGTGATCGCGACCGTGCAGGCGAACGTGCCGCTGGGCGGCAACCAGGTCGATGTCGCCACCTATACCGGCCCGATCGGCACCATCGGCGAGGAATTCAGCATCACCATCACCGACCCGCCGTCGCACACGTCGCCGGTGACGATCACCTATCGCACCACCGGCAACGAGGCCGGCATCGACGACGTGGTCAACGGCCTCATCGCCAAGATCGCGGCCGAGCAGCCGCCCTTCTCGGTGACCACCGCCAATCTCGGCAATGGCAAGTTGCAGCTCACCAATGCCACCGCCTTCACCACGACCTCGGCGGTGGAGAACACGGCGACGGTGAAGACCACCCAGCGCACCGTGGTGCCGGTCGCCCAGCAGGATCTGGTCGGTTTCCCGAGCCTGCAGGGCGACAACGGCGACATCTACACCATCAACTTCACGGCGCCGGTCGTGGGGCCGTTCACGGTCACCACCAATTCCTACGACACCGAGTCCGACATCGCGGCGAAGTTCGTGTCGCAGATCAACGCCGCGGCGATCGGCGTGACGGCTTCGGTCAAGGACGGCAAGCTGCTGCTGAAGTCCGACACGCCGGGCACCGCCTTCACCTATACGGCGGCCCTCACCACCGACGTCGGCCAGCCCAGCCTCAACCCGACCACCACCACGCTGGTCGCCAACATCCCGGCCGGCGCCACGCCGCAGACCGACCAGGTGACCCTCAGCGGCCCGGTCGGCCGGGTCGGCGACGTCTACGAGATCACGGTCAACGGCCGCACGGTGCGCTACACCACTGACGGCACCGAGCCCGACATGGATGCGATCGCTATCAACCTCGCGGCGCAGATCAACGCGGCCAACCCGCCGATGGCGGCGACCGCCCTGCCCGGCCCGGTCGGCTCCGGCCAGGTCGTCATCACCGGCACCACCGGCGGCGTCGCGCTGACCACCGAGGCCAAGGTCGCGCGGCCGCAGGTGATCGGCGAGCCGAAGCCGACCGACTACAACGTGCACCAGGCGGTCGGCGACAGCGACCGCGCCTGGGACCGTTCGCAGATCACCATCGCCGACCAGCTGACCATCGACTACACCTTCTCGGCCAACGCGCCGGCGATCCAGAAGATGATCATGTCGCTCAGGATCGCCCAGTCGGCGGTCACCGATCCCGACACCTACCAGACCAAGATGACCCAGGCGCAGTCGCTGATGAAGGACGCGCTGAACGGGCTCCGGGCGCTGCATTCCTCGAACACGGTCAACGACACCCTGATGTCGGCGACCACGCTGGCGCACCAGACCCAGATCAGCGTCTCGGTCGACAGCAGCGACAAGATCGAAGGGGTCGACAAGAACGAGGTCGCCGCCAAGGTCCAGGCGGCGCAGACCCAGCTCGAAGCGGTGTTCAGCGTGGTCGGCACCACCGGCCGGCTGTCCCTGGTGAACTTCCTGACGTGAGATCGGCATCGATGCAGCAGATTCGTTTCGACTTCCTGACCGGCGTGAACGGCGGCAACAACCGCAGCAGCACCGCCAACAGCCATGCCGCCGAGCAGAGCGGCGACGCCTTCGCCCGGATCCTCGACCAGCAGATCGCCCGCCGCGGCGAGGACGCCGTCAAGAGCCGCGCCGCCGAGCCGCGCAGCAACCGCAGCGAGGCCGGCGATCGCGCCGACACGCCGCGGCCGCAGGCGCCGAAGCGCCGCGATGCGAAGAGCACGCCGACGACGGCGCAGGACAAGCCGGCGCCGAAGGCGAAGCAGCCGGAGAAGACCGCAAGCGGGCACGCGACTTGCGCCAAGCCGGCGGCCAAGCCCGAGACCGACGAGACGGAGCAGACCGCCGAGGCCGCGGCCGGCAAGCAGACCACGACCGAGAACACGGCTTCGACCGGGACGACCGAGAGCGACGGCCAGCCGGACGGGTCGGGCGACCAGAGCCAGCAGCAGGCGAATGACGGCACGCAGCAGCAGCAAGGCGACGGCAGCGACCCGAGCGAGACGGTCGTGCCCGGCGCCGATCCCAGCCTGCTCGCGATGCTCGCGGTGCCGCTGCCGATCCAGGCGCTCAGCGTCGATACCGATGTCGCGGTCGATGCGCCGGCGCTCGCCGCCGGCGGCAATGCCGCCACCGCCTTGCAGGCCGGGCTGGCAGCGCAGCTTGCGGACGCGGTCGATTTCAGTGCGGCCGTCGGCGGCAAGGCCCAGGGCCAGGCCGCGACCGCCGGCCTCAAGTTCGGCGCGATCCTCAATGCCGGCGGACCGGAGACGCAGAAGGCCGCGGCGGATGCCGTCGCCGCCCTGCAGGATGCCGCCGAGGAACTCGCCAAGGCCGCCGATCCGCTGGCCACGCTGAAGCCCGCCGCCGGCGAGGAGAAGCCGGCCGTCGGATCCAGGAAGGCCGAGGCAGCGCCGGACAAGGCCGCCACCACCGTCACCCCGGAGCTCAACGCCAAGACCGCGGCCGCGATGGTCCAGCCGATGGCGCGTGCAACCGGCGTCACCTGGTCCGGCACCACCAGCGTCCGCAACGCGCTGGCCGAGAGCATGGCGGTCCAGGCCGGCGCCAGCTTCGGCGCCGACGAGGCCGAGCTTTCCAACTGGTCTCAGTATCTCGGGTCCGGCGCCACGGGCCTGAGCAACAATATTGCCGCCAAGCAAAGCGCCTTCATGGCCCAGCTGAGGCAGAACCTGCAGATTTTGCCGCCCCACGAGCAGATCGCAGTGCAGATCAGGGATGCCATGCAGAATGGAAACAGCCGGCTGACGGTCGCGCTCCACCCGGTGGAGCTCGGCCGGGTCGAGGTAAAGCTCGATATTGACAAGGATAAGAACGTCACCGCCACCATCGTGGTGGACCGGCCGGGGACCCTGGACCTGCTCCGCAACGATGCCAAGGCGTTGGAACGCGCCTTGCAAGACGCTGGGCTGCAGACCGGCAACGGCAGCCTGTCCTTCAATCTGCGGGACAGCAACGGCCAGAACGGCGGTTCCCAGAACGGCGCGGGTACGGGCAACGGCTCGGGCCTGGGCAATGGCGCCGGCGGGTCTGAGGTGAAAGCGGAGGTCCGGGCCGACGTGGTCGCGACCGCCGACGGATTGGTGGATCTGGAGACCTGAGCCATGACGACGACGACCGCAGCCGCATCCGGGACCTCGGCCTACGACATCATTTCCAAGCAGGCGAAGAGCAGCGGCACGGATTCGACCGCCAAGACCGGCGATGACGCGCTGGCCAGCCTTTCCGGCGACTACACCAATTTCCTGACCCTGCTGACCGCGCAGCTGAAGAACCAGGACCCGCTCTCGCCGATGGACGCGACCCAGTTCACCCAGCAGCTGGTGCAGTTCTCCGCGGTCGAGCAGCAGATCAACGGCAACAAGAAGCTGGACCAGCTGATCGGGCTGCAATCCACCGCGAATGCATACGGTGCGGTCGGCTTCGTCGGCACCACCATCGCCGCCGACAGCGGCGACGTGGCGCTGCAGGACGGCAAGGCCAAGTTCGACTACACGGTCGAGAAGGCCGGCTCCGCTACCCTCAAGATCCTGAATGCCGCCGGCAACGTCGTCATGCTGAAGCAGGTCGATGCCCAGGTCGGGACCCACCCGGTCGAATGGGACGGCACCGACTATTTCGGCAACCAGCTGCCCGACGGGAAATACACCGTGGCGGTCAGTGTCACCGACCCCGCCACCGGCAAGGCGACCGACGCCGCCATCACCAGCTACGGCAAGGTGGACCAGGCGGTGATCGCCGACGGCAAGGTGTTCCTGAAGATGGGCGACGTCTCGGTGCCGCTGGAAGACGTGATCCGGATTTCCAAGCCGACCGAGACCACCGATGAGACCGACACCGGCGACGAAACCGACGAAACCACCGGCACCTGAGGCCCCGATCCCGCGGTTCCGCGCGGTTCCGGGCCGGGATTACCAACAATTTTAGCTAAATCCGAGTTTTCCTTTCTCTTCACCGGCTTAGCGTTTTGTTAAGCGGCCGGTCTTAGCCTGTCGTCGGTCTGAACCAGTGGACTCCGCATGAGGCCGAACCACTCGCCCGCCCCGCTGCCGCAAAAGCCAGCCCTCACCCGGCATGGCGAACGGCGGATCGCGCGTATCGAGGACTTGCCGCCGCCCGGCATCAAGCGCTGGGTGATCCGTCGCAAGGCCGAGGTCGTGTCCGCGGTGCGCGCCGGCATCATCAGCCTCGAGGAAGCCTGTCAGCGCTATACGCTCTCGGTGGAGGAATTCCTCTCCTGGCAGCGTTCGATCGACCGGCACGGCTTGCGCGGCCTGCGCACCACGCGTCTCCAGGACTATCGCGCGACCGAGCAGACCGCCGCCGACGAGACGCCGAACGGCTGAGGCCGGCGGCCCGCTTCGCCTCCATTATACCTTGATCCGCAGTTCGATCGTCAGCATCGACGCGTCACCGCGTGCGACGCGTCCGGCGCACGTCCATCTGCCAACCCGAGTTGCGAGAAAAAGTCGGATCAGACCCGACCGGAGCGCAGCTGTTATAATTCCACTCCTGCAACCATTCTTCGCGAAACTGTAACGGCACAACGCGCAGCGGGAAGCAATTCACGCACAGCATGAACATTCTCACGATAAGCGCTTGTTCTGCGCTTATGTTCCGAAATCAGCGATTCTACAGGCCAACTTTCACAGCACAGGCATGCCATTCCTGTCGGCCACAATCGTGGGGCAGTTAGCTCATATACCGCGTTCCTGCGCGCACAAATTGAGAGAGTGATTACAGACTAACGGTTTGTTCACTTTCGGGTGGTTAGATCGCGCCACAGAAAGTTGTGACCGCGCAGCAGAAAAGCAGACCCCGCACATGACCGAACCGCGCAGCGCCGCCGATCGGATCGAACTCACCGGCGCAATCACCATCCGCGAAATCGAAGCGATCCGGCGCGACCTCCTCGCCAGGCTTGAAGCGAAGACTCCGCTGGAGATCGACATGAGCGGCGTCACCGAGGCGGATATCAGCCTGATCCAGCTGATCCTTGCCGCCGAGAAGAGCGGCGCTGCGATCCACCTCGTCCAGCCCTATCCGGAAGTCGTCCAGCAGGTGCTGGCGCGCAGCGGCATCGATGCCGCCGGCGCCACGATCTGGGCCCCAGGGCACTGAATTCAGGAGAATTGAAATGGCCAAGACCATTCTGAGCGTCGATGACTCCGCCAGCATTCGCCAGATGGTGAAGCTGACCCTCTCCGGCGCCGGCTATGACGTGATCCAGGCCAATGACGGGGCCGAGGGCCTGGCCAAGGCCAAGGGCGCCAAGGTCGATATGGTCATGACCGACCTCAACATGCCGGTCATGAACGGCCTGGCGCTGATCAAGGAGCTGCGCAAGCTGCCCGCCTACCAGGGCGTGCCGATCCTGTTCCTCACCACCGAATCCGACGCCGCGCTGAAGAGCGAGGCCAAGGCGGCCGGCGCCACCGGCTGGATCACCAAGCCGTTCCAGCAGGACCAGCTGATCTCGGTGGTGAAGAAGGTGCTCGGCTGATGAGCGGCGCGGGGGATCCGACCGACACCTTCCGGCAGGAGGCGCAGGAACTGCTGGAGCAGCTCGAGCAGATCCTGCTGGACCTGACGCGCACGCCGGACAATCCGGAGCTGGTCGACAGCACCTTCCGGGCGCTGCACACGATCAAGGGCTCGGGCTCGATGTTCGGCTTCGACGAAGTCGCGGGCTTCACCCATCACGTCGAATCCGCCTTCGACCTGGTGCGCAAGGGCAAGGTGGCGATGACCGCCGCGCTGGCCGACATCGCGCTGGCCGGCAAGGACCATATCCGCAACCTGATCGAACGCCCGGAAAGCGCCGATCCCGCCGCCGGCCAGGCGATCCTGGCGCGGCTGGAAGCGACGGTCGGCGGCCATGGCGCGGCGGAAGCGCCGAAGCCGGCCGAGACCGCCGCACCGACCGCCGCCGCGCCGGCCGCCCCCAGGGCGAAGTGGCGCGTGCAGTTCCGCCTGCCGACCGACGCGCTGGCGACCGGGACCAACCCGCTTTTACTGATCGATGAGCTGCGCTCGCTGGGCCAAGCCACGGTCACGCCGCTGCTGGACAAGATCCCGCCCCTCGCCGCCCTCAACGCCACCGAGATCCATATCGGCTGGGACGTGACGCTGGAGACCGACAAGCCGAAGACCGCGATCGAAGACGTCTTCATGTTCGTCATGGACGAGATGGAGCTGAAGATCGAGGAAATCGCCGCGCCGAAGCCGGCGCCCGCCCCGGCTGCCGTTACGGCCGCCCCCGCCCCCGTCGCGCCGAAGCCCGCGCCGGCGGCCCAGCCGGCAAAGAACACCGCCGAAGCCCTGAAGAGCGGCGGCAGCATCCGCGTTCCGGCCGAGCGGCTCGACAACCTGATGGACCGGGTCGGCGAGCTGGTGATCGCGCAGTCGCGGCTGAAGCAGATCGCCGCCGCCAGCCAGGACGGCGAGTTCAAGTCCATCTCCGAGGAAATCGAACGCCTGGCGCTGGAGCTCAGGGACACCACGATGGGTGTCCGCATGGTGCCGATCGCCCAGCTGTTCGGTCGCTTCCGCCGCCTGGTGCACGACCTCGCGGGCGAGCTCGGCAAGGAGATCACCCTCACCACCAGCGGCGAGGAGACCGAGCTCGACAAGACCGTGATCGAGCGCCTCAACGACCCGCTGGTGCACCTGATCCGCAACTCGATCGACCACGGCCTCGAAGGGCCGGACCAGCGCCAGGAAGCCGGCAAGTCGCTGCAGGGCCATATCCATCTCTCGGCGCGCCATACCGGCGACAAGGTGCTGATCTCGATCACCGATGACGGCAAGGGCCTGGATCGCGCCCGGATCCGCGCGCGGGCCGAAGAGAACGGCCTGATCCAGCCGGGCCAGGAGATGTCGGATTCCGAACTGTTCCAGGTGATCTTCCAGCCGGGCTTCTCGACGGCGCAGAAGGTGACCAACCTCTCCGGCCGCGGCGTCGGCATGGATGTGGTGAAGCGGACCCTGGACGCCTTGCGCGGCTCGATCGATATCGCCAGCACCCCGGGCAAGGGCACCGAGATCACGCTGCGCCTGCCGCTGACGCTGGCGATCATCGACGGGCTGCTGGTGCGGATCGGCCAGGGCCGCTACGTGATCCCGCTCTCCGCGGTCGAGGAATGCGTCGAGCTGCCGCCGGTCGAGGAGAGCCGCGTCAACGGCAGCAATTTCCTCAACATCCGCGGCGACCTGGTGCCGTTCCTGCGCCTCAGGGAGATGTTCAATGCGACAACGCCCCCGGACAAGTACCAGAAGGTGGTCATCGTCTCCGCCAACGACATGCGGGTCGGCCTGGTGGTCGATCAGGTGATCGGCGACCACCAGACCGTCATCAAGTCGCTCTCCAAGCTGCACAAGGGCGTCGGCACCTTCTCCGGCGCCACGATCCTGGGCGACGGCACCGTCGCCCTCATCCTGGAAATCGGCCATCTGGTCGCGCGCGGGCAACGCGAGCGCAACCTGAAGCTGGCGAGCTAACGGAGCACACCATGGCCATCTGGCAAGGCAAACGCTCTCTGGAAGTGCTGACCCTGACCCTGCAGGGCGAGAAATTCGCGCTCGAGGCCGGACGGGTCCAGGAGATCCTCGATCTGGTCAATGTGACGGAAGTACCCGGCGGCCCGGCCTTCCTGAACGGCCTGGTGAACGTGCGCGGCAAGGTCGTGCCCTTGGCCGACCTCCGCCTCAAGTTCGAGATGACGCCGACCGCGGCGACCATCGACACCCGTATCATCGTGATCAACGTCCTGCTGGACGGAGAAATGACCACCGTCGGCCTGCTCGCCGACAAGGTCCATGAAGTGACCGAGATGAGTGCCGAGGTGCTGGAAGACACGCCGAAGATCGGCATGCGCTGGCGACCAGAGTTCATCCGCTGCATCGGCAAGCATGGCGGCGACTTCATCGCCGTCCTCGACATCGACCGGGTATTCGACGAAGGCGACCGCGGCGCGGCCTCGGCGAGCCAGACGACAGCGCCGGCGCAGGACGCGGCCTGAAGACATTATTGAGGAGCTAGGGGACACATGCGCGCAACCATCAAACTGAAGCTCGGGATCGCCTTCCTGGTGGTCATCCTGCTCTCGGCGATCTCGGCCGCCTTTGCGATCGCGGGCCTGGGCTCGCTGCGCGATTCGGTGGACGAACTGGTCGACGGCGCCGCCCAGGAGGTTGCGCTGTCGCAGGATTCCGCGATCAACCTGCTGGCGCTGGTGCGCGCCGAGAAGAACCTGATCATGGCGAACGACCCGAGCCAGGTCCGGCAATACGACGACATGATCCAGAAGCTGCGCCAGGAAGGCGTCGCGATCCACGAGAAGCTCGCCGCCGTCGCCGAAGGCGAGGCCAAGACCAAGCTCGACGCTTTCCAGTCCAGCTGGGAGCAATGGTTGCCGGTGCAGGACAAGATCCGCAGCCTGATGGCCGGGATCGACGGCCGCACCGCCGCGGAAGAACTCTCGGAAGGCGAAGGCCGCAACCTGGTGAAGCAGGCGGAAGCCGACCTGCACGAGATCGTCACGATCAGCCAGGGCTTCATGGCGCAGGCCAAGCTGGACGCGGAGACGGATTACGAGGAAGAGCGCCTGATGCTGCTCTCCGCCGTGATCGCCTCGCTGCTGATCGCGACCGGCGCCGGCGTCTGGATCTCGCTCGCCATCAGCCGCGGCCTCGGCCAAGCGGTCAAGCTCGCCAACGCGGTCGCCATCGGCGATCTCGACCAGACCATCGCGGTCAAGTCGAATGACGAGATCAAGGATGTGGTCGATGCGCTCAACACCATGACCGACAACCTGCGCAACACGGCGGGTATCGCGGACGCCATCGCCAACGGCGACCTCACCGTCGAGGCGAAGCCGCTCTCCGACCGCGATACCCTGGGCCAGGCGCTCGAACGCATGCTGGAGAAGCTGCGCGGCGTGGTCTCGGAAGCCCTGAGCGCCTCGGACAACGTCTCGGCGGGGAGCCAGGAGCTGTCGTCGAGCGCCGAGGAGCTGTCGCAGGGCGCGACCGAGCAGGCCTCGGCCGCCGAGGAAGCCTCGTCCTCGATGGAGGAGATGGCCTCCAACATCAAGCAGAACGCCGACAACGCCACCCAGACCGAGAAGATCGCCCGCCAGTCCGCGACCGATGCGCAGGCCAGCGGCGATGCGGTCGGCCGGGCGGTCGATGCGATGCAGACCATCGCCGAGAAGATCACCATCGTCCAGGAGATCGCCCGCCAGACCGACCTCTTGGCCTTGAACGCGGCGGTGGAAGCGGCGCGCGCCGGCGAGCATGGCAAGGGCTTCGCGGTGGTGGCCTCGGAAGTGCGCAAGCTCGCTGAGCGCAGCCAGGCGGCGGCGGCCGAGATCGGCACCGTCTCCTCGCAGACCGTGAAGGTCGCCAGAGAAGCCGGCGAGATGCTGACCAAGCTGGTGCCCGACATCAAGCGCACGGCGGAGCTGGTCTCCGAGATCAGTGCCGCCTGCCGCGAGCAGGACATCGGCTCGGACCAGATCAACCAGGCGATCCAGCAGCTCGACAAGGTGACCCAGCAGAACGCCAGCGCCTCCGAGCAGATGTCGGCGACCTCGGAAGAGCTCGCCGCCCAGGCCGAGCAGTTGCAGTCCTCGATCGCCTATTTCCGCACCAACGACCAGGCGACCCAGACCCGGGCACCCGCGCGGAGCCGGCCGACGGTCGCGCATATCGCTCCGGCGAAACCGGCTGCTGCGGCCAAGCCGGCCGCCAAAGGCAACGGCCATGCCAATGCCAACGATTCCACCGCGCCCGCCAAGGCACCGGTCAAGGCGAAGGCGCGGGCCAACGGCCGCGGCGGCTTCTCGCTCGACATGACCTCGGGCGGCGCCGATGCCCGTGACGCCGAGTTCGAAAGGGTCTGACGCCATGGCGCAATCCCCCACGGCAGCCAGCCACAGCCACGACGCGCAATTCGTGACGCTCGGCATCGACCGCGAGGTGTTCGCCGTACCGGTCGATGCGGTGCTGGAGATCCTGGACATGCGGCCGATGTTCCGCATCCCGGAAGCGCCCGGCTATCTGGCGGGGCTGATCGACGTCCGCGGCCGCGGCGTGCCGGTGATCGATCTCCGGCTGAAGCTGGGGCTCCCCGCGCAGGCCGCCAATGAGATGACCCGCATCCTGGTGCTGGAGTTCACGGTTGGTGAGCAGAATCTGGTGCTCGGCCTGATCGCCGACCGCGTGATCGAGGTCATCACCCTCGACCGCCGCGAGATCCAGCCGGCGCCGGCGATCGGCCTGCAGTGGCGCTCCGACTACATCGCCGGCGTCGGCCGGCGCAACGACAACTTCGTCATCATCTTCGAGCTAGCCCGGCTGTTCTCATCGAGCGACGTGGCCCTGATCAGCGCCACCGCGAAGACCAAGACCGCCGCCTGATTTTAGCGAAAGGAACGAAACCCATGCGTGCAACCATCAAACTGAAGCTGGGGGTGACTTTCGTCGTGGTCATCCTGCTCTCGGCAGTCTCCTCCTTCGTGGCGATCAGCGGCCTCGCGGCGCTGCGCGATTCGGTCGACTCGCTGGTCGACGTCGCCGCCCAGGAGGTCTCGCTCTCCGAGAAGCTCGGCATCAACCTTCTGGCCCTGGTGCGGGCCGAGAAGAACATGATCCTCTCCGACTCGCCGAGCCAGGTGCAGGAATACGACAACCGGCTCCAGAAACTGCGGCAGGACGGCGTCGCGCTGCAGAAGAAGCTCTCCGCCGTCGCGCATGACGAGGCGGCGCAGAAGCTCGTGGCCTTCCAGGCGACCTGGGAGCAGTGGCTGCCGGTGCAGGACAAGATCCGCAGCCTGATGGCCGGCGTCGATGGTCGTGCGCAGGCGGAAGCGGTTTCCGAAGGCGAAGGCCGCACGCTGGTTCAGCAGGGCGAGACCCAACTCGAGGAGATCGCGACGCTCAGCCAGGCCTTCATGGACCAGGCCAAGCTGGACGCGGAAGCGGATTACGAGCGCAACCGCATGATGCTGATCGCCGCCGTGGTCGCCTCGCTGCTGGTCGCGATCGGTTCCGGCATCTGGATCTCGATGATCATCAGCCGCGGCCTCGCCCGCGCCGGCAACCTCGCGCAGGCGGTGGCGAACGGCGACCTCACCACCACGATCGAGAAGGTCCCCAACGACGAGATCGGCGACCTGATCGGCCATGTGAACCGCATGGTGGAGCAGCTTCGCGTTGTCGTGGCCGATGCCCTGAGCGCCTCGGACAACGTCTCGGCGGGGAGCCAGGAGCTGTCGTCGAGCGCCGAGGAGCTGTCGCAGGGCGCGACCGAGCAGGCCTCGGCCGCTGAGGAAGCCTCGTCCTCGATGGAGGAGATGGCCTCCAACATCAAGCAGAACGCCGACAACGCCACCCAGACCGAGAAGATCGCCCGCCAGTCCGCGACCGATGCGCAGGCCAGCGGCGATGCGGTCGGCCGGGCGGTCGATGCGATGCAGACCATCGCCGAGAAGATCACCATCGTCCAGGAGATCGCCCGCCAGACCGACCTCTTGGCCTTGAACGCGGCGGTGGAAGCGGCGCGCGCCGGCGAGCATGGCAAGGGCTTCGCGGTGGTGGCCTCGGAAGTGCGCAAGCTCGCTGAGCGCAGCCAGGCGGCGGCGGCCGAGATCGGCACCGTCTCCTCGCAGACCGTGAAGGTCGCCAGAGAAGCCGGCGAGATGCTGACCAAGCTGGTGCCCGACATCAAGCGCACGGCGGAGCTGGTCTCCGAGATCAGTGCCGCCTGCCGCGAGCAGGACATCGGCTCGGACCAGATCAACCAGGCGATCCAGCAGCTCGACAAGGTGACCCAGCAGAACGCCAGCGCCTCCGAGCAGATGTCGGCGACCTCGGAAGAGCTCGCCGCCCAGGCCGAACAGCTGCAGTCCTCGATCGCCTATTTCCGCACCAACGACCAGGCGACCCAGACCCGCGCCGCCGCGCCGGCCCGCGCCGCCGCTCCGGCGCGGCCGAACGTCGTCGCCATGACGCCGAAGCCGGCCAAGGCCGCGAAGGGCAACGGCCACGCCAATGCCAATGAGTCGGCGCCCGCCAAGACGCCGGTCAAGGCGAAGGCGCGGGCCAACGGCCGCGGCGGCTTCTCGCTCGACATGACCTCGGGCGGCGCCGATGCCCGTGACGCCGAGTTCGAACGCGTGTGATGAACGCCATCACGCGCAACACCGCGAGTGCCGGCTCGGGGAATGCCCACGGGAATTCCCACGGTAATTCCCTGAGCCGGAAGGACTTCGAGAAGCTGGCGAAGTTCATCCAGGGCTATAGCGGCATCAAGATGCCGCCGAACAAGCTCACCATGGTCGAAGGCCGACTGCGCCGTCGCCTGAAGGCGACCGGCTATGCGACCTTCGCGCAATATTGCCATTACCTGTTCGAGGAAGGCGGCCTGGATGACGAGCAGGTCCACCTGATCGACGCCGTCACCACCAACAAGACCGAGTTCTTCCGCGAGCCCGATCACTTCCGTATCCTGGAAGAGAGCGTGCTCGCCGACGTCGCGCGCCACCGCGCCGGCAAGAAGTCGGTGAAGGTCTGGAGCTCGGCGAGCTCGATCGGCGCCGAGCCCTATACCCTGGCGATGGTGCTGGCCGAGTTCGCCGCGCGCAACCGCGGTTTCGAATACGAGATCCTCGCGACCGATCTCTGCACCCAGGTGCTGGAGACCGCGGTCGCCGGCATCTATCCGGAAGCCATGATGGCGCCGGTGCCGGATGCGCTCTACCAGCGCTATGTGCTGCGCGACAAGAATCCGAAGCGCGGCCTCGCCCGCATCGTCCCGGAGCTGCGCGCCCGGGTGCAGTATGCGCGATTGAACCTGATGGACACGAGCTATCCGCTGGACAATGACTTCGACGTCATCTTCTGCCGGAACATCCTGATCTATTTCGACAAGCCGACCCAGAACGCAGTGCTGCAGCGGCTATGCAGCCATCTGCGGCCGGGCGGCTATCTCTTCATGGGCCATTCCGAGACCTTGGCCGGATTCGACCTGCCGCTGACCCTTGCCGGTCCGACGGTGTTTCGCCGAAACTGAGTGCCATGCAAAAGCTGCGAGTCCTGGTCGTCGACGATTCGGCGTCGGTGCGCGAGACGCTCACCCGGATCCTGGAATCTGATCCTAGCATCGAGGTGATGGGAACGGCATCGGATCCCTTCGTCGCCGCGAAGCGGATCCAGGATGAGATCCCCGACGTCATCACCCTCGACGTCGAGATGCCGCGCATGGACGGCATCACCTTCCTCAGGAAGATCATGCAGCAGCGGCCGATCCCGGTGGTGATGTGCTCGTCGCTGACCGAGGAAGGCTCGGAGACCTTGATGCAGGCGCTGGAGGCCGGCGCGGTCGATGTGATCCTGAAGCCGCGGGTCGATATCCCGAAGTTCCTCGAGGATTCCAAGATCCGGATCTGCGACGTGGTGAAGGCGGCGGGCCACGCCCGCCTCAAGAACGTGCCGCGCACCCGCAATGCGGAAGAGCGGCGCGGCGCGCAGAAGAAACTGACGGCGGACGCCATGCTGCCGCCGCCCAAGGGCGCCGCCATGGCGCGCACCACCGAGCGGATCATCTGCATCGGCGCCTCGACCGGCGGCACCGAATCACTGCGCGTGGTGCTGGAGGACCTGCCGCCGGATTGCCCCGGCGTGGTCATCGTCCAGCATATGCCGGAGAAATTCACCGAGGCCTTCGCGCGCCGGCTGAACGGCCTTTGCGCGGTCGAGGTGAAAGAGGCGCGCGACGGCGACACCGTGCTGCGCGGCCAGGTGCTGATCGCGCCGGGCAACAAGCACACGCTGCTGCAACGAAGCGGCGCGCGCTATTACGTGCAGGTCAAGGACGGGCCGCTGGTGACGCGCCATCGCCCCTCGGTCGATGTGCTGTTCCGCTCCGCCGCGCGCTATGCCGGGGCGAATGCGGTCGGCATCATCATGACCGGCATGGGCGACGACGGCGCCCGCGGCCTTTCCGAGATGAAGGAGGCCGGCGCCACTACCATCGCCCAGGATGAGGCCAGCTGCGTCGTCTTCGGCATGCCGAAGGAGGCGATCGCGCGGGGCGCCGCCGACAAGATCATGCCGCTGCAGAGTCTCGCCGGCGAGATCGTCCGGATCGGCAGGCAGTGATGGCCTTGGCCGAACCCGACATCCGCAAGGTGTTCCTCTCCCCGGGCGACGTCATCTGCAGGGCGGAGCCGACCTTGGTCACCACCGTGCTCGGTTCCTGCGTCTCGGTCACCCTGTGGGACAAGGACCGCCGGATCGGCGGCCTCAATCACTTCGTGCTGCCCAAGGGCGGCGCCGGCGCCCGCTATGGCGAAACCGCGATGCTGGAGTTGCTGGAAGGCGTGCTCGACCTCGGCGCGCATCTGCGCAGCCTGGAGGCGAAGGTGTTCGGCGGCGCCGCGGTGCTGCCGGTCGGCGGCGAAGGCACGGTCGGCAGCAACAACGTCGCCTTTGCCTTGGGCGAGCTGGCGCGGCGCGGGATTCCCGTGGCGGGACGGCGCACCGGCGGCGAGCGCGGCCGGCTGCTGGTGTTCAACACCGGGACCGGCGAGGCCTTCGTCCGCTGGCTCGCCGAGCACGAAAAGCTGCCAGCGGCTTCCTAGAGCGAGTTCCGCTGCACGCCATCTTCTCTTCAGAGCGACGGATGCAAATTCGTGGATGGTCCGCCTGCGCGGACCATGACGATCAAGGAAGCGTTGCCTTCGTCAGAAGAAGATGTCGTCGTCCGCGGCGGCGGGCGCTTCGGTGACGGCGGGGAGCTCGCATTTCAGCACGCGGGCATGGACCTCGCGTTCGCGGGCCATCGTGTACTTGCCGAAGATGGCGGCGAGGATGCCGCCGGGATCGCCCATCTCCTCGTCGAGCGGCGCGCCGCTCTGCACGCCGGCGAGCGCGGCCGAGGCCTGTTTCAGGATGGCGCCGATCTCCGCCTTGGCGCGGATCTCGCTGGAGGTCTGCTGCAGGGATTCGGCAACACTGCTGCTGTCGCGGTCGAGCGCACCCAAGGCGGCGGAGAGCGCGTTCGCGGTCTGCGACAGGCGATCGACCGAGGTCACCAGGATGTTGGTGAGATCGGTGATCTCGGCCAGGCGGCGTTCCGGGTCGGCGCCGGAAGAGGTTCCGGCGGCGGCGACCATGGCGTCGAGATCGGCCAGCACCGCCTCGGCCTCGGTCGCGGTGAGATTCGAGCAGGTGCGCAGCTCCTGGGCGATCACGGTCAGCGCCCTGCCCTCGTTGCCGAGGCGGCTGCTGCGCAAGGTGGTGTTGAGGCCCATCAGGCGGATGTCGGATTCCAGGGACTGGATCGCGCTGATGTTGCGCACCAGCGCCTTGGTGGTCTCGAGCACGCCGGCCATGACGCCGTCGCCCTCGGTCTGGGCATTGCCGAGATCCTCGAGCAGGCCGCGGGCATGGCGCACATCCTCTTCCAGCTCGGAGAGGAAGCTGCCGGCCGCCACACGCCCACTCTGCGCACCGTCGGAGGAATAGGTCTGCTGGCCGAGCCCGGCGATCTCATGCGCGTCGCCGGCCAGCTGGCCGAGCGACGCCGCGATCTCGCCCAACTGGTCGTCGAGCTCCTCGGCGGTGTCGGTGAGCTGGGCCAGAGAGAGGGCGCCGATCGCATCCAGCAGCCGATGCTTCTCTTCGGCCGGGACCGCAGCGAGGTCGAAATCGACGGCGCTGCGGGTGGCGCGGCCGAACAGGCGTGCGACCAGGGTCAGCGCGAATTCCGAATGCTCGATGCGCTGGCGGCTGGTATCGCCGATCTGCATCGCCATCACCGCGGTGCCGACCCGCGTTCCGACCTCGACGGTCTTCTGCTGGATCGCCGCGGCGGTGCTCTCGGCCTGGCGGCGGCGGCCGGCGATCGCCGAAACGCTGCGGGCCAGCTGGTCGGGGATGGTGCGGATCGCCTGGTCGCGCTGCTGCGACAAGGCGCGCTGGTTGGCGGTCGCGGCCTTGAGCCGCTCCGCCATCGCGTCGAGCTGCTCGGCGAAGCCGTCGAGATTCTCCTCGGCGACCTTCATCGCGCGGGTGATCTCCTCGGCGAAGGTGGCGAAGCCCTCGCCGCCGGTCCTGAGATGGGCGGCGGCGATCTTGGCGTTGACCGCGAGCACGTCCACCGCCTGCACCGCCTTGCGCATCCGGCCGACCCGGCCGGTCATCGCCTCGGTCAAGCCGGCGATCTTGCCCAGCACCGCTTCGCTGTCGCGCGGGGCGTGGGCCAGCGCGCCGATCCGGGCCGAGACCTGCGAGAGGTCCGCGGTGGCCTGCACCAGCGCGTCGCTGCCGAGCTCTTCCATCAGGGTCTTGAAGGTCGCGGTCAGGCCGTCGATGGTGTTGATCGAGGATTCCAGGCGCTGGCCGATGCCGACGAAGGTGCCCTCGGTCATGCGGGCGGCCTGGCCGATCTCGCCCAGGACCCGCTCAAGGGTGTCGAGCGCGCGGTCGGCGCCGGCGTGGCTGCGGGGCGCTGTCACGCCCGCAACAACGGTCTGGGCTCCGCCTTCAGTCCCTAGATTCATACTGTGATGATCCGCTGTCGACGTGTTGGGCCGCCAGATGGCGCGTCGAGATTGCCTGCGTTCCCTGATCGCGAAAGTAGCGGTTCGGCGCTTAAGGATGGGTAAAGCCGGCGGCCGCCACGGCCCCGGTTCGGCCCTTCCGACGGGGATTTGGCGGCCGACCGACCGAATCGCCCGCGCTAGGCAAGAATTTCCCGGTGTTAATCTTTCTTTAGGAGGTGGCGGCATATTTTGCCCCCCGCGGAAGCCGCTGTGCGATTGGAAACCCGAGATTCGCCTAAAATTTTATCGGTGTTTTCGGAGCATTTGCGACGGATTTGAACGGCTCGCTTCGGTGACGATCGTGGCGCGGCAAAGAAGGTGAACGACGTGAACTCGCTGCTGCAGACCCTGCGCAACCTCGGACCGCTCCGGCTGGCCAGCCTGGGCGCCATCGGCTTTGCGCTGATTGCGTTCTTCGTCTTCGTCGTGGCGCGGATGACCTCGCCCGGCTATGGCCTGCTCTACAGCGGCCTCGATCCCAGCGATTCCTCGGCGATCGTGCAGCGCCTCGACACCCAGAACATTCCCTATCAGCTGAAGGCCGACGGCGCCGAGATCCTGGTGCCGCAGGACCAGGTGACCAAACTCCGCCTCAGCCTCGCCGGCGAAGGCATCCCCAGCGGCGGCTCGATCGGCTACGAGATCTTCGACCGCGCGGACGCGCTCGGCACCACCAACTTCGTGCAGCAGATCAACCAGATCCGCGCGCTCGAAGGCGAGCTTTCGCGCACCATCCGCTCGCTGAAGCAGGTGAAGTCGGCACGCGTCCATCTCGTCATGCCGAAGCGCGAGCTGTTCTCCCGCGACCAGGCCGAGCCCACCGCCTCGGTGGTGCTGATCCTGCAGGGCTCGACCCTCGACAAGGAGCAGGTGAGCGCGATCCAGCACCTGGTCTCCTCGTCCATTCCGGGGATGAAGGCCAACAACGTCTCGGTCATCGACAACAAGGGCAACCTGCTGGCGCGCGGCGCCGACGGCGGCGACGGCCAGGACAGCGCCAGCATGGAGGACATGCGGCGCTCCTACGAGACCCGCCTCACCCGCTCGATCGAGGACCTGCTGGCCCAGACCCTCGGCCCGGACAAGATCCGCGCCGAGGTCAATGCCGACCTCGACTTCAACCAGGTCACCACCAACACCGAGAACTTCAATCCCGACGGCCAGGTCGTCCGCTCCACCCAGACCGTGGAGGAGAACGACAGCAGCAACGAGCGCCAGCAGGAAAACAACGTCTCGGTCGCCAACAACATCCCGAACCCGCCGGCCCAGCAGGGCGGCGCCGGCTCCAACAGCCAGTCGCAGAACCAGCGCAACGAGGAGACCGTCAACTACGAGATCTCCAAGACCACGCAGGTCGAGGTCAAGCAGTCCGGCAACGTGAAGCGGATCTCCGCCGCGGTGCTGGTGGACGGCACTTATACGACGGACGCGAACGGCAACCAGGTCTACGCGCCGCGCCCGCAGGCCGAGCTCGACCAGATCGCGACCTTGGTGAAGTCCTCGATCGGCTTCGACCAGAAGCGCGGCGACGTGGTCGAGGTCGTCAACATGCAGTTCACCGCGCCGGACGCGACCGCGGCGCTGCCCTTCGAGATCATGGGCTTCGAGAAGCAGGACCTGATGCGGATCGCCGAGCTGCTGGTGCTCTCGGTGATCGCGGTGCTGGTGCTGCTGCTGGTGGTCCGCCCGCTCCTCAACCGCCTGCTCGCCCTGCCGGGCGTGGCGCAGCCGGGCCTGGCCCTGGCCGGTCCGGCCGGAGCCGCGCTGCCGCCGGGCGCCGCCGCGGCGCTGGCGATCCCCGGTCCGGGCGGTGTCGCCGCCCTGCCCGGCATGAGCGCCGCCGACGGCATGCTCGAGGCCGACAACATGGCCGAGGAGATCGACCAGATGATCGACATCAACCAGGTGGAAGGCCGGGTCCGCGCCTCCTCGCTGAAGCGGATCAGCGACCTCGTGAACGAGCATCCGGAGCAAGCCATGAACATCATGCGCGGCTGGATGAACGCGGACCAGTAGGCCGGGGAAGAGGACAAGAGAATGCGTGCCAAAGACGATTATCGTGCGCTGACCGGGGCCCAGAAGTCCGCCCTGCTGCTGATGTCGGTGGGCGAGGAGAGCGCCGCGAAGATCTTCGCGCTGATGCACGACGACGAGATCAAGGAGATCTCGCAGACCATGGCCAACCTCGGCACCGTCTCCTCGACGGTGATCGAGCGGCTGTTCGTCGAGTTCGCCGACCAGATCTCCTCGACCGGCGGCATGACCGGCACCTTCGAGACCACCGAACGCCTGCTCGCCAAGGTGCTCGACAAGACCAAGGTCGATGCGATCATGGAGGAGATCCGTGGTCCGGCCGGCCGCACCATGTGGGACAAGCTTTCGAACGTGAACGAAAGCGTGCTGGCGAATTATCTCAAGAACGAATATCCGCAGACCGTCGCCGTCGTGCTCTCCAAGGTGCGCTCCGACCACGCCTCGCGCGTACTGGCGACCTTGCCGGAAGCCTTCGCGATGGAAGTGGTCATGCGCATGCTGCGCATGGAGGCGATCCAGAAGGACGTGCTGGAAGACGTCGAGCGGACCTTGCGCAACGAGTTCCTGTCGAACCTGGCGCGCTCCAGCCGCCGCGACGCCCACGAGATGATCGCCGAGATCTTCAACAACCTCGACCGCGGCACCGAGCAGCGCTTCATGACCGCCCTCGAGGAGCGCAACCGCGACTCCGCCGAGAAGGTCAAGTCGCTGATGTTCACCTTCGACGACCTCGGCAAGCTGGATCCGGGCGGCGCCCAGACCCTGCTCCGCAACGTCGACAAGGCGAAGCTGCCGATGGCCCTCAAGGGCGCCTCGCCGGAGCTGCAGGCGCTGTTCCTCAACAACATGTCGGAGCGCGCGTCGAAGATGCTGCGCGAGGACATGGCGGCAATGGGCCCGGTCCGCCTGCGCGACGTCGAAGAGGCGCAGATGGCCATGGTCAACATGGCCAAGGAGCTTGCCGCGAAGGGCGAAATCGTCCTTTCCGACAAGAAGGGCGAAGACGAGTTGATCTACTAGGGCTGAAACAGTGGCCGTGGTCCGCAAATTCACCTTCGACAACGACTTCGACGCGCCGCGCGTGGTGGCGCCGAAGCCCGAGCCGGAGATCGTGGTGGAAGACCTGCCGCCGCCGCCGCCCCCGCCGACCTTCTCGGAGGAGGAGCTGGCGGCCGCGGTGGCCGAGGCCCGCAAGGCCGCCATGGCCGAGGGCCTGGCCAAGGGCAAGGCCGAGGCGACGGCGCAGACCGAGCGCCAGACCGCGACGGCGCTGGGTGCGATCGCCCAGCACTTCGCCAAGGTGGACGGCGAGGTCCAGGCGGCCGCCGGTCAGCTGCGCGAGACCACGCTGGAGCTCAGCCTGGCGATGGTGCGGCGGCTGTTTCCGGAGTTCGCGCGCCAGCACGGGCTGGAAGAGGTGAAGGAATTGCTCGGGCGCTGCCTCGATCAGCTCAGGACCGAGCCGCGTTTCACGGTCAAGGTCGCGAGCGGCCTGGCC
This sequence comes from Dongia sp., assembly GCF_041905885.1. Taxonomy (NCBI): domain Bacteria; kingdom Pseudomonadati; phylum Pseudomonadota; class Alphaproteobacteria; order Rhodospirillales; family Dongiaceae; genus Dongia; species Dongia sp. Next base: position 166,386 of record NZ_JAYRKD010000006.1, on the reverse strand, counting down.
GAGACGCTGAAGACCGAAGTGGAAGCGCTGGCGCAGTCGCGCGGCTTCGAAGGCCGCATCGTGGTGGCCGGTGAAGAAGGCTTGAAGCCCGGCGACTGCAAGATCGAGTGGAGCCAGGGCGGCATGATCAGGAGTGCCGACGATATCTGGAAGGCGATCGAAGCGGCGATGGAACAGGCGTTGATTTCGAAAGACGACGACATTTCCGCTGTGGCGGATTGATAGGAGTTTCAAATGGGCGACGAAGAAAATCTGCAATTGACCGAGTTCGAGAATGCCGGCGGCGGCGAGGCCCAGGAGAGCAGCGGCGAAGGCAGCCGCGGTTCCTCCAAGGAGCTGGACGCCGTCTACGACGTGCCGGTCCAGGTCTCCGCGGTGCTGGGCCGGGCCCAGATGCAGGTCAGCCAGTTGCTGAAGCTCGGCCGCGGCGCGGTCGTGGAACTCGACCGCAAGGTCGGCGAGGCGGTGGACATCTATGTCAACAACCGCCTGGTCGCCCGCGGCGAGGTCGTGGTCGTGGAAGACCGCCTCGGCGTGACCATGACCGAAATCATCAAGACCGATCGCGCTTGAGCGCGGCGCGACCCTTGAAGCGGGAACCAAACCATGGCTGAAGCAGCAGGCGATCGCGGCGAAAACCGGTTCGACGCCGATTCCTTCACCCGGCGCGGCGACGCACCGGTGCGCATCGCGCCACGCCAGGGCGGAGTCGACTTCGCGACCTTCTTCGGGCTGTTCGGCGCGATCGGCCTGATCGTCGTCGCCATCCTGATGGAAGGCACCGCGATCAGCCTCATCAACATTCCCTTCGTCAACATTCCCGCGGTCCTGCTGGTGGTCGCCGGCACCTTCGCCGTCACCATGGTGAGCTACTCGCTCCAGGAAGTCTGGCAGGCGCAGCCGATCATGCTGCGCACGCTGATCCGCTCCGGCCAGACCCCGAACGACGCCGCAATGCGCATGCTGCAGCTGGCCGAGCGCGCCCGCCGCCGCGGCATCCTGCAGCTGCAGGCCGAGCTCTATGGCCTGCGCCCCGAGCCATTCCTGCACCGCTCGATGACCATGCTGGTGGACGGCATCGCGGTCGAGGAGATCGAGCGGAATCTCACCTTCGAGACCCATGCCATGATGCAGCGCCATGTCCGCTCGGCCGGCATCCTGCGCCGCGCGGCGGAAGTGGCGCCCGCCATGGGCCTGATCGGGACCCTGGTCGGCCTGGTGCAGATGCTCGGCAACCTCAACAACCCGGAATCGATCGGGCCGGCCATGGCGGTGGCGCTGCTGACCACCCTTTACGGCGCCCTGCTCGCCAACGTCGTGTTCCTGCCGCTCGCCTCCAAGCTCGAGCGCAACTCGGCGACCGAGCTCTTGATCAACCAGATCTACATCCTGGGCTCGCTCTCGATCGGACGGCAGGAGAATCCCCGCCGGCTGGAGCTGGTCCTCAACACCATTCTGCCCGCGACCCAGCGGGTGAAGTATTTCGACTAAGGAGACGGAAGATGCGGTTGCTTATTGTCGGTTCCCTGGACGGCCATATCAGCGCGGCGGGCAAGATCGCCCTATCGCGTGGCGCCAAGGTCGCCCATGTGAACGACGTCGATCAGGCGATGCACGCGCTCAGGAACGGCCAGGGCGCCGACCTCGTCATGTTCGACGTCAACCTCGACATCCAGCGCATGATCGAGAGCCTGAAGCGCGAGCGCATCAACCTGCCGGTGGTCGCCTGCGGCATCGGCTCCTCGTCCGAGATCGCGGTCCGCGCGATCCGCGCCGGCGCGAAAGAGTATATCCCGCTGCCGCCCGATGCCGAGCTGATCGCCGCTGTCCTCGCCGCCGTGGCCGAAGAGAGCTCCGCCTTCATCTTCAACGACCCGAACCTGAAGGCCGTGCTGAAGCTCGCCGACCAGGTGGCGCCGAGCGATGCCAGCATCCTGATCACCGGCGAGAGCGGCACCGGCAAGGAAGTGATGGCGCGCTACATCCACGCCCATTCGAAGCGCGCGTCGAAGCCGTTCATCTCCGTCAATTGCGCCGCGATCCCCGAGAACCTGCTGGAATCCGAGCTGTTCGGCCATGAGAAGGGCGCCTTCACCGGCGCAGTGGCGCGCCGCATCGGCAAGTTCGAGGAAGCCAGCGGCGGCACGCTGCTGCTCGACGAAATCAGCGAAATGCACCCCCGCCTGCAGGCCAAGCTGCTGCGCGCCATCCAGGAGCGCGAGATCGACCGGGTCGGCGGCTCGTCCCCGGTGAAGGTCGATTTCCGCCTGGTTGCCACCTCCAACCGCGACATGCAGGAAGAGGTGAAGAAGGGCACGTTCCGCGAGGACCTGTTCTTCCGCCTGAACGTGATGTCGCTGGAGCTGCCGCCCCTTCGTGAACGTCCTGGCGACATCCCGGTGCTGGCCGAGCATTTCGCCAAGAAATACGGCGAAGCCAACGGCATCAAGATCGACGGCATCGCGCCGGAAGTCCTGAAGATCCTCGGCGAGCATGAGTGGCGCGGCAACGTGCGCGAGCTCGAGAACACCATGCACCGCGCGGTCCTCCTGGCCCAGGGCCCGATCATCGGTCCGGAAGCCATCATGCTGACCGGCGGCCGCGGCCTGCCGGTGACCCGTGCGGCGGAAGCGGCGCCCAGCGCGGCCGACGCCGCCGCGGCCAAGGCGGTCGATGCCGCTGGCACCGCGGTGCTGGTCGGCAAGACCGTAGCCGCGGTCGAGCGCGACCTCATCATCGACACGCTGTCGCATTGCCTCGGCAACCGGACCCATGCCGCCAACATCCTCGGCATCTCGATCCGCACACTCAGGAACAAGCTGAAGCAGTACAGCGAGGAAGGCGTCATGGTCCCGCCCTCGCATGGCGAGCCCGACCAGGCTTCCGCCTGAAGACCAGCGTAACGCTTACCTGAGCCGGAACGAGTAAAGAATGTCCGACGCCAGCAACGCCGCATCCAACGCCGCTCCGCATGCCGCCGCGGCGCGTGGCGGCTTCAACATGAACCGGGTGATCTCGACCCTGCGGCGCGGCGAGATCCTGTTCGCCTTGGGCATGATGGCGGTCCTCACCGTCCTCATCTTCCCGATGCCGGCCTGGCTGCTCGACATCTCGCTGGCTCTGTCGATCACGATCTCGGTCCTGGTGCTGATGGTCGTGCTGCTGATCGAAAAGCCGCTCGATTTCTCGACCTTTCCGACGGTGCTGCTGGTCGTCACCATGCTGCGCCTCTCCCTGAACCTGGCCTCGACCCGCCTGATCCTGTCGCACGGCCACGAGGGGACCGCCGCCGCCGGCCATGTCATCGAGGCCTTCGGCGGCTTCATCATGGGCGGCAACTACGTCATCGGCATCATCGTGTTCGCGATCCTGGTGTTGGTGAACTTCGTCGTCATCACCAAGGGTTCCGGCCGTATCGCCGAAGTCTCGGCACGCTTCAGCTTGGACGCGATGCCCGGCAAGCAGATGGCGGTCGATGCCGATCTCTCCGCCGGCCTGATCGACGAGACCGAAGCCAAGGCCCGCCGCAAGCAGCTCGAGGACGAGAGCAACTTCTTCGGCGCCATGGACGGCGCCGCCAAGTTCGTGCGCGGCGACGCGATCGCCGGCCTGGTCATCGTCCTCATCAACATCGTCGGCGGCATCATCATCGGCGTGGTGCAGCAGGGCCTGACCCTCAACGACGCCGCGACGTCCTACACGCTGCTCACCGTCGGCGACGGCCTGGTCAGCCAGATCCCGGCGCTGATCGTCTCGACCGGCGCCGGCATGCTGGTCACCAAGGCCGGCATGGTCGGCTCGACCGACAAGGCGCTGTTCAAGCAGCTCTCCGGCCACCCGCTGGCGCTCGGCCTCGCCGCCTTCCTGATGGCGTTGCTGGGCCTGCTGCCGGGCATTCCGGCCCTGCCCTTCCTGGTGCTGGCGCTGCTGGCCGGCGGCGCGGCTTTCCTGCTGACCCGCAAGGAGAAGCGCGCGGCCGTCACCCAGGTTCAGGAGCAGAAGAAGAAGGAGGCCGCGGCACCGGTTCTGGAAGAGCCGATCTCGACCGCGCTCACCATCGACGCGATCCGGCTCGAGCTGGGTTACGGCCTGCTCGGCCTCATCAACACCGAGCGCGGCCATCGCCTGACCGACCAGATCAAGGCGCTGCGGCGCCAGCTCGCGACCGAGATGGGCTTCATCCTGCCGGCGGTGCGCATCCAGGACAACCTGCAGATCAACGCCAACTCCTACATCGTGCGGGTGAAGGAGATCGAGGCCGGCCGCGGCGACCTGCGCCCCAACATGATCATGGTCATGGACCCGCGCGGCGACAAGATCGGCATGGCCGGTGAAGAGACCACCGAGCCAGCCTTCGGATTGCCGGCGATGTGGGTCGATCCTTCAGCGCGCGAGGAAGCGCTGTTCCGCGGCTATACCGTGGTCGATCCCGCAACCGTGATCACCACCCACTTGACCGAGATCGTGAAGGACAACATGTCCGAGCTGTTGTCTCACGCCGAGACGCAGAAGCTGTTGGACGAGTTGCCGAAGGAACAGCAGAAGCTGGTCGCCGACCTGGTACCGAGCCAGATTTCGGTCGGCGGGGTGCAGCGCGTGCTGCAGACCCTGCTCGGCGAGCGGGTCTCGATCCGCGACCTGCCGAACGTGCTCGAAGGCATCTCCGAGGCTTGCGGCTATTCCCGCAACATCACCTCGATCGTCGAGCATGTGCGCGCGCGCCTCGCCCGCCAGATCTCGGATTCCGCCACCGATGCCGGCGGCATCATCCCGCTGGTCACCCTGTCGCCGGAATGGGAGCAGGCCTTCGCGGATTCGATCGCCGGCGACGGCGAGGAGCGCCACCTGGTCATGCCGCCGACCCAGCTGCAGCAGTTCATCCAGTCGGTGCGCCAGACCTTCGAGCGTTTCGCCATCATGGGTGAGTCTCCGGTCCTACTGACCAGCCCCGGGATCCGCCCCTTCGTCCGGCAGATCATCGAGCGTTTCCGGGCGACCACCATGGTGATGTCGCAGAACGAGATCCACGCGAAGGCGAAGATCCGTACCCTTGGGCAGATCTGATCGCGCGGCGGGCGACCTGGTACTAAGATAGCCCCATGCGACTTCGAACCTTCAGCGCCGCGAATATGAGTGAAGCCATCCGCCTGGTGCGCGATGAGCTCGGTCCCGATGCCGTGATCCTGAGCACCGAGACCGCGGGCAAGCAGGTCAAGATCACGGCCGCGCTGGATCGCGCCGCGATCCTGGAGCCGGCACCCCTGCTCGCCGTCGAGCCGATGGACGCGATCGCCGGCGCGCTCGACTTCCACCGCGTGCCGGAATTGCTGACCGAACGGCTGCTGACCCTGGCCGAGAATTTCCTGTTGGAGAATCCGCGCCAGGCTTTGGGCGCCGCGCTCCGCTCCCGCTTCACCTACAGCCCGATCCTGCAGAACCGGCCGGAGCGCCCGATCATGCTGGTCGGCCTGCCCGGGGCCGGCAAGACCGCCACGCTCGCCAAGCTCGCCGCCGGCGCCCGGGCGCAGAAATGGCCGGTCGTCGCCATCACGTGCGACCTCGCCAAGGCGGGCGGAATCGACCAGCTCGCGACCTATGCGAAGGCCATGGGGATCACCGCCTACCAAGCCAAGAACGCCGGGGCGCTCAAGCGTGCGGTCGGCGCAGCACCCGAGGGCGCCCTGGTGCTGATCGACACCGCCGGGATCAACCCGCTGAAACCCGACGACATGGCGGCGCTGGCCGACCTGGCCGCGTCGGTGAAGGCCGAGCCGGTCCTGACCCTGGCCGCCGGCGGCGACGTCTCGGAATCCGCCGAATTGGGGCAGCTGTTCTCGGAGATCGGCTGCCAGCGGCTGATCGCGACCCGGATCGACGCCGCCCGTCGGTATGGCGCGCTGCTTGCTTGTGCAGAAGGCGGACAGCTGGGCTATGCGGAATTCGGGGTTTCCCCGGAAATCGCCAATGGCCTGATGTTCTTCGGGGCCGATGCGCTGGCCCGGCTGCTGATGCCGCAAGAGATGGCGGAAGCGCCGAAACGCGCGCAAAATAGCGCTACCACCGCGCGAGTCGCCCATGAAGCAGATGGGGAACGGCCAAATTTTGGCCGCCAGGGCGAGGTGGCGCGTAAGAAGCCGGGTTCCGAGGGGGCAAGCGGAAGCCGGAAGCGACCAGTGGGATCAAAAACATGAGTGAGTCACCCGTCCGCACGGCGACACCGCCGTCGGATGAACCGATCGCCAATGTCATCGCCGTCGCCTCCGGCAAAGGCGGCGTCGGCAAGACTTGGCTCAGCATCAGCCTTGCCCAGGCGCTGTCCAAGCTCGGCCAGCGCGTGCTGCTGTTCGACGGCGATCTCGGCCTGGCGAATATCGACGTGCAGCTCGGCATCCAGCCCGGCATGGACCTCGGCACCGCGCTCGAGCGCCACCTGCCCTTGAGCCGCGCCGTCATCAACTATCCGAGCGGCGGCTTCGACCTGATCGCCGGGCGCTCCGGCTCCGGCAGCCTTGCCAGCATGCCGATCAACCGGCTGCAGGCGCTGGCGCAGGGCCTGCGCACGGTCGGCGATTCCTATGGCCGTGTGGTGGTCGATCTCGGCGCCGGCATCGAGCGCCCGGTGCGCTATCTCGCCAGCCGCGCCGGCTTCTGCCTGGTGGTCACCACCGACGAGCCGACCGCGCTGACCGATGCCTATGCGTTGATCAAGATGGTGACGCTCGACGCCCAGGAGCAGCACAAGGAGACGCCGATGGGCGTCGTGGTCAACATGGCGTCCAGCCGCGAGATCGGCCAGCGCACCTATGAGACTCTCTCCAAGGCCTGCGAGCGATTCCTCAAACGCCGCGTCCCGCTGCTGGGCGTGATCCGCCGCGACCCCAAGGTGCGCGACGCAATCTCGACCCAGACGCCGCTGCTGGTGCGGCATCCGAGCAGCCCGGCCGCGACCGACATCGAGGCGCTGGCCCGCAAGGTGTTCGAGGTCAGCGGCGGCGAGCAGACCTCCGCCAGGCGCGGCGCGTGAGCGACCTCTTCAACCCGATCACCCGCCACCTCCCCGGCACCTCGACCGGGCCCAACGTAATGTCCGGCGTCGTGCCGGATCCGCCGCGCAGCCTGCTCAGCCTGGTGACGGGCACCATCCTCAAAGGCACGGTGCTCGGCAAGGGCAGCGACGGCTTGACCACCATCGCCACCGACAAGGGCACGGTCAGCGTCGCCACCAATGCGGCGATTCCCGCCGGCAGCCAGGTGACGCTCGAAGTCCGCAATGCCGGCGGCGATCGCTTGCAGGTGCTGATCCTCGCGGTCGAAGCCGGCAACCGGAACGCCGAGAAGGCCAACCAGACCAGCAGCAGCGGCGCCGGTAGCGCGAGCTCCGCCGCAACCGCTTCGAGCGGCGCTGCCGGTGCGGCCGCGCATAAGGCCAAGACCGAGCCGGCGGCGCGCCCGGCCGCGCCGCCATCGATCCAGATCGCGGGCAGCAGCGTCAAGGCGGTGGTCGTGCAGGCGCCGCCGGTCGCCTCGCTGCTGCCGACGCCGGATGTGGAGATCGAGCCCTTCACCGCGCCGAGCCCGCCGATCTCGGCACCGCCCGACGCCGCGCAGAAGGCGCAAATCCTCGCCCAGGCCCGGGCATTGATCGAGCCGCATCCACCGCAACCGCTGCCGAGCGGTCCCATTGTCGCGCCGGCCGATCCCGACGGGCCCAACCCGCTGCCGCAGGGATCGGCGACGAAGACGACGACAACGCTGCCGTCCGCCACGATGCCAACAACGACCCTGCCCTCGGGCAGTTTGCCTTCCGCCACGCCGGCGCCTTCAACTCTGCCGACCGGGGCGAAGCCGCAAGTCACCGGTGGTCCCGGCACCTCGCCATTGCCGGCGCCGGTCGCGCAGCCGAACGGCGGCGCCACGATCCTGCAGCCCGATGTCGCGACGCGGATCGCCGCCTTGTTCGCGGCGGCGGATACGGCCGAGACCCTGCTTCCGAAGAGCGCGGCACCGCTGCCGGCGGGCACGCCGATCCCGGCCGCCCCTGTTCCGCCCGGTAGCCCGCCGGTCGCAACTGTGCCGGCGGGCGGTGTTTCCGCCCCCAGCCTGCCGCCCGGCAGCATTACGGCGGCCAATACGCCGCCGGGTGCGATGCCGGTGGCGCTGACCTCGGCCGCGGGTCCGTTGCTCGCGCAATTCCTCGCCGGCACGCAGCAGTCCGCGCCGACGCTCCCGGCGATGCCGACCCTGCTGACGGCGGGAAGCGAGCTCACGCTGCACGTCGTCGCGGTGCTGCCGACCAAGGGCGGCGAGATCGAGATCGCGCCCGAGGCGGCGCGGCTCACCGGAAGTGCTGCGCCGCTGATCGGCAAGGTTTTGGGCTATACCCGCGCCGGCCATGCCGTGATCGACACGCCTGCGGGCGCCCTGATGATGCAGGAGCGCACGCGCCTGCCGGTCGGCGCGCAGGTGGCACTGGTCCTGGAGCCGGTCGCGCCGCCGGCCGCAGCACCCTTGCCGCCGATCACCAGCCCGCAGCAGGCCTTGCTTTATCTCTCGAACCGCTGGCCGGCGCTCGACGACCTGATCGCGGTGCTGCGCGGGGTGCCGGTCGGGGCGCCGAGCGATCCCGACAATCCCCCGCCACCGGGCATCCCGCAGACCGGGCCGCGGCTGGCGGCCGGACTCGCCGCCGCGATCAGCGCCTACCGCAGCGGCGAGGTCGAGCGGCTGCTCCAGCCGATGCTCGCCGGGCGCAAGATCCCGATCGAGAAAGAGGAGCTGGTGAAACGCCTCAGGGAGGAGTTCACCCAGCTCGCCGATCTCGCCAAGGATCGCCCGGCGGTCGATTGGCGCGCGCTGTTTCTGCCGGTCTATGACCCGCGGGTCGGCCTCACCCAGATCAACCTCTATTACCGGCACAATTCCGGCGGCGAGGGCAGCGAGAAGGACAAGAAGGACCAGGGCACCCGCTTCCTGGTCGATGTCAACTTCGCGGCGCTGGGCGCCTTCCAGCTCGACGGCCTGATCCGCGGCCGGCGCTTCGACCTGATGATCCGCAGCCGCAGCCGGCTGTCGCGCAACCAGCGCCAGGACATCATCAACATATTCGAGAATGCGCTGGAGGTCGGCGGCGCGACCGGCGCGCTCGAGTTCCGCACCGTCGAGGTCTTCCCGGTCTCGCCGCTCGACGAGCTCCGGCAATCGCACGACGGTCTCACGGCTTAGTCTCCGCTGCCTCCTCAAACTCGGTCGTCATCCCAAGGCTTGGGATAGGCTTCGAAAACAAGCGGCCGGCGGAATTTCTTCCACCGGCCGCTTTCGTTCTCAAGAAGCTGCGCAGCCTCAGCCGTTCGTCTTGTACTCCGGCATCTGCTTCAGCGCATTCTTGTCCATGTTGACCACGGCTTGGAGCTTGCCGTCCTGGTTCACCATCTTCACCTGGTTCCAGGCCAGCTTCACCGGATGGGTGCCGATGCCGAGAAAACCGCCGACATCGACGACCACGCCGGAGACCTTGCCGGAATCATCCAGCAGCACTTCGCTGATCTCGCCGACAGTGTCGTTGGCATTGTTGATCACGTTGACGCCCACGACCTTGCTGGCGTTGATCGAGCCGTCGGCGTTCAGCGCCGCCGGACGATTGGCGTCGGCCGCGGTGGTTTGCGCGGTCGTCGGCTCCTGGGTGCCGTCGGCGGCGTAGACCTGACCGGAATCGTTCAGCACTTTGCCGCGATTGGTCTCGGCGCGGTATTTGTAGCCGGCCGCGGCCTGCGCCGATTCCTTGGTGATGCTGCTGTGGATATTGCCGTCGGCATCCGCCTTCAGATCGGTCCAGGGCACGGAGATCCGCTTCTCGGATTCCAGCCAGCCGCTGACATCCAGGACCACCGAGGTCACCTTGCCCTTGGTGTCGACGATGACGCTTTCGATCTCGCCGACCGTCTTGCCGTTGGCGTCGACCACATCCTCGCCGATCAGCTTGCCGGCATCGACCGCGCCGACGCCGACATTGGTGGAGGCCTCGGTGCTGACCGGCGCCGCCGGCTTGGCCGGGGCGGTGGTGGAATCCTGCGCGAGCGCCGGCGTGGCGGCAATCGCCGCGACGAAACCGCCGGCCAGCAGGCCGGTCTTGAACTTGCTCATGATGCTTCCTCTTGCTTGGAAAAAGCCGGCGCGCCCCATCGACGCACCGGCGATGGATCAGATCCAGTAGGGCGGGACGCCGAAGTGGCTGTAGACCCGCGAGTTCCAGTCGAGGTCCCGGTAATAGGTATCGTTCGACGGGATCTCATTGGGTGCGTCTTTCAGCACCGAGTCATCGACATCGGCGACGTAACCGTCGAGGCTGGTGTCGTAACGCAGCACGCTCCAGGGGATCGCGCGCCGCGTCTCGCCGAGGCCGAGGAAGCCGCCGAAGGCCGCCACGGCATAGGCGACATGGCCCGAGACCTTGTCTAGCATGATGTCCTCGACTTCGCCGGCGCGCTCGCCCTTGCGGTTGAAGAGTTTGGTGCCGTTGACCTTGGTGGCGGCGATCAGATTGACCGTCTCGTCCTTCTTCAAGGTCTGTTGGCTGCGGGGAATGGCCTGTGCCATCGCTTGCTCCTCACGATTGTTCCAGTTTCACAACGGGGTAATCGGTGCAGGCGGGCCGAGTTCCGCCCCGCGACAAGCGAATTTCGATCGGCTTGTCGGGCGGGCGTTAGAGCGTGGTGTCTTTCTTGCGGCGATGCAGCTGCAGGCCGACTTCGTCGGCGCGGTTCTGCTCGCGACGGCGCTGCGCGACGCGCTGGCGCTGGGCGCGGTTGGCGATGGTCTGCTCGGTCTTCTTCAGCTCGGCGAAGGATTCCATGATCTGGTCGCGCAGCTTGTCGAGCTCGGCGCTCAGGTCGGCGACCGATTTCTCAATCCGCTCGCGCCGCTCGGCCATGGTCCGCTTGTAGTCGGGCAGCATGCGGCTCAATTCGAGGTCGTTGCGGGCCGCCTCGACCTCGTTGGCGACCTCCTCCTCCAGGCGCCGGATGTCGCCGCGCAGCCGCTCGATCAGCGCCTCGAGATCGGTCGCCTGGCGCCGCTTCTCGTCCAGCGTCCACTTCTGCAGCCGCAGCATCTGGTCGAGGCCGCTCATGCCTTGGCCTCAGGAGTGGGGGCCTCAGGAGTGGGGGCCTCAGGAGTGGGGGTCTCAGTCGGGGCGGCGCCGTCCGCGCCGTCATAGGGCATAGCGACGATGGCGGCCAGCTCCTGGTAGCCGGCCTCGAGGTCGGAGCGCTCGGACTTGCGCTGGGAGAGGAACTTCTCCAGCGCCGGCCGGAGCTCGATCGCGCGATCGACCGTCGGGTCGGTGCCGCGGCGATAGGCGCCGAGGCGGATCAGCTCCGCCATGTCGTCATAGACCGACATGTTCTGTCGTGCGACGCGGATCATGTCGTTCTGCTGCTCGTTGTTGCAGTTCGGCATGGTGCGCGAGAGCGAGCGCAGGACGTTGATGGCGGGATAGCGCCCGCGCTCGGCGATTGCGCGTTCGAGCACGATATGGCCGTCGAGGATGCCGCGGCAGGCATCGGCGATGGGCTCGTCGTGGTCGTCGCCCTCGACCAGCACGGTGAAGAGGCCGGTGATGCTGCCCGAGCCGACCAGGCCCGGACCGGCGCGCTCCAGCAGCCGCGGCAATCCGGCGAAGACCGAGGGGGTATAGCCCTTGCTGGCCGGCGGCTCGCCGGCGGAGAGGCCGATCTCGCGCAGCGCCATGGCGAAGCGGGTGACCGAATCCATCATGCAGAGGACATGGCGGCCCTGGTCGCGGAAGAACTCGGCCAGGGTCAGCGTCATCTGCGCCGCCTGGCGGCGCAGCAGCGGCGATTCATCCGAGGTCGCGACCACGACCACGCTGCGCGCCAGGCCTTCGGGCCCCAGCTCGTCCTCGAGGAATTCCTGCACCTCGCGGCCGCGCTCGCCGATGAGGCCGATCACGTTGACGTCGAGGTTGGTGTATTTGGCCATCATCGACATCGTCACCGACTTGCCGATGCCGGAGGCGGCGAAGATGCCGAGGCGCTGGCCCTGGCAGACCGTGGTGAAGGTGTTGATCGAGCGCACGCCGAGATCGATCTTGCCGCCGACCCGGGCGCGGAGATGCGCCGGCGGCGGATTGGCGCGGATCCGGCAAGCTTTGTGACCGAGCGGCAGCGGGCCCTTGCCGTCGATCGGCTCGCCCAGCGCATTGACCACCCGGCCGAGCCAGGCATTGGTCGGCCGGATCGCCGGTTCGTCATGGACCAACACGGCCTTGCTGCCGAGCCCGACGCCGTCCAGCGAACCGAAGGACATGGCAAGCGCCCGGCCGTCGCGGAAGCCGACCACTTCGCTCGGCACCCGGTTGCCGGCGCGGTCGACCAGATCGACCCGCGAACCGATCGAAAGCGAGTCCTCCAGACCGGCGATTTCGACCAGCATGCCCAGGATCGCGGCGACCTTGCCGTAGACGGTCACGTCCGGCACCCGGGCCAATTCCCGCATCAATGGTTCAAGTGTCTTGATCAAGGTTGGTTAGCACCCGCCAGGGGGTTTCCGTTGGGGCCAACCATAAACAAACGGCGTTAACCTGCGGTTAATGCTGACTTGGGAGAATGTCTTAACTTTCCGGACAAATCAGCCACTTAGGAACTAAGTCTGGTGGGACCCGGGCGGGCCACGCAATCCTTTACAATTGGTCGCCCAAATGGTTAATATTCACAGGGTCACACCGGTGGCAAAATAGTGCACGAAAGGGTGCAGCCATGCGCGTGCTGTTAGTCGAAGACGATACCAATACCGCCAAGAGCATCGAGCTGATGCTGAAAGCGGAAGGTTACATCGTGGATTCGACCAATCTGGGCGAAGACGGTCTCGAGATCGGCAAGCTCTACGATTATGACATCATCCTGCTCGACCTCATGCTCCCCGACATCGACGGATACGAGGTGTTGCGCCGGCTCCGGAGCTCGCGCGTTAACACTCCGATCCTGATCCTTTCGGGTTTGAGCGAGCTGGACAGCAAGATCAAGGGTCTCGGCTTCGGCGCCGACGACTACCTGACCAAGCCGTTCGACCGCCGCGAGCTGATCGCCCGCATCCAGGCGATCGTCCGCCGCTCCAAGGGTCATTCGGATTCGGTCATCAAGACCGGCAAGCTGGTGGTCAATCTCGACACCCGCACGGTCGAGGTGAGCGGCCAGCCGTTGCACCTGACCGGCAAGGAATACGGCATCCTGGAGCTCTTGAGCCTGCGCAAGGGCACGACGCTCACCAAGGAGATGTTCCTCAACCATCTTTACGGCGGCATGGACGAGCCGGAGCTGAAGATCATCGATGTCTTCGTCTGCAAGCTCCGCAAGAAGCTCTCCACCTCGACCGGCGGCGAGAACTACATCGAGACGGTCTGGGGCCGCGGCTATGTGCTGCGCGATCCCGAAGCCGCCGGCCAGCCGGTGAAGGCCGAGAGCGCGTAAAGACACACGTGAGGCGCGGGGTTAACCCGCGCATCTCTCACCGCTTGTTTTTCCCTGAGACAGATGCCCGGGTCTTCGCCCGGGCATGACGTTTGTGGCTAGGCGCGGAGTGCGCCCGGCGCGGCCGGCTTGGCGGCGGGTGCGGGCGCCTGGCCGGCGGTCAGGCCGTAGACGCCGCGCTGGCCGGCCAGGAGCTGGAACTTGTCGGTGATGCCGAGCACGGTCTCGGCGCCGCCGAGGAACAGATAGCCGTCGTTCGGCATCAGGCCGGCGACGTTGTTCAGGATCTTGGACTTGGTCGGCTGGTCGAAATAGATCAGCACGTTGCGGCAGAACACGACGTCGAACTTGCCGAGCGGCCGCGGGTCGTTCAGCAGGTTGAATTCCTTGTACTGCACCATGCCGCGGATCTTCGGGGTGATCTGCCAGCGGTCGCCGACCTGGGTGAAATACTTGACCAGGAGATTGATCGGCAGGCCGCGCTGCGCCTCGAACTGCGAGTAGATGCCTTCCTTGGCGCGATCGAGGATCTCGGTGGAGAGATCGGTGCCGAGGATCTCGATCTTCCAGCCGGCGAGCTGCGCCGCCATCTCCGAGAGGATCATCGCCAGCGAGTAGCATTCCTGGCCGGAGGACGCCGCGGCGCTCCAGATCCGGATGGTCTTGTTGGGTCGCGCCGCCATCAGGGTCGGCAGGCAGATCTGCTTGAACTGGTCGAACGGCTTGGTGTCGCGGAAGAAGAAGGACTCGTTGGTGGTCATCGCCTCGACCACGTCCTTGATCACCGTCTCGTCGCTCTTCACGCGGATCAGGCGGACCAGGTCCTCGAAGGAGGCGAGCTTGTACTTGCGCGCCACGGGCAGCAGGCGGCTCTCCAGCAGGTAGGCCTTGTCGTTGCCGAGCACTAAACCGGAACGCTGCTTCAGGATCTGACAGATGAAATCGAAATCCGTCACCGTCATGCCGCCGACCTCATGAGGGCCTTCTTGACGTAGGCCCCGATCTCGCCGAGCGGCAGCACCGCCGTGCAGAGTCCGGCCGTGGCGACGGCGCCCGGCATGCCCCAAACGACACTGCTGGCTTCATCCTGGGCGATGACCGTGCTTCCTGCGTTGACGAGCTCCCTGGCCCCCTTCAAGCCATCCTGCCCCATTCCGGTCAGCATGACAAACAGGGTCCGGTTCCCATAGGCCTTGGCGATCGAGCGCAGCATGGGATCGACCGCGGGACGGCAGAAATTCTCGGGCGGATTCTTGTTCAGCCGGACCACCATGCTGCCGCCCTGGCTCTCCACGGTCATGTGGAAGTCGCCGGGTGCCACATAGATCCGCCCCGGGAGGGCAGCCTCGCCATCCTTGGCCTCGGCCGCCGGCATGCCGGAGGCCTGGGCCAGATGCTCGGCCAGGATGGTGGTGAAGGTCGCCGGCATGTGCTGGGTGACGAAGACCGGCATCCGGTCGACCCGGCCCAAGCTGCGGAACACGTTGAACAGCGCCTGCGGGCCGCCGGTCGAGGAGCCGATTGCCAGGCAGTCCACCTTGCCCTGGACGATGGGCGCCGGCCGCAGGGTGACCGCGCCGGGATAGAGCTTCTTGGGCGGCGGCGGCGCGCTGCTGCCCGGGGCGGCGGCGGAGCCCGGCGGCAGGCCGCGCTTCTTGCGCGCCACCAGGCCCCAGCTCTTCGCCTTCTCGACCAGGTCACGCTTGAAATCGTCGGCGGTGCTGATTCCGGTCGTCGTGGTCGGCTTGGGCAGGTAGTCGGCCGCGCCGAGCGACATCGCCTTCATGCTGACCGAAGCGCCCTTCAAGGTCAGCGTCGAGGCCATGATGACCTGGACGCCGGGCTTGGCTTCCAAGAGCTTCGGCAGCGCGGTCAGGCCGTCCATCACCGGCATCTCGATGTCGAGCACGATGACGTCGATGTCGTTGCGCTTCACCGCGTCGATCGCCGCCTGGCCGTTGCCGACGGTAGACACCACCTTGATCTCGGGGTCGGTCTCCAGCGCCTTGGTCAACAAGCCGCGAATGACCGCGGAGTCGTCCACGACCATCACCCGATAGGGTCCGCCGCCCGCCGCGACTGCTGGTTTGGTTTCAGGCCGCATTCCCTGGTACCGAGCCTTTTACTTATTAAGGTTAAAGAAGTCCGACCTGGCTGAACTTCGACTCGATGATCTCGCTGTCGAAGGGCTTCATGATGTATTCGTTGGCGCCGGCGCTGATCGCCTCCTGGATGTGCTGGATGTCGTTCTCGGTGGTGCAGAACACGACCACCGGGGTCTGGCCGCCCGGCATCTGCCGCAGGTTGCGCAGGAAGTCGATGCCGCTCATCACCGGCATGTTCCAGTCGAGCAGGATCGCGTCGGGCATCCGCTTCAGGCACTGGTCCATGGCGGTCTGGCCGTTATCGGCTTCCTCGATCGCGAAATTGAGGCCCTCGATAATCTTGCGGGCCACCATCCGAACGACCTTGGAGTCATCGACGATCAAGCACGACTTCATAAGCGCAGTCTCCGTCTGCCGACCGGGCGAACCGGGTCCTCATCTCATCCCGTTCGCCCGCGGCAGGCCCCTCAAAGACGTTACGGCTTGAAAGGTTAAGCGGCGTCCGCCCGGTTACCGAAGTTCAGAAGCGACGAGACGCTGAGCACCACGAGCAGGGAATCGTTCAGACGATATATCCCATCGGAGAACTCGCGCAATCTCGGATTGAGCGTGGGCGGATTCCGCTGGTAATCGCGGCTTTCCAGGCTCAGGACCTCGCCGACGCTGTCCACCAGCAGGCTGTAGAGCTCGCCTTCGTGCTCGACCACCACCGACATGGCCTGCTTCTCGCTGTCGCGCTTGGGCAGGCCCAGACGCAGCCGCACATCGACCGCGGTGACGATCCGGCCGCGCAGGTTCAGCGAACCCGCCACCTCGACCGGCGCCAGCGGCACCCGGGTGATGGTCTGCGAACCCAGCACGTCCTGGACCTTGAGGACCGGGATGCCGAACAGCTGGCCGCCGATCGACATGGTCACGTAGTCGCGGTTCTCGCCCGATCCGACCTTGCCGCCGGTCGTGACGGCTTCGGTCGCGGTTTCTTCGTTGCGGCTCATGCGGCACCTCTCATCAGTTCGGCAAGCGCTTCGTTCATGGTGTGAACCAGGCCATCACGGTCGTACTTCGCGACATAGTCGTCGAAGCCGACCTGGCGGCCGCGCGCAATGTCCTTCGGGCTGGCGTGGGACGACAAGGCGATGATCGGCGTCGTCTGCCAGCGTGCGTTCTTCTTCACCGATTCGCAGAACTCGAAACCGTTCATCCCCGGCATCTCGATGTCGCTGATGATGAGGTCGAATTCCTCGCCCGCCTCGCTCAGGCTGAGCGCCTTGTCGGCGGAGTCCATGGCGATGACCTGGAAGCCCGCGGCGGTCAGCTGCGGCGCCAGCAGGTTCCTGAAGAAGGCGCTGTCGTCGACCAGCAGCACGCGGCGGCGCTTGCCGGTTTCGACGGCATCCTGCTGCTGCGAGCCGAACCAATCCTTGAACGCCTGGCTCAGGTAGTAGCCGGCATCCACGATCTCGGTCGCCTGGCCGGCGATGATCGCCGAGCCGATGCGGCCGGCCTGCTCGGCGGCCAGATCGACGTTCAGCTTGGCTTCGACGATATCGACGATCTCGTCCACCATCAGGCCCATGGAGTGGTCGCGGTCGGCGAACACCAGCACCGGCTGGCGGCCTTCCTTCTCTCCACCCATTTCGTGCTCGTGGCTCATCGGAATGAGCGGCATCAGCTGGCCGCGGTACTGCACGACCCAACGGTCGTTCGACCGCTCGATGGTCTTGCGCTCGATCTCCTCGAGGCGCGCGACCAGGGCCAGCGGAACCGCCATCGGGACGCCCGAACCGGTGCGGAACAGCAGCAGCGGAACCTGCTCCTCGTCATGCGCACGCGACTTGGCGCTCTTGGCCTCGGCCGACTCGCCGTCGGAAATGCCCATCTGGCCGGAAGCTTCCGCGATCCCGTTGGGATCCAGGATCATGATCACGCTGCCGTCGCCCAGGATGGTGTTGCCCGAGAACATCGGGATGTGGCGCAGGATCGGCGCCACCGGCTTCACCACGATTTCCTCGGTGTCGAACACGCGGTCGACCATGATGCCGAAGTTGTAGGTGCCGACCTGGGTCACGACGATGAAGGTGTCGCTCTCGTTGGCCTTCTCGGCTTCGCCGAGCTCCAGCTTCTCGCGAAGAGAAACCAGCGGCAGCAGCTTGTTCCTGAGGCGCAGGACCGGCGTGTCCTTGATCTTCTCCACCTTGAGCTCGCCGTTCGCGGTGGCGCGCACCAGCTCGACCACGCTGATCTGCGGGATCGCGAATCGCTCGCCGGCGCATTCGACCACCAGGGCCGAGACGATGGCGAGGGTGAGCGGGATCTTGATCGAGAAGGTCGTGCCCTTGCCCTCGACCGAGCGCAGCTCGACGGTGCCGCCGATCTTCTCGATGTTGGTCTTGACCACGTCCATGCCGACGCCGCGCCCGGAGACGCTGGTGACCGCGGCGGCGGTCGAGAAGCCGGCCTTGAAGATGTACTGCTGGATCTGCTGATCGCTCATGCTCTCGAGATCGCTCTCGGAAGCAAGGTTGTTGTTGATGATCTTCGCCTTGATCTTGTCCATCGGCAGGCCCTTGCCGTCATCGGAGATCTCGATGACGATGTGGCCGCCCTCATGATAGGCGTTGAGCGTGATCTTGCCGGTTTCCGGCTTGCCGATGCGGCGCCGCTCTTCCGGGGTCTCGAGACCATGGTCGCCCGAGTTCCGCACCATGTGCGTCAGCGGGTCCTTGATCATCTCGAGCACCTGGCGATCGAGCTCGGTCTCCTGACCGATCATCACCAGGTCGATCTTCTTCTTCAATTCGTGGCTGAGGTCGCGCACCAGGCGCGGCAGCTTGGCCCAGGCATTGCCGATCGGCTGCATGCGGGTCTTCATCACGCCTTCCTGCAACTCGGAAGTGACGTGGTTGAGACGCTGCAGCGGGGCGGCGAACTCGCTGTCCTTCTGCTTGCGCAAGATCTGCAGGACCTGGTTGCGGGTCAGCACGAGCTCGCTGACCATGGTCATCAGGTTCTCGAGCAGCTCGACGTTGACGCGGATGGTCTGGTTGGCGACCGATTCCGCGGCGGCACCACCCTCGGCGCCGCCTTCCTTCTTGGCGGCGGCCTTGGCGGGCTTGGCGACCGGCTCGGCGACGACTTCCTCGCTGGCCGGGACCGAGACCGGCGCGGTCTGGCCGCCGGTCGCTTCGTCGCGGGTCGCGAAGATCATGCCCATGATCCGCGCCGAGAGCGCGGCGGAGACTTCGAGCTGGTTCAGCGCCGCCTGCATGTGGCCGCAGGCCGCGTCGAACTGCGCGTCGTTCATGTTGCGCTCGATCAGCACCGACTTGGCGCTGGAATCCGGGCCGCCGCAGAGCTTCGCGAGATAGTCGCGCATCTGGCCCTGCAGATGGTCGATGCTGGCGCCGTCGAAGACCTGCTTGACGCGGAGATCGCCGGTGACGCGGGAGAAGAAGACTTCGACCACCGCATCGACCGTGCCCATGCCGCCGATCTGCTCGTAGATCGAGGCCGAGCTTTCCGCCGCCGCCAGCGCGGAGACCGGGGCAGCGGCGGGCGCCGCTGGTGCCGCCGCCGGGGCTGCCGAGCTGGCGCCGCCGGATTCGGCGAAGGCGTTGAGGCGCTTGATGAGATCGCTGTCGTCGCCGGCCGGCTCCGAACCGGTGGCTTCGAGATCGGTCATGACGGTGCGGATCCGGTCGAGACATTCGAGAATGAGCGAGACGGCTTCGGCGCCGACCTCGATCTCGCCGTCCCGGACCTTGCCGAGGACGTTCTCGCCGGCATGCGCGACCGATTCCAGTCGCGAGAGGCCGAGGAAGCCGCAGGTACCCTTCACTGTGTGAACGAGCCTGAAGATGTTCCCGAGCAACTCCATGTCATTGGGGTTTTGCTCGAGCTTCACCAGCTCGACGTCGAGCACGGCGAGGTTTTCCGAGGTCTCGGTCAGAAATTCTTTGAGCAGATCATCCATAGCTTTGGCCCCGTTTTGAGGTACGCGCGGACATACCGGACCGACCCTCTCTGCGGGGCCGGATTGAGGCTCAGATTTTCAGAAAAGCATTAATTAACGGTGAAGCCACGGGCTCATAATCCCATCCGTAGTAACCCGGATGGCCGGGCTCTAACCCGCCGTCCGGCCCTGCAAAATCGCCATTCCGGCAGCGGGTTGCGACAGTTCCAGCCGGAACTTGTTGTGGCTGGCGATCAGGCCGGTCAGGTAAGGCTGTATATTATGTGCCGTGAGCTCGGTGCCGGTCCGGTCGAGCGCCAGAAGGCGTGCGACTTCCGGGGAGTAGCCGGCCTGCTGGCCTTCGACGGTCAGCCCGAACATGGCCTTGCCGTCGGACTCGGAGGCGGCCAGCGACAACTTGCCGCCGCGGGGCAGCCACTCGACGGCGGTCAGGATGGCATTGAGCAGCAGCTTGCCGAATCCCTGGGGCCAGTCGGCCACCGCCGGCAGGTCGGCCTTGAACTCGACCCGGGCCGGGTCGAGCGCTTCCCGGGCCAGCTTCACCGCCTCCCCGGCCCCGAAGCTCGGCTGGTTGCCGGCATTGCCATAGGCGCAGCGGTACATCTGCAGCAGCGACGAGGCGCGCTGGGTGCTGCTCTCGACCAGCTTCCGGGCATCCTCGAGCAGCTCGTCGTCGCCCTCCTCGGCCATCAGCTCGAGCCCATTGCCGACGGCGCCGACCGGGCTGATCAGGTCATGGCAGAGCCGCGAGCAAACCAGTTCCAGGATCTGCAGGTCGAAGTTCATAAGGCGCGCTCTGGCTGTTTCCCCAATCGCCCTCAGTTTAGCGGTTCGCTCCCGGGCGGCCAGAGCTTACTTTGCCGGGAGTGAGGATGCGCACGCTCGCTCCGAATCCGTTATCCAATCGCGGATGGTCGAATATCTGACGCCCGGCGCTTTCGTCCGTCATCCCGACCGCCCGGACTGGGGCCTGGGCCAGGTCCAGTCGGTGACCGGGCGGCGCGTCACCGTCAATTTCGAGGGCGCCGGAAAGGTGCTGATCCTGATCGACCGCGTCGCGCTGGTGGCCGCCGATCCGGACCGGACCGGCTCATAGCAGCGCCGCGGCGCGCTCCAGGTTCGCAGGCGTGTTGATGTTGAAGAAGGGGTCGATCGGCCCATTCTCAAAATCGACGAGCGCCGGGTTGAGGCGGCGGGTCCAGTCCTCCACCTTGCGGATCCCGTCCCTGCGCAGCGCGGCGTGAAGGTCGTCGCGCAGCGCCAGCGGCCAAAGCCCCACGACCGGATGGATTCGCCCCCCGCTGCGCGCCAGCGCCGGTGCGCCCGCCGCGTTCAGCCGGGCGGCCTTCAGCCGGGCCGCGAGGTCACGCGGCAGGAAGGGCGTATCCGCCGGCACGGTCAGCACCGCCGCGGCCGAAGGCTGCGCACTCTTCGCCCAGTCCATCGCCGCCAGAATCCCGGCCAGCGGCCCGGCGAAATCCGCCGCGTCATCCGCCACCACGGCCAGTCCGAAGTCCCGGAAGCGAGTCGCATCGCCGTTTGCGTTCAAGGCCAGGAGCGACACCTGCGGCCGGACGCGCTCGATGACATGCGCGAGGAGCGGACGGCCCCCCAGGGGCAGCAGGCACTTGTCGCCGCCACCCAGACGGCGCGACAGGCCGCCGGCCAGGATGACACCGGCGTGAACAGCGGTTTCAGCGTTTTCTACCACGAAATTCTGTGCAACCTTCGGACCTGCCCGATTGTTGTCCTCTCGCCGAATCGGCGCCCCCTAGTACGAAGGGGAATCTGATCGCTGAGAGCTGCTAAGGAAAGCCAAAGTCATGATTCGCTCCAGTCTTCGCACCGGTCTCGCGGCAGCCGCGCTGGTCGTCGGCCTCACCGGCTCGATGGCAGCCAAGGCCCAGGACAGCGTGCCCGACGTGATCCCGCCCAAGGCCGAGCTCGACATCCCGGCAATCCAGGAATCGAAGCCGGGCTGGGGCTGGGCCGCGGTCGGCCAAATGATCATGGACTTCTACAACGTGCCGCCGCTCTACGGCGCGGAAGACTGGCAGTGCAGCCTGGCCGATTTCCTGACCGGCGTGCAGGCCTGCGAGGCGCCGAAGCTCTCGTCGGAACAGGCGACCCTGAAGCTGATCCAGGGCTACTCGCCCTTCGCCTACAAGTTCTTCGGCGAAGACCCGGTGGTGATGCGCTATCAGCAGCACAAGGTGCTCTCCCCGATCGACGCCATCCACGAAATCCGCTTCGAGCGACCCTTCGTCGCGATCGTGCAGCCGCCCAAGACCGGCGAAGGCGACAAGGGCGCCAAGGACGTCGTGCTGGTGATCGGCTATGAAGGCACGCCGTCCGATCTCAGGCTGATCGTCAACGATCCCCGGCCCTACCCGATGGGCGCCAACCCCTATACCGACGTCGGCGCGCAGCAGCTCGACGTCAACGGCGAGTATTCGGTCGGCTACAACGACTTCGTCCAGCAGATGAAGTGGACCGACACGATCTCCTGGATCAAGCCGCAGTAATCACACGGAAAACCCTATTTGCTTGACATCGCAGGCCTCATCCATCATATGAGGCCTGCATTTCTCGCGACTGCGCGCTTGCGCCCCCCTGCCAGACATTCATTGGGGCGCCCGTCCTGAGATAAAGATCCATCCCCGTCATAGTACTCGAGCGGCGCGCCTCGGGCTCGCTCGCCGGCGTTTCGCCGCGCGCATCCTGCGCGCTGCCATTCTTTCGGCTTGATGACACTTGCCGAAAGGAATCCCGGCTTTGACTACGACTACGCATACCCATACCCATACCCAGACCACCACGAACGAGATTGCCTTGTTCGCCGATCTCTCGCTCACCGCGCCGCTGATGCAGGCGGTGAAGGAGAGCGGCTACGAGCGCCCGACGCCGATCCAGGCGCGCGCGATCCCGCATCTCCTGCAGGGCCGCGACCTCCTGGGCCTGGCGCAGACCGGCACCGGCAAGACCGCGGCTTTCGTGCTGCCGATGCTGCAGCGCCTGATGGAGACCAAGAAGCGCGCAGCACCCAAGTCGATGCGCGCCCTCATCCTGACGCCGACCCGTGAGCTCGCGGTGCAGATCCTGGAAAGCCTGAAGACCTATGGCCGTCACCTGCCGCTGCGCTCGACCCAGATTTTCGGCGGTGTCGGCCAGCACCCGCAGGTCGAAGCGCTCCGCAAGGGCATCGACATCGTCGTCGCCACCCCGGGCCGCCTCATCGACCTGATCCAGCAGGGCCATGTGAAGCTCGAGAGCGCGGAGTTCTTCGTGCTCGACGAGGCCGACCGCATGCTGGACATGGGCTTCATCCGCGACATCCGCCGCATCACCCCGCTGCTGCCGAAGCAGCGCCAGACCCTGCTGTTCTCGGCCACCATGCCGAACGACGTCGCCGATCTCGCCAAGGGCCTGCTGAAGGACCCGATCCGGGTCGAGGTGGTGCCGCAATCCACCACCGCCGAGCGGATCGACCAGAAGCTCTACTTCGTCGCCCGCGGCCATAAGCGCGCGCTGCTCGCACAGCTCCTCGGCGCGCCGGAGATGACCCGCGCCATCGTCTTCACCCGCACCAAGCACGGCGCCAACCGCCTGGCCGAGCAGCTCGAGAAGGACGGCTTCGGCACCGCCGCGATCCATGGCAACAAGAGCCAGGGCGCGCGGCAGCAGGCCTTGAACGCCTTCAAGAACGGCAAGGTGAAGGTGCTGGTCGCGACCGACATCGCCGCCCGCGGCATCGACGTCGACGGCATCTCTCACGTGGTCAACTACGAGCTGCCGATGGAGCCCGAGGCCTACGTGCATCGCATCGGCCGCACCGCACGCGCCGGCGCGACCGGCGTTGCGCTCAGCTTCTGCGACCACGAGGAGCGCGGCCTGCTGCGCGACATCGAGCGCATCACCCGCATGAAGGTGCCGGTGGTCGCGGAACATCCCTTCGTCGGCGTGGCGGAAGATCCGCGCAACGCCCCGCTGGAAGGCGATGAAATCCCGATGCGCCATCGCGGCGGCAACCGCGGCCAGCGCCAGGGCCGTCCCGGCCAGGGCGCGCGCAAGGCCGCCCATGGCGGCGGCGGTCATCGCAACGGCGAAGCCCGCAGCAACGGCGGTCATCGCAATGGCGAGGCCCGCAGCGGCGGTCGGACCCAGGGCGCCGGCGCCAGCGACAGCCGCAACCACGGCGAGGCGCGTCACAGCGAAGGCCGCGGCGGTCACAGCCATGCCGGTCAACACCGTCAGGGCCAGAACCGCGACGGCCAGAGCCGGCAAGCTCAGAACCGTGACGGCCAGAACCGGAATGGTCAGAAGCGCAATGGCCCGGCCCGCCAGGGTGGGCATCATGCGCAGACCCGGCACAGCGACAACCGCGCCGGCGCCAAGCAGCGCTAACCAAGTCGGGCGCAGGACCCGCGGACCAAGTCCGCGGGTCACGCCTCACTTCTTCGCGTAACCGATGTCCTGCAACGCTTCGTCGATCTCATTCAGAATGACGGGATCGTCGATCGTCGCGGGCATCGGATAGTCCTGCCCGTCGGCGATCTTCTGCATCGTCCCGCGCAGGATCTTTCCCGAACGCGTCTTCGGCAGCCGCTTCACCACGGTCGCGGTCTTGAACGCCGCCACCGGGCCGATCCGGTCGCGCACCAGCTGCACCACCTCGCCGACGATCTTGTCCATCGGCCGGTCGACCCCGGCTTTCAGCACCAGGAAGCCCAGCGGCACCTGGCCCTTCAGCGAGTCATGGACGCCGATCACCGCGCATTCGGCGACATCGGGATGGCTCGCCAGCACCTCTTCCATGCCGCCGGTCGAGAGCCGGTGCCCGGCGACATTGATGATGTCGTCGGTCCGCGCCATCACATGGACGTAGCCGTCTTCGTCGATCATCCCGGCATCCGCGGTCTGGTAATAGCCGGGGAAGCGGGTGAGATAGCTCTCGACGAAGCGCGCGTCGTCGTTCCAGAGCGTCGGGAAGGTGCCCGGCGGCAAGGGCAGCTTGCCGCAGAGATTGCCGATCTCGCCGGGCGCCGCGGGCTTGCCGCTCTCGTCCAGCACTTCGAGCACCCAGCCCGGCACCGGCCGGGTCGGCGAGCCGTGCTTCACCGGCAGAAGCTCGATGCCGAGGCAGTTCGCGGCGATCGACCAGCCGGTCTCGGTCTGCCACCAGTGATCGATCACCGGCACCTTCAGCAACTGCTCTGCCCATTCCAGGGTCGGCGGATCCGATCGCTCGCCGGCCAGGAACAGCGCACGGAAACCGGTGAGGTCGTAGTTCCGCAGCAGCTTGCCGTCGGGATCGTCGCGGCGGATCGCGCGGAAGGCCGTCGGCGCGGTGAACATCGCCTTGGCCTTGTGCTGCGAGATGACGCGCCAGAAGGCGCCCGCGTCCGGCGTGCCCACCGGCTTGCCCTCATAGAGGATGGTGGTGCAGCCTTTGAGCAGTGGCGCATAGACGATGTAGGAATGGCCGACCACCCAGCCCACGTCCGACGCGGTGAACCAGGTCTCGCCGGGCTTGAGACCGTAGATGTTCTCCATCGACCAGTGCAGCGCCACCGCATGGCCGCCATTGTCGCGCACCACACCCTTCGGCCGCCCGGTGGTTCCCGACGTATAGAGAATGTAGAGTGGGTCGGTGGCCGCGACCGGCACGCAATCGGCCGGCTTCGCCGCCGCCAGCGCTTCGTTCCAGTCGAGGTCGCGGCGGGCGATGAGCTTCGCCTCCTCCATCGGCCGCTGCAGCACGATGACCTTGTCCGGCTTGAACGAGGCCTGCTCGATCGCCGCATCCAGCAGCGGCTTGTAGGCGATGATCCGCGCCACCTCAATGCCGCAGGAGGCGGTCACCACCACCTTCGGCTTGGCGTCGTCGATCCGCGATTTCAGCTCCTTGGGGGCGAAACCGCCGAACACCACCGAATGCACCGCGCCCAACCGTGCGCAGGCCAGCATCGCGATCAAGGCTTCCGGCACCATCGGCATGTAGAGGATGACCCGGTCGCCCTTGCCGACACCCTGGTCCTTCAGTGCGCCCGCAAACAGAGCCACGGCATCGCGGAGCGCGCGGTACGAGAAGCGCTGCACCGCCTGCGTCACCGGCGAGTCATAGATCAGCGCGGTCTGCTCGCCCCGCCCCGCTTCGACATGGCGGTCGAGGCAGTTCCAGCAGGTGTTGAGCTCGGCCCCGGCGAACCAGCGGTAGAAGGGCGGCTTGCGGTCGTCGAGGACCCGCTCCCAGGGCTTGATCCAGTCGATCCCGCGCGCGGCCTCGGCCCAGAACCCGTTCGGATCCTCGATCGAACGCCTGTAGACCGCATCGAATGTCGCGGACATGCCTGCCTCCCCGCACCGAGGTTGTCGCCCTCGTTGGCGGCCATCTTGGGGGAAAGCGGGCGCCGGCCGCAAGCGCCGGGGTGACGCAGCTACTTCGCGCGGGGCGCCTTCATATGGGCCTCGAAGGCGTCCTTGTAGTCCGGATGCCAGCGCGACAAGGCCGGCCGGTTCCGGATGATGTCGTTGGCGGCCCATTCCATGCGCCGCTCGTCCATGTCGCGGGTGACGGCGCCGTCCGGGCAGAGGATGTAGAAATCGCCGCGCCCGAGGCTTTCCAGCATGAAATCGACCGTCTGCTCCGGCGTCCAGGCATCGGCCGGCTTCTCTTTCCGCCCGCGCGCCGTCATGCCGGTGAAGACGAAGCCCGGGATCAGCAGATGCGCCGTCACCTGGCAGGCCGGCTCGTTGCGCAAAGCATGCGCCACGGCCTCGGTGGTCACCTTCACCCCGGCCTTGGAGACGTTGTAAGCGGTGTTGCCCGGCGGCGTGGTGATGCCCTGCTTCGAGCCGGTGTTGACGATGAGCGCGGGCTTCTTCTGCGCGATCAGGGCCGGCGCAAATTCATGGACGCCGTTGATGACGCCCCAGAGATTGACCGCCAGCGTCTTCTGCCAGCCGGCATGGTCGTCATAGGCGCCGGCGGTGGCTTCGATGCCGGCGTTGTTCATGACGAAGGCGATGTCGCCGAAGGTGTTGAACGCGAGTTCCCGCAACCGCCGCACCTCGTCGATCTTGGCCACATCGGTCGGCACCGCGAGCACATCCAGCCTGCCGCCCCTGGCCGCCTTGGCGACCGTCTCCGCCGCCGCATCCAGGGCGGCGCCCGGCAGGTCGGCCAGCACGACCTTCAGCCCCATCGACGCGAGGCGCAGGGCCGTGGCCAGTCCGATGCCGCTGGCCGCGCCGGTGACGACCGCGCCGCGACCCGGGGTGAGCGCTGGGTGCGCCATCAGGGTCAGATCATCCCGATCGCTTGCTTGTAGACGTCGAGCAGCTGCTCCTGCTCGTTGCGCTCCTGCGGCTCCATTTTACGCAGCCGCACGATCTGGCGCATGATCTTGGTGTCGAAGCCGGACGACTTGGCCTCGGAATAGACTTCCTTCACGTCGCCGGCGATGGCGGCCTTCTCCTCTTCCAGGCGCTCGATGCGCTCGATGAAAGACTTCAACCGGTCGGCGGCAATGCCCCCCGCGTCGGCCATGGTTCAACTCCACTGATAAAGATTGCGACTCGACAAACGTGGACCGCAATCTAGCGGCCGGGTCCGGCAGCGTCCACGGTACAGGGCCTGTGGATAAGGTGGATAACGGGTGTCGTTGCCCGCCTCTGAAATTCCAGGCAGAGTGCGGCATCCGCGCGTCGCCAAAGCAAAAAATGCCGCCCACTCACATTCTTCTCGTGGTCCTGATCCAGATCTGCTGGGGCGCCACCTATCCGCTTTGCAAACCCTATGTCGAGGTCTTCCCGCCGATGGCGCTGGTCGCCATGGTCTATGCCTTCGTGGCCTTGATCTCGGCGCCGCTCTATCCGCGGCCGAAGACACCGCAACGCACCTTGTTCCTGCTCGGCTTCTTCGGCGGTGCGCTGCAGACCGGCATGGTCTTCATCGCCTTGAAATATCTCCCCGCCTCGACCGCCGTGCTGGCGATGCAGGCGCAGCTCCCCATCGGCGTCGTCGCCTCCTGGTTCATGGGCCGCGACAAGCCGAGCATCAAGAACTCGCTCGGCTCGGTCATCTGCCTGGTCGGGATCGTCATCGTCGTCGGCAAGCCGGAAGCGACGGATGCCTGGTTCGGCCTCGCGGCGATGCTGCTCGGCGTCGCCTCATGGTCGGTGGCGCAGGCCGCGATCCCGGTGGTCGCGAAGGACCAGGGCATGATGCTCTATGCCGGCATGACCCGCTACGCCGCGCCGCAGATGCTGGTCATGTCGCTGATTTTCGAGCACGGCCAGTTGCACACCTTGGGTGATGTCCCGTTGAGCGCCTGGGGCGCGGTGCCGATCATCGCGCTGGCCGGCTTCGCCGTGCCCTATGCGATCTGGTATTGGCTGCTGATGCGCCACCGGGTCGATGAGCTGATGCCTTTCGTGCTGCTGATGCCGATCGTCAGCATCCTGGTCACGACCACCCTGCTCGGCGAGCCGCTGCCGCCGGCGCTGCTGCTCGGCGGCGCCGTCTTGATCGCCGGGCTGGCGGTCATCGTGTTCAAGCGCCGGCGCCGGCCCCCCGCCCTGGGGGAAACCGGGGCAAATTAACCCCGCGTTTACATGAGTCCCTCATAGTCCCGCTTTCAATGACGGCCGGGACGAGGCGACTTGACCACGATCAAGCATCTTGCAGCAGCGCTTCCAGCCGCGGCGCTGATCGTCTGTGGCACGATCGGGCTGGGCGTCGCCGAGCTGCTGCCCTCCGATAAGACCGGGAGCCCGGTCGGAATCCTGGTGCTCGGCCAGGATAAGGCTGCGGCCGCCCAGGTGATCGCCGCCGCCGACGGACGCCTGGTTGCGACCGGCGGCTGGGCCGAGACCGTCATCGCCGTCTCCGACGATCCCGATTTCGTCGGCAAGCTTTACCGCGCCGGGGCCAGCCTGGTCTTCCGCGCCGACAATGCGATCGGCTGCAGCCGCGCGCTTCCGGAAGAGAGCAAGGGAACATCATGAACGCCGTCGAATCCCTGCGTAAGCATACCGCCCGCCTGCTGGGCATCTTCATCTGCCTGCATCTCCCGCTGATCGCGCTGATCGACTGGATGCGGCATGGCGCGCCCGGCATCGTCACCGGCATCGGCGCGGTGATCGCGCTCTCGACCGGCGCCATGACCTTCGCCATGAAGGGAGCGGCCGTGCGCTACTTCCAGGCCGCCGCGATGATGCTGACGGTGGCGACCCTGGTCGCCGCCTTGGACGGCCATCCCTGGCAGATCGACATGCATATGTATTTCTTCGCCTCGCTCGCCATGCTGGCGGCGTTCTGCGAATGGCCGGTGATCCTGATCGCCACCGCCACCGTGGCGGTGCATCACCTGGCGCTCAACTTCCTGCTGCCCGCCGCGGTGTTCCCGAACGGCGGCGACTTCTTCCGCGTCGTCATGCACGCCGTCATCGTGCTGATCGAAGCCGGCGTGCTGATGTGGGTCGCCCGGCACATGGCGAATGCCCTGATCAGCTCCGAAGCCGCTCTGGATCGAGCCCAGGCGTCGAGCAAGCAGGCCGAGAACCTCGCCGAGCAAATTCGCGCCCGCGAAGCCACCGCGCAGGAGGACCGCCGCCGCATGCTGGGCGAGGTCGCCGGCAGCTTCGAGCAGGCGGTCCGCTCGATCATCGACAAGGTCTCGTCGGATTCCGACCGCGCCACGGCGCTCGCCACCGCGATGGCGGCCTCGGCGCGCGACAATGCGCAGCGGGTCGGCACCGCCGCGACGGCCTCCAACGCCGCCTCCGGCGACGCGCAGTCGATCGCCGCCGCGGCGGAGGAGCTCTCCGCCTCGGTCTCGGAGATCCAGCGCCAGGTCCAGCGCTCCACCGAGATCACCGCGCGCGCCGTCAACGAAGCCGGCACCAGCAGCGCCAAGGTGCGCGAGCTGACCGAAGCCGCGCAGAAAATCGGCGACATCGTGCGGCTCATCAACGAGATCGCCTCGCAGACCAACCTGCTCGCCTTGAACGCGACGATCGAGGCGGCCCGCGCCGGCGATGCCGGTAAAGGCTTCGCCGTGGTCGCCAACGAGGTGAAGTCGCTCGCCAACCAGACCGCCAAGGCGACCGAGGACATCTCCGCCCAGATCAGCGCGATCCAGAGCGTCACCCGGGAATCCGTGACCGCGATCCAGTCGGTCTCGGAAACGATCGGCGAGGTCTCCGAAGTGGTCTCGCATATCAACGCCTCGGTCGACCAGCAGAACGCGGCGACCCGCGAGATCGCGCAGAGCGCCCAGAACGTCTCCCGCGGCACCGCCGAGACCTCGGACGTGATCGAAAGCGTGCGCGTGTCGGCCGAGGAAACCGGCGCCTCGGCATCGGAAGTCTCGGAAGCCGCCCGCGGCCTGCTCTCGCTGTCGCAGCGCCTGAAGGACGACGTCGACCGCTTCCTGAAGACGCTGCTGGCGGCCTAAGCCAACACGCGGCGCAAGCGCCGCGTCAGTGCTTGTGCGAGATCTTGAAGCCTTCCTGCTGCGCCGGGGTGGCTTCTTTCTGGTACTTCGCCTTCCACTCGTCATACGGCATGCCGTAGACGTGCTTGCGCGCATCAGCGTCGGCGACGGTGATACCCTGCTTCTCCGCTTCCTCGCGATACCAGCGTGAGAGGCAGTTGCGGCAGAAGCCGGCGAGATTCATGAGATCGATGTTCTGCACATCGGTGCGCTCGCGCAGGTGCTGCACCAGCCGGCGAAACGCGGCGGCTTCCAACTCGGTCTGCGTCTTCTCGTCCATGATGACCTCTTCAAGATCCTGATTTGCGCCCATGATCGGGCGCGCCATCGGCAGGGTCAAGCGCGCGGCTGATAGACCCTCTCTTCGGCAAGGACATCCCTGATCACGCGCACCAGCGTCTCCGCCCAGCGCGCGACGCCGGCGTCGTCGCCGATCAGGTCCTGCCGCATTTCGATCAGCCCATGCGGCAGCCCCTGCTTCTCGGCATGGACGATCACCGAATAGCCGTGCTCGTCCTTGCCGCTGTAGGGCTCGTTGTCGCCGACCACCAGACCCTCCTCCTGCATCAGCCGCGCCATCAACGGCACCGGCAGGCGGGGATCGCGGTTCCAGAGCACGCCGACATGCCAGGGCCGGGCGAAGTCGTTCATCCGCGGGGTGAAGCTGTGCAGCGAGAGCACCGCCGGATCCGGTCCTTGCGCGCGCTTGCGGGCGATCACCGCGGCGATGGCGGCGTGATAAGGCTTGAACAGCGCCTCCTGCCGCGCCTTGCGATCCTCAGCGGTGAGGCCGCGGTTGCCCGGCACCGGAATCTTGTCGCTCTCCTGCGCGATCGAGGTCGGGTCGTCGAGCCGCCGGTTGCAGTCGATCACCAGCCGCGAATAACCGGCGAGCACCGCAGGCGCATCCAGCGCCGCCGACAGCTTGCGTGCGAGATCGGCGATGCCGATGTCCCAGCCGATATGCTGGTCGAGCTCGGCTTGGCGGAGGCCCAACGTCCCAAGCTTCTTGGGGATGGCGCGACCGGCATGGTCGCTGAACAGGACGAGGCGCGCCGCGCCCTGCGGATTGACCACTTCGAAAGGCGGCGGATCGCCCGGCAGGAGCAGATCACCACCCGTATTGCTTGTCATTGCATGCCTGTGCTGCGCGGGGCGCGATTGACCGGGTTGGGGTCGAAGCTTAGAAGAAGCCCCGGTTACTGTCACCAGCATCGCCATCACATTCCAGCCAGCATGCCCGATTCCGGAATCCCCAAGACCGGCTCCCATCTCTCCGAAGCGACGGCCCACCGTCTCGCCTTGCCGCTGCTGGTCTTCGCCGCGGGGCTGATCTCCTTTTCCGGCATCTTCGTGAAGCTCTCCGAGGTCGGCCCGACCGCGACCGGCTTCTACCGCATGGGTCTCGCTTTGCCCTTCTTCCTGGTCTGGATGCTGCGCGACGCCAGGACCCGGAGCGATCCCGGCTTCATCCCGCGCGACCGCCGCGCGATGCTGTTCGCGATGCTGGCCGGCGCTGCGCTCGCCGCCGATCTCATCGCCTGGCACTGGTGCCTGCATATGACGACGGTGGTGACCGCGACCCTGCTCGGCAACACCACGCCGATCTGGGTGGCGCTCGCCGGCTTCCTGTTCCTGCACGAGCGCTTCCGCCCGCTGTTCCTGGTCGGACTCGCGCTGGCCATGATCGGCACCTGGGGCCTGATCGCCGGCGGCAGCAAGCCGGTCGAGATCAAGGACGCCTATGTGCTCGGTCTCGGCCTCTTCACCGGCATCGCCTATGCGCTCTATTTCCGCTTCGGCGCGGCGGCGCGGCAGCGTGGCTTCTCGACCGCGCAGGTGATGTTCTGGGGCTCGGTCACCGCGACCGTGATCCTGCTGCCCGTGGCGCTCGCCACCGAGGACAAGGTCGTGCCGCAGAATCTCTACGCCTGGGCCGTGGTCTGCGGCCTCGCTTTCCTGAGCCAGGTCCTCGGGCAGTCCTCGATCAACTGGGCGATGGGTCATCTCTCGGCCGCCTTCTCCTCGCTGACCTTGCTCATGAACCCGTTCTTCTCCGCGGTCTTCGCCTGGCCGATCCTCGGCGAGGCTTTGACGCCGCTGCAGATGCTGGCCGGCATCGCCATCATGGCCGGCATCCTGGTCGCACGGCGCGCCAGCACCGTTATCCGTCGCCCTTCGACTTGACCCCCCTCCTTCCCCCTATAGAGTGCGGCCATCGCTGCACCACCCCGGGGGATCCGCCGTCTTGACCGTCGATCGCAAAGCCTTGCTGCGCCGCATGTTCGACGCCGCGATCGGGGCCGTCGACCCGCTGAAGATCCTGCCCGGCCGCCTGCCCGCGCCGCCCAGGGGCCGGACCATCGTGCTCGGCGCCGGCAAGGCCGCCGCCGCCATGGCCAAGGCGGTCGAGGACCATTGGCAGGGTCCGCTGGAAGGCCTGGTCCTCACCCGCTACGGCCATGGATTGCCGACCCAGCGGATCGAGGTGGTCGAGGGCGCGCATCCCGTTCCCGACGCGGCCGGGCAGCAGGCGGCGCGGCGCATCCTCCAAAAGGCGCAAGGACTGACCAAGGACGATCTCGTCCTCTGCCTCATCTCCGGCGGCGCCTCGGCGCTGATGGCGATGCCGGGCGGCGACCTGACCCTGGCCGACAAGCAGGCGGTCAACAAGGGGCTGCTGAAATCCGGCGCCAATATCGGCGAGATGAACTGCGTGCGGAAGCATCTCTCCGGCATCAAGGGCGGCCGGCTCGCCGCCGCCGCACACCCGGCGCGGGTCGTCACCCTGCTGATCTCCGACGTGCCCGGCGACGATCCCTCGGTGATCGGCTCCGGTCCGACCGTCGCCGACCCGACCAGCGTCGCCGATGCGATCGCGGTCTTCGAGAAATACAAGATGCCGATGCCGGACGCGGTGCGCCGCCACCTGGAATCGCCCTTGGCCGAGACGCCGAAACCCGGCGACCCGCGACTCGCCGGCGCCTCGACCGTCATGCTGGGCACCCCGCAGGCGGCGCTCGATGCCGCCGCCGCCATCGCCGGCCTGCAGGGCTACCGGCCGATCGTGCTCGGCGACCTCGAGGGCGAGGCCCGCGACGTCGCCCTGGTCCATGCCGGGATCGCGCGCCAGGTGCAGCGCCACGGCCAGCCCGCCCCCGCCCCCGCGGCGATCATTTCCGGCGGCGAGACCACCGTCACGGTGCGCGGCCAGGGCCGCGGCGGGCGCAACGCGGAGTTCCTGCTGGCCCTGGCGGTGGCGCTGGACGGCCAGCCCGGCATCCATGCCCTGGCCGGCGACACCGACGGCATCGACGGGACCGAGGACAATGCCGGCGCCCTGCTTGGCCCGGACAGCATTGCCAGGGCGGCACAACGGGGCGTTGAAGCCAAGGCCCGCCTTGCCGACAATGACGGCTACGGCTTCTTTTCGGCGCTGGGGGACTTGATCGTGACCGGGCCGACGCGTACCAACGTCAATGATTTCCGTGTTATTCTCGTTGATCGACTCTAATCATACAAAAGCAAAGGCTTGGGATGAGACGCCAACGCAAGGCCAAGATCGTCGCGACGCTTGGGCCCGCCAGCACCACGCGCAAGCAGATCGAGGCGCTGTTCAAGGCCGGGGCCGACATCTTCCGCTTGAACCTCTCCCACGGCACCCACGAGGACCATAAGGCGCGCTACGACATCATCCGCGAGATCGAGGAAGATCTCGACCGGCCGATCGGCGTGCTGGTCGATCTGCAGGGCCCGAAGCTCCGGGTCGGCACCTTCAAGGAAGGCGGCGTCGATCTCAAGGCCGGCCAGTCCTTCCGCTTCGATCTCGATTCCAAGAAGCCCGGCGACGAGAAGCGCGCGCCGCTGCCGCATCCGGAGATCCTCGAAGCGGTGGCGCCCGGCTCCAACCTGCTGCTCGACGACGGCCGCATCCGCGTGGTGGTGAAGAAAGAGGGCAAGGACTCCATCGACTGCGAGGTGCTGACCGGCGGCCGCCTCACCGACCGCAAGGGCGTCAACATCCCCGACGCCGTGCTCAACGTCTCGCCGCTGACCAAGAAGGACCGCGGCGACCTGCGCTTCGGCCTCGACCTCGGCGCCGACTGGATCGCCCTCTCCTTCGTGCAGCGGCCCGAGGACATCGCCGAAGCCCGCCGGCTGATCGCCGGCCGCGCCCGCATCATCGCCAAGCTGGAGAAGCCGGCAGCGATCGAGCATCTCGACGAGATCATCGAGCTCTCCGACGCGGTGATGGTGGCGCGCGGCGATCTCGGCGTCGAGCTCCCGGCCGAGGTCGTGCCGGGCCTGCAGAAGCGGATCGTGGTCGCCAGCCGCAAGGCCGGCAAGCCGGTCGTGGTCGCGACCCAGATGCTGGAATCCATGGTCAGCTCCCCGACGCCGACCCGCGCGGAGGCCTCGGACGTCGCGACCGCGATCTATGACGGCGCCGACGCGGTGATGCTCTCTGCGGAATCCGCCTCCGGCAAGTATCCGAACGAGGCGGTCTCGATCATGAACCGGATCATCGAGCAGACCGAGCGCGATCCTTCCTACCGCCGGATCATCGACGCCCAGCATTCCGACCCGGAAGCGACCGGCGCCGACGCGATCTCCGCCGCCGCCGCGCAAGTGGCGCGCACCCTCACCGCCTCGGCCATCGTCACCTACACGACCTCGGGCTCCACGGCCCTGCGGGTCGCCCGCGAGCGGCCCGATGCGCCGATCCTGTGTCTCACCGAAGACCTCGCGACCGCGCGGCGCCTCGCCTTGCTCTGGGGCGCGCATTGCGTCCACACCGCCGACATCCGCACCTTCAGCGAGATGGTCGACAAGGCGACCCGGGTCGCGCTGAAGCAGGAGTTCGCGAAGAAGGGCGAGCGCCTGGTGATCACCGCCGGCGTGCCGTTCGGCCGCCCCGGCTCGACCAACACGCTGCGCGTCGCCTGGATCGAGTAGCGCGGCGCGGCGGCGGAGCCGCCAACGCAGACGGGCTTCCGGACAGAACGTCGAAGAACACGATAGCGTTCAAGCCCTTCCAGCGGAAATCCGGGTGGGGATTTTTTGATTCTGTCTGCGTCCGGTCTGCGATGCAGTGCAGCAACCGGAGCGAACCCTGCCCCGCCGGCGAAGGTATGCTCGATAGCAGACGCAAAGATTATTTGTCCCCTGTCTGCGTCCGGTCTGTGTTGCAGCGTCATCCGTGAACGCGGGCTCTGGGCGCCGCCGGTTCACCTTTACGGGGGCCTCGCGCAAAGGCTCTCCAAACTATTGGCGATCATCGCCATTTTGCGCCGAGATGGGCTGCGCTGATTCCGTTTCTGGTAAAGGTTTGTAAAGGTCCCGGGGGCGGTCGGATGATCGACGGCAAGGCGCGCGCGGCAGGGCCAAGTCCGGGGTGACTCTCGCACGAAGCTCACAATGTCAAACAGCAAGCGGATGATACCACAATCGGCAGAGCTTGTCCGCCGGAGCGGCGCGTGCTGTGGAGAAGAGGAATTCGGCGGCCGAGCGATCCGACGCTTCACGCAGGCCGATCTTGCATCGGAGCGATGTCAATCAGTGATCCGGCAAACTGACACCGAATTCCTTATCTTAGAGAACAGCCGGCCAATTGAGTTGTGTCCCCGGACCTTTCGTCCCGCGTTCAATGCTGGGCCTCGAGTGGGGCGACGACAGCCGAGATGGCCATCGGCGGGTGTTCATACCTAATCATTCCATCGCCAATGCTCAGTATGAACTGTACTACGGGCCAGATAGGTTTGAGCTGCAGCACCCTATCCTCAGCCAGCAGCATTGGAAGTTCATTGTCACTACCGCTTGCGAAAACGGAAGTCCGGTACTCGCGCACCTCCCCCAGGGTCGTGTCATGAAAAACCTCCGTTCTCGCGACAGACACGTCTGAAAGAGGCTGCAGCTCAGGTTCCGCAACCAGACACGCTCCCTTGTCGAGAATAAGACCATTGACGAGAAGATCCGCGTCCATGCCGGCTGTCTCGCGTTGGGCAATCCGGCTGCTTGCTACCCAGCTCAAATAGCTGGCGCAACGCGGATCACCGCTGGCAGCAACTTCGAACGCGTAGAGTCCCGATTGAACGAAGTAGGGTACTCTTTCACGGCCAAAATCGTCTGGGATCGGTTGACCGGTAATCTGGACTTCGACTCGCTTGTACCCTGCCTCAAGAAGTCCGTAACAATCCCAGCTGCACGCACGACGACCGCCGACCAGAGCGATGACGTCTACGGGGCTGTGCTGCCGAAAAATCGTGGTCCCAGCGACTGCACGCCCAAACAAATCGAACGCAACAAATACCGCTATGATCTCGATCGCTGGATACAGAAGCAGCAAGAAAACAAACCACTTTAGAACAAGCACACTTCTCCCTACGCCAAGCCGGCGGCGATATGCGACGCAGGCGAGGATAAGAGCGATCCAGATTAGAAAGGACAGGCCAATCATTGGCAAACGCGGCTCAGCGAACGCTCTGCCAGCTTGTTATTCATCCAGCGGCCTCGACGCGCCATCGCGCCGCCGGAAAAGCAGGCGCTGGTAGAGGTAGCCGATTCCGATCAGGCTCAAGCCGAGGCCGAGGAAGGATGCGACCCGGTAGAGACCGGTGAGATCCGAGGCGTCGACCAGGAACACCTTCGAGACCGTGATCAGGATGACGACCGCCGAGGCGTAGCGAAGGATCTGGCTGCGCTTCCAGGTGCCGAGGCCGAGCAGCATCACGCCATAGAGCGTCCAGGCGGCGGAGTAGCCGTATTGCTCGGCGTCGGTGATCAAGCCCGCATCGAGGAACGGCCCCTGGGCGATCTGGCGGATCGTGAACGTGACCCAGATGAAGCCGGTGACCAGTGCCAGCAGGCCGACCAACCGTGCGGGGATCTCGCCGGCCTTGGTCGGCACGGCCGGCCGGCGCAGCTGGTCGGCCAGCAGCAGCAACAGGACGGCGGGGATCGCATAGACGACCATCAGCCGGTTGAACACCCAGGTCTCGCCGACAGCGATATGCTCGAACAGCGGGTTGACCGCGAGGATGGCACCGAACACCAAGGCGAGGCAGGCCAGCAGCGTGAAGCCGTGTGCGGCGTAGAGGATGGCCGGATCGTTCTGGCGCCGGTAGAGGTGATGCAGCGCCAGCGCCAAACCCGCCCAGGTGATGGTCGCGATGCCGACGCGCAGGAAGTTTGCGCCGCTGTCGAACACCACCCGCCCGACCGCGTGGTCAATCTCCAGCGCGATCAGCAGCGCCAGCAAGCCGGCGCCGGCCAGTTCAAGCATGGTGACCAGGAGCCGCGTTTCCTTGTCGGCGGCCGTGCGCTTCAGGCTCTGCGCGGTGGCGATCAACCCGATACAAGGAATGCCGATGCCGTAGAGCAGCCGGTTGAAGAGGATCCACTCGCCGGCCGGGAAACCGGAGAGCAGCACCGCGGCGACCACCAGCGCGCCGCCGGCCCAGATGCCGCGCTTCAGCCAGGGAAGATCGAGCTTCAGCGCCACCCAGGCCATGACCGGGAGCTCGATCGCCCAGGAGACCGCGATCCATTCGCGCTCCAGCCGCATCGGCACCGCCAGCGCCAGGAAGCCCGAGACCGCGAGGCAGTGCAGGCCGAGCGCGCCGGTGTATCGCGCATCCACATGACGCAGCCGGTTGAGCCGCTCGGCGGCGCCCATGTGCAGGGCCGCGAGGATCACCGCCTGGATCGTCCAGGGGAGCAGCAGGTCCGCCCGGTTGAGATTGAGATAGGCGCCGCCGAACAGGAAGGCGGTGCCGAGCGTGGACAGTCCCGCCCAGCGCACCGGCTTCTGCGAACCGAGCTCGAACCAGAAACCGCCGGCGCCGAAGATCGCGCCGAGCACGAGGCCGATCAGGATGACATCGGTGCTGCGGTCGATCGCCGCATGCGCGCTCCAGTCGTAGCCGAAGGGACTCCAGCCGGCAAAGGCGGCGACGGCGATGGCGGCGCCGACCAGCGCCGGAATCTCCTCGCGCGTGAACTTCCGCGCCGCGACCAGATGCAGCAGCACCAGCGCGACCAGGAAGCCCCAGTCATCGAGCCGGTAACTGCCGGTCGTGAGCCAGAACGCCATCAGCAGGCAACAGGCGATGCCGGCGGCGCGCGCGGTGATGGTCATCTCGCGGCTGATCGCGACGCCGCCCTTGCCATAGAGCGACCAGAGCTGCGTGCCATCGGTCGCCAGCAAGAAGAGCGGCAGCCAAAGCGCGGCGAGCCGCGCACCCTGTGCCGTCGGCGGATAGAAGGCGAGCACCAGCACCCAGAACAGACCGCCGCCGATGCCGAGCGCCGCCAGCGGCCACCAGCCGCGCTTGTGTTGCAGCACCAGGCCGCCGAGCTGGATCAAATAGAGATAGACGAACAGCGCCGCCGGTTGCGGCGTGTCGGTATGGACGATGGCCGGGGTGATGAGGCCACCGGCGATGCCGACCAGCCCCACCAGCATGCCTTCGCGCAGCGAGAGCAGGATGCCGATCGCCGTCACCACGCCGAGCGCGATGAATCCGGTCAGCGGGTCGATGAGGTGATAGAGCGATGTCGCGGCGAAGAGACTGGCGAACCAGTCGGCGATGGCGGCAGCGGCGAGCGCCTGAGCGATGTTGGCCGAGCGCTTGCGCATCCACTGCCCGGCGCCGAGCAGTGCCGCGCCCATCAGCAGGCCGAGGGAGACGCGGACGCCCGGCGAGAGCAGCCCGACATCGATCGAATACTTGACCAGGAAGGCGCCCGCCAGCGCCAGCATGACGGCGCCGATCCAGACGAAGACACTGCCGCCGAGCCGCTGCTCGAAGCTGCGCGGCGCCGCCTTGGCCGCGATTGCGGGCTCGGGCGCGACGGCGATGGGCTCCGGCGCGATTGCAGGCTCCGCGGCCGGTTCGGGCTGCGGCGCTGCGACCGTGGCAGGCTCCGGTGCGGGTTCAGCGGCGGCGACGGGTTCCGGCGGCGGCGCGGCAATGATCGGCGCAGGGGTGACCGCAGGGGCGACCGGCGCCCTGCCCTGCTCCAATTCGCCGAGGCGGCGCTGCAGGGACGAGACGGCCGCCTGCAGCCGCGCAACGTCGCGGCTCAAAGTGCTCGCGCGGACATTGCCGCTGATCGCCAGGATCGGAACGACCAACAGGAAGAACAGGCCACCGATAACCAGCAGGGCTTCCATGCCTGCAGCGAATCCCCGGACTTAAGAGCGCGCGCCCCGAGACTGGCATGGAACGGAAGTGAATACGACTCGCTTCCGCGCCGCAGAACACTCGTCCGCGGGGCGTAGCTGGGTGAGCGATTGCGTACCACAGGCGCGCGCGCACCTGCGGTGCGCCCCCCTCATCCAACTGCGGCTAGCCTCGGCTGCGCCTCGCCAAGCCTCCGTATCCTTCTCCCACGAGGGGAGAAGGGCAAATGCGATTGCCCTGCATGCGCCGGCGAGTCGTTATTGGATGTTGGGGTCCTGGATGTCCGGCAGGACCGGCTTCCAGGCGCGGACCGCGGCATCGCCCTTGGCGATGTCCTCGGGCTTCATGTCCTGGGAGAGCAGCGTGAGGATGGCGGTGCCGTCCTGGCTGCCCTGCTGCGCCGCGAGGCTGGCGTAGAGATAGGCCTGCACCAGGTCCTTCGGCACGCCCACGCCCTGATAGTAGAAGGCGCAGGTATCGACCTGGGCCTCGACCAGCATCTGGTCGGCCGCGGCCTTGGTCAGCGCCGCCGCCTTCGCCGGATCGGCCGCCGCCACACCCTCGCCGGAGAGATAGAGCTTGCCGAGCAGGTACTGGGCCCGGGCGTTGCCCTTCGCGGCCGCGGGCTCGAGCCAGCGCGCCGCCTGCTTCGGGTCGGGCGCCATGCCCTTGCCCTCGAAATACATCTGCCCGACCGCGGCCTCGGCCGAGGTCTGGCCGGCCTCGGCCAGCGGCAGGAACTCCTTCAGCGCCGTGGCGTAGTCGCCCTTCTCGTAGGCTTCGAAGCCCTTCACGCCGTCCGCGGAAGCATTACCGGCAATCGAGGTCAGCAGGAGACCGGCGAGGCCGATCGCGGCGGCGGAGAGGCGGTAGGCGTTCATCGGCTATTTTGACTCTGTCTTGGTGGGTTTCGCGGGCTGCTGCGTCTCCGCGACCAGGTTCGCGGCGGGCTGCAGGTCGTTCGGGAGCGCAGCATAGCGATCGTATTTATACATGTCCTTGCGGAATTGCAGCACCCCGTCCTCGTCCGCCCAGGTGGTCATGTAGACGACATGGACCGGCATCGGGGTCTTCAAGGGCACCAGCACGGTCTTGCCGCTCTCGACGATCTGGTCGACCCGGTCCCGCTGGTATTCGGGATCGTCGGACAGCAGGAAGGCGGCCATGTCGATCGGCTGCTGCATCCGCATGCAGCCCGAGGAGAAATAGCGGTCCTGCTTGGCGAACAGCCCCTTCTGGTTGGTGCCGTGCAGGTAGACCGCATCCTTGTTCGGGAAGTCGAGCTTCACCGGCCCGAGCGCGTTCTCCGGCCCCGGCGCCTGGACCAGGCGATAGGGGAAGTTGCCCGGGCCGACTTCGTGCCAGTCGATCGAGCTCGGCGAGACTTCCATGCCGTTGCCGTCATAGACGGTGAAGCCATTCGTTTCCAGGAAGCTCGGGTCGGCGCGCATGCGGCGCACTTCGTCGTTGGACGCGATCTTGTGCGGCGCGTTCCATTCCGGATTGAACTTCGCGATCTTGATCACGCTGTCGAGGGTCGGGGTCTTGCGGTCGATCTTGCCGACGATCGCCTTGGTCATGAACGCGACCTTGCCGTCCTCGATCACCTTCACTTCCTGCGAAGGGATATTGACGATGAGGTGGCGCGGCTCGAACTTGCCGCCCTGCTCGCGCATGCGGTCGAGGTTCAGCAGGATCATCTGCACCCGCTTCTCGGCCGGGACGTTCAGCTCCTCCAGGGTGCGGCCGCCGATGACGCCGTCGTCGTTGAGGCCGTGGCTGCGCTGGAAGGCGGCCACCGCCGCCAGCAGGTCGGTGTCATAGACGTTGTCGGTGAAGGCGGTGGTCTGAGCGAGCTCGCCGGTATACTGCAGCCGCGCGCGGACCGCGGGTATGACGTCGTTGCTCTGGCCGGGTTCGACCTTGTCGACCTTCGGCACGCTCGGCCAGCCGCCGGCCTGGTAATAGCCGACATAGGTCGGCAGCTTCGCGTAGAGGCTCCAGAAGCGGTAATAGACCGGCCATTCCTGCGCGATCGCTTCGGCCGGGTCCTTCGCCGCCGCGACCTTGTCGAGCACCGCGGCGCCGCGCAGCTTGGCGCTGCCCAGCGGGCCGATCGCATCGACGGCGGAGGCGACGAACACCGCCGACATCAACGCCTCGTTGCGGGTCTGTGAGGCTGCGTCGGTCGGCGGCGTCATGCCGGCGACCCGGAACAGAGTCTGCTCGGGCATCGGCATGCCGGCCCGCACGGCGCGCGGGATCTGCACGATCCAGGCCTGGCCGACCAGCGTGTAGCCGTTGGTCGTGGTCCAGATCGCGTTGTTGCCATGCGCGGCGTAGTATTCCTTCAGCGCATTCCAGTCGAGCTTCAGCCCGGCGGTGGTCGGGTCGCGCTGCAGCAGGTCGAGCTCCGCGGCGATGTTCGGCACCGCGCTCGGCGCTGCTACCGGCAGCTCCGGCACGGCGGCCGGCGCCGTCTGCGGCTCGGCGAAACGGTCGGCGGATTCAGCCCAGGCATTGGCCGCTGCAGCCAAAAAAATGGCGCTCGAAATGAGAGCGGCGTTACGAAAAGTTGCGCGTCGCATGGTTCACCAATCTGTCTGGAGCGGCGGCCGGACATTACCAAAGCAGCCGCGCTCTGTCATGGGTGGAAGCTGTGATGCCGATCTCAGATCGGAGCGAAGAGACGTGTCTTACGCCGTCGCCAGAGCCGGTCGGCCGAACGCCGTGGCGGCGATGTTGCTTTCCATGAAGATCTTCATCCCGCCAGGCTGTTCGAAGATCTTGTCGTCGCGCTCGTGGAAAAGTTCAATCTCCGCCGCTCCGGCCGCCTTGGCCTGCTCGGTCGCGGTCGCCGTGGCCCATGCCCGGGCGTGTTCGCAGGCCAGTTCGAGATCCGCGAAATCCTTGATTCCACTGGCAAGATGGGCGCGGAACCGGCCCTCCGCCGGGGAGGTGATGACGGCCGTCACACGTTGCATGATTCCGCCGGCGACCGCGCCGACGGCATTCGAGACTTCCGCGAATTTCGGGATCACCAAGCGGGTGCGGAGGCGCTTCGCGATCTCCGGATAGTAGCTGCCGACCGGTGCGCCGATCGCCAGCAGCGGATGCTTCAGCGAGAGCACGGCGTCGAAGAGTTCACCGGATGAGCCCGCAGTTTCGGCGGAGAGCGAATGCTGGATCAGGTAGCGCCCGAGTGCGCCCCAATGGTGGTCGTCGATTCGCGCCTGCTCGTTGATCACCGCATCGAGCAGGGCGCGGCCGGATTGGAAGACCACGCGCTCCACCACATCGCGGCAGAGCGTCTCGGCATCCTGCGGCGGATGCCAGCCGCCTTGCGGCGCGCGGCGCAGGAAGAGCCGCGCGCCGAGCTCGGCCGCCTCGCGGTTCCACCCCGTTTGCAGCCCGAGCACATGCGCGGCGTCGCTGGGGCTGAGGCTGGAGATCACCACCAGCCCGCGATCGACCAGGCGCTGGAGATTCCGGGCGATGGCCGGCCCGACGATCATGTCGGAAAGCGCCACCGGCCCGTCGGCCAGGCGATCCCAGACCTGCTGCTGCCCCGCGCTCAACCCCGTGGAGCCGGTGTCGAGCGGACGCTGGCGCAAGGCGAACTGCCCGCGATACTGCACCA
Source organism: Dongia sp. (assembly GCF_041905885.1). Classification (NCBI taxonomy): domain Bacteria; kingdom Pseudomonadati; phylum Pseudomonadota; class Alphaproteobacteria; order Rhodospirillales; family Dongiaceae; genus Dongia; species Dongia sp. Next base: position 123,500 of record NZ_JAYRKD010000006.1, on the reverse strand, counting down.
TCTCGTCGCTCTCGGCCTGCGCGCGCATGACGTCGACGACCGCCGGGTATTGCGTCGCGAGCAGGCTTAAGGGCACCACGCGCCGGGGCCCCAAGGTTAGTCCCCCTGGGGTGAAGCCGTGATGCTCGTCGATCCGCGCCTCGCTGTCGCCGCCGAGGCCATAGGTGTGGACGGCGACCGCCTCCACCATGGTCTTCCAGCCGCCGACCGTGGCGCCTTCCTTGTTCAGCACCGGCCGGCCGTGCTTCAGCATGGCGATGTCGGTGGTGGTGCCGCCCATGTCGGAGACGATGACCGTGTCCTCGCCGGAGAGATGCTTGGCGCCGACCAGGCTCGCCGCCGGGCCGGACAAAATGGTCTCCACCGGGCAGGCGAGCGCCATCGCGGAATCCATCAGCGAGCCGTCGCCCTTGACCACCATCAAGGGCGCGTCGATGCCCTGCTCCTGCATGAGACCCGCGACCGAGCGGATCAGCTGCTGGAGCTGCGGGATCAGCCGCGCGTTCAGGGCGCAGGTCAGCGCCCGGCGCGGCGCGTCGAGCTTCGAGGTCAGTTCATGGCCGCAGGAGACCGGGCGGTCGGAGAGGTCGCGGATGAGATCGCGCAAGGCGAGCTCATGGGCCGGGTTGCGGACCGAGAAATAGCCCGACACGGCAAAGGCCGCGACCTTCGGCGCGTGTTCCAGGATCGCGCGCCTGGCGGCTTCGAGGTCGAGTGGCGCCTGTTCGTCGCCGCTGGGCCTGTGCCCGCCGGCGATGAAGACGACGGGATCGCTGCCCAAAGCCTGCTTCAGGTTGGCCCGCTCCAGGGCCTTGGCGTCGTAGCCGGCCAGGATCAGGCAGATCGGCGCGCCATGGGCCTCGACGATGGCGTTGGTCGCCAGGGTCGTGGACATCGAGACCAGGGCGATCTCGGCCGGGGCCACGCCGGCGGGCAGGTGCGGCAGCACCTTCTCGATGGCGCCTCTGAGACCGATCGACAGATTATGCTTGGTGGTGAGCGCCTTGGCCGAGGCGAGGACCCCTTTCTGGGGGTCGAACAGCACGGCGTCGGTATAGGTGCCGCCGGTATCCAGGCCGAGCAGGATCGGCACGTCGGGTCCTCAAAAGGGCAACAAATCGTGACGCGGGATTTGCCGCGAATCCCCCGGCGGGTCAAGTCCCTGTTCAACAAGGCATTTCGGACACTATCACGAAGGTGAGAGCATTTAATTAAAATGCCCTGTCAAGGGCAAATTAACTTTGCCATGCAAGAACATCTGTGCAAGTTTTCGCTCATAACCTCAATAGCACCGAAGAGAATGATGGCATCGCAAGGGCCGTTCGCGGCGACCCAACACGAAAACACCACCGATTCCTCTCCCCTGCTCGGCCGCCGCCGGTTGCTCGGCCTCGGCCTGGCGGCTGCCGCATCCAGCATGATGGTGCCGGCCGCAGCCTTCGCGTCCACCGGCTCGTCCGGCGACAAGACGCTGACCTTCTACAACACCCATACCGACGAGAAGCTGAAGGCGACCTATCTCCGCGGGTCGAGCTTCGACAAGGGCGCGCTCAGGGACATCAACCACATCCTGCGCGACTTCCGCACCGGCGACGTCTTTGCCATGGACCTGAAGCTCCTGGATCTGCTGACCGAGCTGCACTGGAAGACCGGCAGCAAGCAGCCGTTCCAGATCATCTCCGGCTATCGCAGCCCGAAGACCAACACGATGCTGAACGCCGAAAGCAGCGGCGTCGCCAAGCGCAGCATGCATCTCGACGGCAAGGCGATCGATATCCGCCTGTCCGACGTGAAGCTGAAGACGCTGCACGAGACCGCCATTTCCATGAAGCGCGGCGGCGTCGGCATGTACACGGCGTCGAACTTCGTCCATGTCGATACCGGTCGCGTCCGGTACTGGTAAGTTCGTCGCGCCTGCCCGCCGACGGTTCAAACAATAGCCTAAGTCGCTCCCGCGCGCTGTGACCGCGCTCACGGGGACGCTTGTCCGCATGCGCGGACGGGGCGCGAGTCCCATGCAAGCTTCCCGCTTGCGCCCGTCCCGCCGTCCCGTTAAGCGAGATTGATGACCGGGGGACGGGATTTTCAGGCGCCGGGGCGTTCGGTGGTGGTGGCCGGCCAGGCCGCCGCCGCGACCTCGCACCCCTTCGCCACATTGACCGCGATCGAGATGCTGCTGGCCGGGGGCACGGCCATGGACGCCGCCATCGCGGCGGCCGCGGTGCTCGCCGTGGTCGAGCCGGCAATGACCGGGATCGGCGGCGACTGCTTCGTGCTGATGTCGGTCGGCGGCAGCGACCGGATCCTCGCCTATAACGGCGCCGGCCGCGCCGCGCGGGCGGCCCATCCCGACTGGTTCCGGGAACAGCGCATCGCCAGGATCGACCCCGACAGCATCCACGCGATCACCGTGCCGGGCGCGGTCGAGGCCTGGTGCCGGCTGGCCAAGGACCACGGCAAGCTCGGCCTCGACCAGCTGCTGCGGCCGGCGATCCACTATGCCGAGGACGGCTTTCCGGTGGCGCCCCGGGTCGCCGCCGACTGGGCCGAGGATGCGCCGCGTCTCGCCCGCCACCCGGCGGCGGCGAAACAGTATCTGCCGGGCGGCAGCGCGCCCAAGACCGGCGACATCGTGAAGCTGCCGCTGCTCGGCAAGGCCCTGCGCGAGATCATCTGGAAGGGCGCCGCCGGTTTCTATGAAGGCTGGGTCGCCGAGGACATCGTGCAAACGGTCCGCGCCGAGGGGGGCCTGCTCCGCGTGCAGGACCTGGCGGCGCATCGCGGCGGCTATGTCCTGCCGATCAAGACCAGCTATCGCGGCCTCGATGTCTGGCAATGCCCGCCGCCCGGCCAGGGGCTGACGGCGCTCCTGATGCTGAACATCCTGTCGCAATTCCCGATGATCGGCGCCGGGCCGCTGACCCCGGACCGGCTGCATCTCGAGATCGAGGCCGCCAAGCTCGCCTATCTCGCGCGCGACCGGTATATCGCCGATCCCGATCATGCCGAGGTGCCCGTCGAAAAGCTGCTCTCGCCGGAGCATGCGCGCAGCCTCGCCGCGCGGATCCGCCCCAACGCCGCGCTCGACCTGCATGAGGCGCGGATGCTGCAGCCGCATCCCGACACCACCTATCTCACCGTGGTCGATCGCGACCGCAACGCGGTCAGCTTCATCAACTCGATCTACTACGGCTTCGGCAGCGCGCGGGCGACCGGGAAGTCGGGCATCCTGCTGCAGAACCGCGGCGCCTGCTTCTCGCTGGATCCCGCGCACCCGAACTGCATCGGCCCGGCCAAGCGCTCGATGCACACGATCATCCCGGCCATGGTCACCAGCGACGGCAAGGTGGCGCTCTCCTTCGGCGTCATGGGCGGCGACTACCAGCCGATGGGCCAGGTCCATGCGCTCACCAACATGGTCGATTTCGGCCTCGACCCCCAGGCGGCGCTCGACTGCGCCCGCGTCCACCACGAGGATGGGCTGGTCGGCGCCGAGAGCGGGATCCCCGAGGCCGTCTTCCTCGGCCTCGCCGACCGCGGGCATAAGATGATGCGGCTGGACTCGCCGCTCGGCGGCGGCCAGGCGATCGCCATCGACTGGAGCCGCGGCGTCCTGCTGGCCGGCTCCGATCCCCGCAAGGACGGCTGCGCGCTGGGCTACTGACGGTCGCGCCGGGTCCCGGAGCGGCTTGACTCCGCGCCGGCCTGGTCCCAGCCTTCAGAGTGGGTTGGCGGGCGGTCTTAACGCGGAATTAACCAAGACCGCGGAAGCTATGCCTAGAGTTCCGACGAGGGTCCGATGGACGATCTGGCACAACTGCAGTCACGGGTCGAAGCCGCCCGCGAGCGTCTGGGCGGCGCCGAAGCCGACCAGCGCAAGTACGGGCTGCGGCTCGACGACCTGGTGCGGATCGTCGAAGGCGCCCTCTCCCGCCAGGCCGAGGACCTGAAGGCCGCGCGCATCCGCTCGGCCTCGCTGGAGACCGAGCTCGACGACGCCCGCAACGCGGTCTCGCGCCAGGAAGTCGAGCTCGCCGGCAAGGAAACCGACATCGCCCGGCTGGAGAGCCAGAACGAGCAGCTCCGCACCATGGTGATGACCTTGCTGGAGCTGGTCGAGGGCCGCAACAACACGCCGATGCGCGAAGCCATGCTCCGGTTGGAGCGCGGCGTCCGCGGCCTGCTGAGCGAAACCGGCGCCGCCAAGCCGATCCTGAACGCGGCAACGGAAGCACCGGCCGCACCGCCGCCGCCGGCGCGGCCGGTCCTGGTGCAGCCGCAAGCCGTCGCTCCCCAATCCCCAGCCCCACAAACTGTGCAGGGCCGCATCCCCACGCCGCCGCGCGCGAAGCCGGCGGAGCCGCAGCCGGACCCCGATGCCCTGGTCGAGCTGACCAGCCTCGAGCGCAGCGACCCCGAGGACATCGTCAAGGAGCCGCCGGAGATCTCGGCGCCGGTGGCGCAGATCATCCGCCGCCTGTCCGACGCGGCTTCCGATGCCTGATGCCGTTCGGGCTTAGGCGCGCGACGCCGACCTGATGTCGTCGCGGCCTTCCCTCGGCCTGAAGGCCAAAGCCACCATCGCGCTGGCCGTCGTCTTCCTGGCGATCCAGGCCGTCTATGTGTTGGTCGAGGACCGCCTGTTCCTGGCCGATGCCAATGCGGCTTTGAGCCATCGCGCCCGGCTGCTGACCGATCTCTATGCCGGCGCGGTCTCGAGCTCGGTCTGGGAGTTCGACAAGAACGACACCCTGGCGCAGCTCGAGCCGCTGCGCGCCGAGCTGCCCGAGTTCCAGAACGCCGCGGTGCTCGAGCCCGACGGACGCGCGTTCGTGACGCTGAACGGCAACGCCGCCGGCGGCGCGACGGTGGAAGCGACCGCCGACATCCTGAATGAAGGCAAGCTGCTCGGCCGGCTCCGAATCCAGCTCTCGGACGCCATCGTGCAGGCCGAGCGCGCGCGGCATCTGGAGCGGCTGATCGCCACCGCCGCGATCCTCGCCGCGGTGCTGCTGATCTTCACCCTGGTGACCTTGCGGCTGGTGATCCGGCCGCTCGAGCGCATCACCCCGCTGATGCGGAGCTTCGCCGCCGGTGCGCTGGAGCAGAGCGTGCCCTACCAGGATCGCACCGACGAAGTCGGCGCGATGGCGCGGGCGCTCGAAGTCTTCCGCGACACCGCGCAGCAGCGCCGCGTGGCCGAGCAGTCGCTGCAGCAGCGAACCGAGGAACTCGACCGGCTGAACCAGGATCTCAGCAAGGCGCGCGACGCCGCCGAGACCGCCAACCGGGTCAAGTCGGAGTTCTTGGCGGCGATGAGCCACGAGATCCGCACGCCGCTGAACGGCATCATCGGCATGCTGCATCTGCTGGCGAACACGACCCTCGACGCGGAGCAGTGCGCCAAGCTCGAGACCCTGCAGCGATCGGCGGAGAGCCTGATGTCGCTGCTGAACGATATCCTGGACATCGCCAAGATCGAGGCCGGACGGATCGATCTCCACATCGCGCCGTTCTCGATGCGCGACCTGATCGGCAACCTGGTCACCTTGTGGCAGCCCTCGATGCTGTCGAAGGGCCTGACCCTCGCCGCCGAGGTCGCGCCGGAGATGCCGCCGCTGCTGATGGGCGACGCCAACCGCCTGAACCAGGTGATCTCGAACTACCTCAGCAATGCGCTGAAATTCACCGAACGCGGCGGGGTCACGATCCGCGCCACGGCCCAGCCGGTCGCTGACGAGCTCTGTGAAATCTCGGTCGCGGTCGCCGACAGCGGCGTCGGCATCGCGCCGGAAATGCAGGCGCGGCTGTTCGAGAAGTTCAGCCAGGCAGAGCTTGCCGCGCGCAAGCCCGGCAGCACCGGGCTCGGCCTCGCCATTTCCAAGGAGCTCATCCACCTGATGAACGGCGCGGTCGGGGTCGAGAGCACGCCCGGCCGCGGCGCCACCTTCTGGCTCCGCCTGCGCTGCCGCGCGGCGGAAGGCGCCGCAGCGCCGCGCGCGGCGCTCGACGATGAAACGCTGCTGCAACAGCCGGGCAACCGCAAGCTCCAGGTCTTGGTCGCCGAGGACAATCTGATCAACCAGCGCGTGGTCTGCACGATGCTGGAGCTCGGCGGCCATCGCTTCACCATCGCCCAGGACGGCGCGGAAGCGGTCGCGGCCGTGCAGCGCGAGGCCTTCGACGTCGTGCTGATGGACGTGCAGATGCCGAACATGGACGGACCGACCGCTGCGCAAGCGATCCGCAAGCTCGGCGGCGCCGCTGCCCAGCTGCCGATCGTGGCGCTGACCGCCAATGCGATGCCGGGCGACGCCGCAAGCTACACCGCGGCGGGCATGAACCTCTATCTCTCGAAGCCGTTCTCGCCGGACCAGCTCTCGGCGATCCTGCGCCGCGCCGCCGGCCCGGACGTGGCACGGATCCCCAGCGCCACGTTCAAGCCGGCGAAGGCTCCGGGTTAGCTTTCGACAGTCTTTGCGGGGCACCCCCTCCCGCCTCCCCCGAAGCCGGGGGAGGAGAAGATAGAGCCCGCCTGGAAAGGAAAAGCCCTCCCCCGGCTTCGGGGGAGGGTTGGGTGGGGGTGCGGCAAGCTATTTGTTTGCCGCAGCAGCGGACTTACTTCAGCTGGCCTTCGACGCCTTCGGCCAGCCAATCCATGCCGGCGATGGCGCCGTCGTCGAGCATCTGGCCGTCGGCGATCTTCACCGTGCCGTCCTGGGCCTTCATCGGGCCCATGAAGATCATGGTCTGGCCGCTCTTGATGCCTTCCTCGGTCTTCACGGCCAAGGCCTTCACGTCGTCCGGCATGTTGGTGTAGGGCGCCATCTTCAGCATGCCCGACTTCAAGCCGCCCCAGACATCGCCGGACTTCCAGGAACCGTCCATCGCCGCCTTCACGCGTTCGACATAGTAGTCGTCCCAGTGATCGACCGAGGAGGTGAGCTGGGTGGTCGGCGCGAACTTGATCATGTCCGAGGCCTGGCCGAAGCCCTGCACGCCGCGGTCATGCGCGGTCTGCAGCGGCGCCGGAGAGTCGGTGTGCTGCGCGATGATGTCGGCGCCCTGGTCGAGCAGCGCCTTGGCGGCATCGGCTTCCTTGCCGGGATCGTACCAGGCGTTGATCATCACCATCTTCAGCGTCCCCTTTGGATTGATCGTGCGCATGCCGGCGATGAAGGCGTTCATGCCCATGATCACTTCCGGGATCGGCACCGAGCCGATATAGCCGACGATGCCCGACTTCGACATCTTGCCGGCGATGACGCCCTGGATGTAGCGGCCCTCATAGAAGCGGATGTTGTAGGTGGCGAGATTGTCGGCGCGCTTGTAGCCGGTCGCGTGCTCGAACTTCACGTCGGCGAACTGCTTCGCGACCTTCAGCGCCGGCTGCCAGAAGCCGAACGAGGTTGCGAAGATGATCTTGTTGCCGGCGGTGGCGAGGTCACGCAGCACGCGCTCGGCATCGGCCCCTTCCGGCACGCTCTCGACATAGGTGGTCTTCACCTGGCCGCCCAGCGCCGCCTCGACCGCCTTGCGGCCGACATCGTGCTGATAGGACCAGCCGAAATCGCCGACCGGACCGACATAGATCCAGGCCGCCTTGAAGGGATCGGCGGCGCGGGCTTGGGTGATCAGTCGCGGCGCGGCGATCAGGCCGGCACCGGCGACCAGGGTCCCCGTAAATAGTCCTTGGGCGAAAGTTCTGCGTTTCATCTGCATCTCAAAGCCTCCTTGGTCTCAGATGTTTTCTTGAAGTTACCCAGCAGCATTGAAGGCACGGCCGAGACAGGCGGGCGTGTTCAGGCGCACGCGAGTCCGGTCGCTGGAAATCGCCACCAGCACGAGGATGGTGGCAAGGTAAGGCAGCATCGATACGAATTGCGAGGGAATGGCGATCCCGAAGCCCTGGATGTGGAGCTGCAGGATCGTGATCCCGCCGAACAGATAGGCGCCGAGCAGCAGGCGCGCTGGCCGCCAGGCGGCGAACACCACGAGGGCGAGGGCAATCCAGCCGCGGCCCGCGGTCATGTTCTCCGCCCACATCGGCGTATAGGCGAGCGAGAAATAGGCCCCGGCAATGCCGCACATGGCGCCGCCGAACAGGGTCGCGAGGTAGCGCACCTTGATGACGCCGTAGCCGATCGCATGGGCCGCGTCGTGGGAATCGCCGACTGCGCGGAGCACGAGGCCGGCATGGCTCTTCCGCAGGAACCAGGAGACGCCGATCAGCGCCGCGAAGGAGAAATAGACCAGCGCATCCTGGTGGAAGAGGATCGGGCCCAGGACCGGCAAAGTGGAGAGGCCCGGAATGTCGAGCTTCGGGAGCGGTCCCTGCAGCGGCTGGCCGACATAGCCGGCACCGATCAAGGCCGAAAGGCCGATGCCGAAAATCGTCAATGCGAGACCGGTCGCGACCTGGTTGGTGAGGAGGGTCAAGGTCAGAATGGCGAAGATCAGCGCCATGGCCGCGCCGGCCAGCGCCGCGGCGAAGACGCCCAGAACGGCACTGCCGGAGCCCAAGGTGACCGCAAAGCCGATCACGGCCCCCACCAGCATCATCCCCTCCACGCCGAGGTTGAGCACGCCGGACTTCTCCGTCACGAGCTCCCCGGTCGCGGCCAGCAGCAGCGGCGTCGAGGCGGCGATCACCGAGACGGCGACCGAGGTCAGATCAATCCCGTTCATGCGGCGCCTGCCGCCGGCGCGCGCTGCACGAAACTGATGCGGTAATGCACCAGGAGATCGGCGCCGAGCAGGAAGAACAGCAGCACACCCTGATAGATGCCGGTGATCGCCTTCGGGAGGCCGAGCGCGATCTGCGCCTGCTCGCCGCCGAGATAGGAGAGCGCGAGCACTATGCCGCCCAGCAGCACGCCGACCGGGTTGAGCCGCCCGAGGAAAGCGACGATGATCGCGGTGAAGCCATAGCCCGGCGAGATCGAAGGCGTCAGCTGGCCGATCGGTCCCGCCACTTCGAAGACTCCGGCCAGGCCCGCGAGCGCGCCGCCCAGCAACAACGCGAACCAGGTCAGGCCCTCGCCGCTGAAGCCCGCATAGGCCGCCGCGCGCGGCGCCTGGCCCAGCACACGGAGCTGGAAGCCTAGCAAGGTCTTGGCATGGATCAGCCAGCAGACCCCGACCGCGATCACCGCCGCGAGCACGCCGAGATGCACGCGGGTGCCGGAGATCAGGATCGGCATGGTGGCGCCTTCGCCGAACAGCCGGGTCTGCGGGAAGCCGTAGCCCTCGGGATCCTTCCAGGGGCCGACCACCAGATAGATCAGCAGCAGTTGCGCGACATAGGTCAGCATCAGGCTGGTCAGGATCTCGCTGGCATTGAAGCGGGTCTTCAGCAGTGCGGGGATCGCGGCCCAGAGCGCGCCGCCCAGGGCGCCGCCGAGGATCATCGCCGGCAGGATCCAGAAGCCGGTATCGTCGCCGGCCCAGAGTCCGATGCCGCCCCCGAAGATGGCGCCGAGGATCAGCTGCCCTTCGGCGCCGATGTTCCAGACATTGGCGCGGAAACCGATCGCCAGGCCGACGCCGATCAGCACCAGGGGCGCCGCCTTGACCCCGAGTTCGGCAACGCCGTTGACGCTGGAGACCGGCGCCACGACGAAAGTGTAGAGCGCGGCACCCGCCGGCTGGCCCATGGCGGCGAACAGCACGGTGGAGACGATCAAGGTCAGGGCGATCGCCAGGACCGGCGACAGCCAGGTCCAGAGCGGCGAGTGACGGCCGCGCGCCTCAAGCCGAAACGGCATGGCGCCTCTCTTGCGGCTGCGTTGCGATACCGCCCATCAGCAGGCCCAGCTCGGCGACAGTCACCTCACCCACGGCGCGCGGGGCCGAAAGGCGGCCGTTGGCGATGACCGCGATGTGGTCCGCCATCTCCATCAGCTCGTCGAGGTCCTGGGAGATCACGACGACCGCAGCGCCCTGGCCGGCAAGATCGAGCAAGGCCTGGCGGATCGACACGGCAGCCCCGGCATCGACGCCCCAGGTCGGCTGAGCCACGACCAGGACGCCCGGCTGCTGCATGATCTCGCGGCCGACGATGAAGCGCTGCAGGTTGCCGCCGGACAGCGAACGCGCTTCCGCCGCCGGTCCGTCGCTCCGCACCGCGAAGCCTTTGATGATCTCCGCGGCGAAGCGCATGGTGCTGCCCATATCGACCAGCCCGCCGCGCACCAGCCCCTTGGTGCGATAGGCGGAGAGCAGCGCATTCTCGCCCAGGGTCATGTCCTTGACCGCGCCATGGCCGTGCCGCTCTTCCGGCACGAAGCCGGCACCGCGCTGGCGCCGCTCCGCAGGCCCCAGCAGGCCCACGGGCTTGCTGTCGAGGATGATCGCCTCGGCGCGGTTGGCCGGCGTCTCGCCGGAGAGTGCGGCCATCAGCTCGGTCTGGCCGTTGCCGGCGATGCCGGCGATGCCCAGCACCTCGCCCGCCGAAACGGTGAAAGAGATCTGGTCGAGATCGACCCCGAAAGCCCGGTCGCTCTTCACCGAGAGATGATCGACCTCCAGGCGCGGGGGCGATGTCTCCGCGGAATCTTCCTGCAGATGATAGGGCGGGCGCAAGGTGGTGCCGATCATCAGCTCGGCGAGATGCTTCGCCGTCTCCTGGCGCGGGTCGCACTCGGCGACCACCTTGCCTTGGCGCAGGATGGTGGCGCGCTCGCACAAGCTCCGGATCTCTTCCAGCTTGTGGCTGATATAGAGGATCGCGCAGCCCTCCGATGCAAGCCGGCGCAAGGTCATGAACAGCCGCTCGATCTCCTGCGGCGTCAGCACCGAGGTGGGCTCGTCCATGATCAGCAGCTTCGGGTTCTGCAGCAGGCAGCGCACGATCTCCACGCGCTGGCGCTCGCCGACCGAGAGGTGCAGCACCGTGGCGTCGGGATCGAGCTTCAGGCCGTAGTCATCGGAGACCTTGGCGATCCGCTCGCGCAGGCCCTTGCGCTGCTGCTTGTCGTTCAAGCCCAGCGCGATGTTCTCGGCGACGGTCAGCGCCTCGAACACCGAGAAATGCTGGAACACCATGCCGATGCCGAGCACGCGGGCCGCGGCGGGATTGGCGATCGAGACCCGCGCACCGTTCCAGCGGATCTCGCCGGCATCGGGGTGCAGCACGCCGTAGATGATCTTCACCAGGGTGGATTTACCGGCGCCGTTCTCGCCGAGCAGCGCGTGAATCTCTCCGGGCTGGATCGCGAGGCTGATGCCGTCATTGGCGACGGTCATCGGGAAGCGCTTGGAGATACCGTCCAGAGCCAGCAGCGGGATATCCCCCCGTCCACCCGGCGCTCCATCTCCGATTTTCTGCGTCATCCCTGGCCCGACTCGTTCCGTCCGTTTGGACAGGGGCTTTGTTTAGGGGATTTCCCGAGAGGGTGCAGCAGGATTCCCGGCCGGAAACGCTGCGAAGCGCAGATTTGACAAGCTTCGCGGCGCCGCCTAGGGTTATGCCATGACTTATCCACAGCCGAAGCTCGGGATTGCGCGAATTATCGGCCGGACGCTCTGAGCAGCGTCCGGGTCGTCCGGTATTTCCCAATCACCTTGAGCTTCGGAGTTTCTTGAAAATGTCTGCCCTTGAAAGCCTGCCGCGTCACCCGAGCGGCCGGAATCCCGTTCCGACCTTCTGCCTCACCGTGCGGGCGGTGGCCGATCCCGGAACCCTGCCCCGCCTGCTCGAAGTCTTCGCCAAGCGCGGCATGGTGCCGGCGAAGCTGTTCAGCGTCGCCACCGGCGCCGACGAGCTGACCGTGGATCTGCAGGTCACCGGCCTCGACGCCGATCTCGGCGCGGTCATCGCCAACCAGCTCAGGAGCCAGGTCGGCATCGAGACCGTGCTGACCAGCGTGAAAACGGAAGGCTAGGCCAGCCGCGCCATCACCGCATCGAGCGTCTGCAGGAGAAAGTCGCAATCTCTCTTCGCGATCACCAGCGGCGGCTTGATCTTCAGGACGTTGCGATGCGGGCCTTCGCTGCTCAGGAGGATGCCCTCCGCCTTCACCGCTTCGATGATCGCTTTCAGCTCAGTGTCTGCGGGTTCGAGTGTCTCGCGGTCGCGCACCAGTTCGACGCCGATGAAGAGGCCGAGGCCACGGACATCGCCGATCAAGGCGTGGCGCTCGGCCAGTTTGGTGAGGCCGTCGCGAAGGTAGCGACCCATCGCCTCCGCATGGGGCATCAGGCGTTCGTCCCTGATGATGTCGAGCACCGCGAGGCCCGCCGCGGCGGAGACCGGGTTGCCGCCGAAGCTGTTGAAGTAGCCCATGCCGCTGGCGAAGGCGGCGGCGATCTCCGGCCGGCAGGCGACGGCGCCGATCGGATGGCCGTTGCCGATCGGCTTGCCCAGGGTGACGATGTCCGGGACCACGCCTTGGGTCTCGAAGGCCCAGAAATGCGAGCCGGCCCGGCCGAAGCCGGTCTGCACCTCGTCGATGATGCAGACGCCGCCGGCGGCGCGGATCTCCTCGCAGGCGGCCTTGAGATAGCCGTCCGGCAAGACCAGCTGCCCGCCGCTGCCGAGGATCGGCTCAACGAAGAAGGCGGCAAGGCGGCGGTTGAGGCCGCTCATGTCGCGAAGCAAGGTCGCGATCTTCTCCGCATAGCGCGCACCGGCCTCGGCATCGCCGTACCGGAACCGGCCGCGATAGAGATCCGGCATCTCGGTCACCCAGACATGGCGCGGACGCCCTGTCCCGCCCTTACCGTCGAATTTTCGGGGGCTGATTTCGATCAGCGACGAGAGATTGCCGTGATAGGCGTGGTCCAGCACCATCACGTCGGTGCCGCCGGTATGGGCCTTGGCCAACCGAAGCGCCAGATCGTTGGCCTCGCTGCCGGAATTGACCAGGAAGACGGTCGAGAGTTCCGGCGGCAGCAGACGCGTCAGCCGCCGGGTGTATTCGACCAGGTTGTCGTGCAGATAGCGCGTGTTGGTGTTGAGCCGCGCGGCCTGCTGCGCAATGGCTTCGACCACGCGCGGATGGGCGTGGCCGACTTGGCAGACGTTGTTGACCATGTCGAGATAGCGGCGGCCGTCCTGGGCGATCAGATAAGCGCCCTCGCCCTGCACGATCTTCAGCGGCGTATCGTAGGACAAGGTGAGCGCCGGGCTGGTCGTCTGCCGGCGCAGGCGCAGCAATGACTCCGGATCGCGCGCGACGATCGCCGCGGTCTCGATGCGCAGGCCGAGGATGCCGTTGGGATTGGGGAAGATGCTCTCCCAGAGATCCCACGCGCTGCGGAGCGAGAGGCCGATGATCGCCTCCGCCCGGTCGAAGCAGAGCGCGGTCATCAGCTGCATATGCAGATGCGGCGGCCAGTTGCCGTTCTCCTCCGGCAGGCCGAGCCTGCCCAGGGCGTCGCCCTGCGCGACCACCGCGCCGGTGGTCCGATCGGCGAGACTTCCCGGCGCGAGATGGCCGTAGAAGGTCCAAAAGCGGTGCGGCGTGCCGGCTTCATGCTCCAGCACGATGATGCCGCCGAAGCCGTCGCTGCTGGTGTCGTTGCCGATCATGGCGATCCGGCCGGGCAGCGGCGCCAACACCGGGGTGCCGGCCGGCGCATAGATATCGATCGCGTGGTGGATCGTGCGCCGCTCCGCCCCGGTCTGCGCATCGTAGATCGACCGGTCCTCGCCATAGCGGCCGACCGCAGTGCCTTCGATACCGGCCAAGGCGGCATGCAGCGCTGCTCGGAAAGGACGGCCGCGCGTGTCATCGCGATCGGCGCCCAGCGGCAGCAGCGCCAGGTTCTCGAGCGAACCCGGCAGGACCGGCCCGAAGCCGCCGCCCTGCTTCAGGATCCAGTTCTCGATCGCGCGGCGCTCCGGCACCGGCTCATGGCCGGCGGCGCGGCGGAGGCGCGCGGTGGCGAGAGCGCGGTTCTGCGCCCGCATCGCGGTCAGCACGGCCCAGGTCTCTTCCGGCTGCGCGCGGGATTGCCGCGCCGCCAGCGCCATGCCCACCGCATAGCGGGTGAGGATGAGATCGAATAGCACGTCCGCCTCGACCGCGCCGATCGGGTTCTCGACGCAATAGGCCTCGACCAGCGGCAGGATCGCGGCAATCGGGTCGTCGGCGCCGATCGCGACCGTGGCGGCGGCGACCGCAAGCTCGTTCACCCGCCAGGTCTCGACCATCGCGCCGAAATCGAGCAGGCCGGAGACCTCGCCCGCAGGATCGAGCAGGATGTTGCGGTCATTGGCATCGCCATGGATCACCTGCCGCGGCAGGTTGCTCAGGCGCGGCGCCACCTCGAGCAGGAAGCGGTGCAGGATTTCCTGCGCGGCCGCGCGGCGTTCCGGCGCAGCGATCAGCGCCGCATCGTCGCGCCGCGCCGCGGCGTTGGCGAAATCCCAGGCATGCGGCTGCGTCGCCGCCGGATGATGGAAGGCGGCAAGGCTGCGATCGAGCCGCGCCAGCAGCCGGCCGAGCGCAGCCGCGGCCTGGGGTCCGCGCTGCGGCGCCTCGGCCCAGACGGTGCCGTCGAGCCAGGTGGTCAGCCGCAGGCGGCGCTCAAGCCCGGCCGTATCCCGGACGACCACGAGCGGGGTCCCGCCCCGGCCGAGAAACAACCGCGGCAGCGGCAGCGCCGGCGCATGTTGCTCGAGATGATGCAGGGCCGCGGCCTGGAGCTCGGCCCGCGGGTCCGACCCCGGCGGATGGATGGTGAAGAGACTGCGGCTGCCATCGGCGGCCGTGACCTTGAAGTTGCGATCGTGCGCGCCGGGCAGCGGCTCCAGCTTTCCGCGCAAGCCGAATGCATCGGCAAGCCAGCGTTCAGCTTCCTTGGCTTCCTCTGTCGCGCGCGAGTCTTCGGCCCCCAGCATCATGCCGGTCAGATTACAAGCAAGGCGGCCGCGAGCACAATTCGGGTAACGCCGCGTAACCCCGCGCGAGCCGGGTTGCGCTGGGTTACCAAGGCCCAGCGCGCAGCTCTTCCCGTTCCATTCGTGCGTCCCAAGGTAGCTGCTATCGGATCGCGCGATGGTGCGCCCTCCGATCACCTGAAGGAGTCTGATCATGAAGATCCGTACCGTGCTGCTGGCGGTTGCCGCTGCGTCCAGCCTTTCCACCGCCGCCTTCGCCGCCGCCAATCCGCACGACACCAATCACCCGAGCAACCGCGAGCAGATGCTCGCAAGCTGCTCGGCGCTGGAGAGCCAGTATGACGGCATCGTCGGCGGCAAGCTCCACGCGCCGAAAACCGACAAGGCCGCCGGCCTGCATGCCCAGGGCGTCAGCGCCTGCGATTCCAACAACAGCGACATCGGCGTGATGAAGCTGGAGCGGGCGGTTCGCATCCTCGGCGCCCGGCCGGTGGCCTGATCGGCCACGACAGGAAAATGATCAAAGGGTAACGCCGCGTAACTGAGGCAGCGCCGCGTCAACATCGGTTGCAGAAGGCGGCCTTGCCGACATTCCGGCGTTACCCTGTGGTGGCCTGATGCGGCATCCGACCCGCGCAACATCCGTGCAACCGGGATCCGGATTCGACAGAAACTTGAGGAGCAGAGCTATGATCATCCGCACCAGCATTGCGGCCGGACTGGCCGCCATCCTGCTTTCCAGCGCGGCCCTGGCCAATTCCACGGCCACGACCCCGACCGCCAAGGCGAAACCGACCGAGCAGAGCCAGAAGCTCGCCGATCGCTGCGCGTCCCTGGAAGCGCAGTTCGACCAGGCGATCACCAGCCATGGCAATGCCACCAAGGCCGCGACCGCCAAGTCGCTGCGCAGCAAGGGCGGCTCGCTCTGCAGCGCCAACCAGCAGGCGAGCGGCATCAAGCATCTGCAGCAGGCGCTGAAGGACCTGGGCGTGAAGCCCAACGCCTGACCGCCCGCGCATGACGGACGTGCCGGGCGCGCTTCCCTCCCCGCCCGGCGCGTCCGGCGCGTTCTACCGGCCGCGCCGCAGCGGCTTCAGGAACTCGAACCAGGCCACCGACCCGGCGCCGATCCCGAGCGCCAGGAGCAGCAGGCCGGGCTCCGGCGCTTCGAAGTGGAAAAGGCGCTCCAGCATCGGCACATAGAGCACCATGCCCAGCGCCACGGCCGCCGCGGCGACCACTGCAAAGAGCGCGGGGTTCGGCCGCAGGAAGCCGCGGAACGGCGCACTGCCCCAGGCGCGGTTGACGAGAACGAGAAAGACATTTGCCGCGATCAAGGCGGTAAAGGCGAGGCCGCGCGCGGCGTCCTCGGACATTCCTTGTCCGAGCGACCAGGCGTAGAGCGCCAGGATTGAAAGCAAAGCCGCCGCGCCCTGCACGACGCCCCAGAGCAGGCCGCGCCGGGCGAGGATCGGCTCGTCGCGGCGGCGCGGCGGGCGGCGCATCGAGTCACGTTCCGCCGGTTCGGCTTCCAGCACGATCGAGCAGATCGGGTCGATCAGCATCTCCAGGAACACGACATGGGCCGGGAACAGCAGCAAGGGCCAGCCGAAGGCGAGCGGCAGCAGCGCCAACCCGGCGATCGGCACATGGACCGCGACGATGAACACCATCGCCTTGCGCAGGTTGTCAAAGATGCGCCGGCCCTGCGCGACCGCCGCGACCAGGGCCGCGAAATTGTCGTCGAGCAGCACCACCGAGGCGGCTTCGCGCGCCACATCGGAGCCGCGGCCGCCCATGGCGACGCCGATATGCGCGGCCTTGAGTGCCGGCGCGTCATTCACCCCGTCCCCGGTCATGGCGACGACGTCGCCCCGCGCCTTGAAGGCCTCGACCAGCCGCAGCTTCTGCTCCGGCAGGATGCGGGCGAAGATCCGCGTGCCCGCGATCCGTTCGGCGAGGGCGCGGTCGTCGAGTTGCGCGAGCTCCGGGCCGGTCAGGACATGATCGGCGCGCTCCAGCCCGGCTTGCCGGCCGATTGCGGTGGCGGTCGCCGCGAAGTCGCCGGTGATCATGGCGACGGCGATGCCGGCCTCGCGGCATTCGGCGATCGCGACCGCGGCGTCGGCCCGCAGCGGATCGGCGAGGCCGACCAGGCCGACGAAGGCGAAATCGAGATCATGCTGCAGGCTCGGCAAGGTCCCTTGCAGGGTATGGCCGCGGGCGACCGCGATCACGCGCAAGCCGCGCCCCGCCATGGCGCGGACGGCATCATCGACGGTCCGCCGCTCCGCCTCGGGCAAGTGGCAGAGATCGACGATCGCCTCCGGCGCACCCTTGGCAGCGAGCACGTAGCCGTCGCTCGGATCCACGGGATCGGCGTCCCAGACCCGGGTCATCGCCAGGAAGCCCGGCTGCAGCTCGTATTCCCGCACCATCGCCCAGGCCGGGTGCAGGTGCTCGGTGCCGCCGAGCGTGCCCTGGCCCAGGCGCTGCATCGCGAGCTCCATCGGGTCGAAGGGATGGCGCTTGCTGGCCAGGATCGCGAACTCGGCGACGCCGTGGAACGGCTCCGGCAGCGCGGTCGCGCCCGGCGCCACGTCGTGGAAGCCGCCCTCTGCATAGAGGCAGGCGACGGTCATCCGGTTCTCGGTGAGCGTGCCGGTCTTGTCGACGCAGAGAATGGAGGCAGCGCCCAGGCTCTCGATCGCCGCGGCGCGCCGGGTCAGCACCTTCTGCCGCGAGAGCCGCAAGGCGCCCAGCGCCAGGAAGACCGTGAGCACCATCGGAAATTCTTCCGGCAGCATCGACATGGCGACGGTGAGGCCGGCGAGAATCCCTTCCAGCCAGCCGCCGCGCAGCGCCGTGTAGAGCAGGAAGACCAGCGCGCTCACGCCGATGCCGAAGACCGCGAAGCGCTGCACCAGGCGCGCCGTCGCCTGCTGGATCAGGGTCGGCTCCGGTGCCAGGGTCGCCAGCCGCACACCGATCTTGCCGATCTCCGATCGCGCGCCGGTGGCGACGACTTCGGCCAGGCCCTGCCCCTTCACCACCAGGGTTCCGGAATAGACGAAGGGCAGATCATCGCCGCCGGGCGGCACCGCCGCTTCGGTCTCGGACCCGGCCTGCTTGCGCACCGGCACCGATTCACCGGTCAGCAGCGATTCGTCGATCTGCAGGTCGCGGCAGGCAATCAGCCGCCCATCGGCGGGGACGCGGTCGCCTTCGGCAAGGATGACGAGGTCGCCCGGCACCACCTCGCGGCCGGCGATGCGCTGCTCGCGACCGTCGCGGATCACCAGGGCGCGCGGGCTGGAGAGATCGCGCAGCGATTCCAGGACGCGCTCGGTGCGCCATTCCTGTCCCGCCACCAGGCCGAGATTGATGATGGCGAAGCCGCCGAGCAGCAGGCCCTCGCCGAGATCGCCGAGCAGCAGATAGAGGCCGGCCGCGACGACCAGCATCAGAAACATCGGCTCACGCAGCACTTCGAGGACCAGGCGCGCGAGATTGCGATGGTCGGGATCGGCCAGCGCGTTGGGCCCGAAGCGGCGCAGCCGTTCCGCTGCCTCCGCGGCAGTCAGGCCGGCGGGAGTCTCGCCGCTCGCCATCAGTCCTTCTTCGGCAGGCGATCGAGGATGGGGTCGATCAGCCCCGGCGACAGGATGCCGATGAACCAGGCGAGACAGGCCATCGGCCAGGGAAAGGCGATCCGCGGCCGGTTCTTCTCGAGCCCGCGCCGGACGATCCGGGCGGCGCGATCAGCCTCCATCAGGAACGGCATCGGAAACTTGTTGCCGGCCGTCATCTGGCTCTTGATGAAGCCCGGCATGATCACGCTGACACCCACGTTCTTCTTGCGGAGATTGCCGCGCAAAGATTCGCCCCAGACCCGCACCGCCGCCTTGGAGGCGCCATAGGCCGGCGCGCCCGGCAGCCCGCGATAGGCCGCGAGCGAGGCCATGAGGCCGATCTGGCCACGGCGCCGCGCGCGCATCCCCGGCAGCGCCGGAAAGACGGTGTTCAGCACGCCGCCGATGTTGGTGTCGAAGATGGCGCGGGTCTTCTCGTATTTCTCCATTCCCCTGAGTGTCCCACCCGACACGCCGGCATTGGCGATCACCAGGTCGAGCGGGACTTTCTTGTCCGCAGCCGTGATCCATTCCTCCATCTGCGCGCGGTTGACGACATCGACCGCGGTGGCCTCGACCGTGGCGCCGCGCTTGCGGCAGGCTTCCGAGACGGCGGCGAGGCGTTCGATCGAGCGGCCGCCCAGGAACAGCGTCACGCCGGGCGCCGCGAATTCCTCGGCGATCGCGGCGCCGATGCCGGAACTGGCACCTGTGATCAGGATCGATTGGAATTGCGTCACGGGAGCCCTCGCTTGCCTTCAGTCGTCGCTTTGGCGAAGATAGCCGCCGCACGGGTAAGGGGGAACATCGTTTGTCGATCGCCAGCATGACCGGCTTCGCGCGCGCCGAGGGCGCGCTGGGCGATTTCGGCTGGACCTGGGAATTGAAGAGCGTCAACGGCCGCAATCTCGATGTGCGCTGCCGCTTCCCCTCCGGTTACGAGCATCTCGACGGCTTCATCCGGGCCCGCGCCGCGGAAACGGTGAAGCGCGGCAACCTGGCCGTCACCCTGACCATCGATGACGCCGCCTCGCAGGGCCGGCTCACCGTCAACCGCGCGGCCCTGGAGCAGATCATGGGCGTGATCGCCGAGTTCGGCGGCAAGATCTCCGCCGAGCCGCCGCGCCTCGACGGCATCCTCGCGTTGAAGGGCGTACTCGACGTCGCGCTGCCGCAGATCGACGAGGCGGAAGCCGCCAAGCGCAGCGAGGCCCTGCAGCGCGGCTTCGGCAAGGCGATCGACGGCCTTTCCGAAATGCGCAAGGTCGAAGGCAAGCGGCTGGCCGACCTGGCCGGCGCGCATCTCGGCGAAATCGAGCGGCTGTGCCAGGCGGCGGCGGCCAGCGCCGGCGCCCAGCCGCTGGCGATCCGGCAGAAGCTGGAGAAGCAGTTCGCCGAGCTGCTGCAGGGCCTCACTCCCTTGAACGAAGAGCGCTTGGCGCAGGAGGCGGCGGTGCTGGCCGGCAAGGCGGACGTGCGCGAGGAGCTGGACCGGCTGACCGCGCATATCGCCGCGGCGCGCGAGCTGATCGCCAAGGGCGGCGCGGTCGGGCGCAAGCTCGATTTCCTCTGCCAGGAGTTCAACCGCGAGGCCAACACGCTCTGCTCCAAGAGCGCCGATATCGGCCTCACCGGCATCGGGATCGACCTGAAGGCGGCGATCGAGCAGCTGCGCGAGCAGATCCAGAATATCGAGTAAGAGGATTTCGCGACCATGAGCAAGCCGGCCGGATCATCCGGTTTCATCGAGGTCAAGCGGCGCGGGCTGATGCTGGTCCTCTCCTCGCCTTCGGGGGCGGGCAAGACCACGATCTCCCGGAAGCTGCTGGGCCTCGAGCCCAACCTCACCATGTCGGTCTCGGCAACCACGCGGCAGAAGCGGCCCGGCGAGACCGCGGGCGTGGACTATCATTTCGTCGATCCGACCGCGTTCGGCCTGATGGTCAACCGCGGCGAGCTCTTGGAGCATGCCAAGGTCTTCGACAACTACTACGGCACGCCGAAGACCCCGGTCTTCGAGGCGCTCCGCGCCGGCAAGGACGTGCTGTTCGATATCGATTGGCAGGGCACGCAGCAGGTGGCGCAGAACGCGCGCGACGACCTGGTCAGCGTCTTCATCCTGCCGCCCTCGACCCGCGAGCTGGAACAGCGCCTGAAGGCGCGCGCCCAGGACAGCGCCGAGGTGGTCGCCGGCCGCATGGCCAAGGCCGCCGACGAGATGAGCCACTGGGCGGAATACGACTATATCGTGGTCAACCACAACATCGAGGAAAGCGTCACCCAGGTGCGCGCCATCCTCACCGCCGAGCGCTTGAAGCGCCAGCGGCAGGTCGGCCTGCCCGAGTTCGTGAAGGGCCTGCGCGAGGGGCAGTAACCCCTTAAGGCCACTGGATCGGCGGTACTTTGGCGAGCTTGAACGGGCCCCAGGCGAGATAGCCACCCTGGATGGTGAGGCCGGTCGCGACCTCCTTGTAGCCATCCTTGGTGTCGCGCTCGGCGCCCTTGACGAAGAGCTTCATCTTCAGCGCGTCCTCGGGGTAGATCCGGCGCTGGCTGGCCAGCAGGTCGAGGGTCTCGCTCAAGCCCCGCGCCTTCAGATTGGCGGCGACGATCGGCTGCAGAGTCTCGTCGAGCGCCACGGTTGCGGAGCCGGACACCGAGAGTGTCGCTTGCGCCGCGGCGAAATCCGTCACTTCGACCGTGCCGCCGGCATCGCGCCAGGAAGCCAGCGCTTCGCGCAAGGGCGCCGGGGGTAGCCGCCCTTTGACCGTACCGGCGACCCGCGCTTCGCCGAGCGGATCGGCGGTCAGCAGGACCGTCCCTTCCGGCAGCTTGAGATTCATGGCGCTCGCGGCGAATTGCAGCAGCGGGTCACTTTCGGTCTTGGGCGGCGGCCCTGCCTTGAGCGATGCCTCGCCGGATGCCGCGGCGACGGTCCGGCCGTCCGGCAGCGCACCCTTCAGATCGGCGAACCGCGTCGCCAGCGCGGAGACCTGCCCGAAGCCATCGAGGCCGAGGCGGAGCGTGAGATCCTTCGCATCCACCGTCGCCGACCCGACACCAAGGTCTAAGCTGTGATGGCCAGGCCCGGAGAAGGACATCGCGTACAGATTTATGGGCGAAACGCTGCCCACCACATCCGGTCCGCGCCAATCGAAGCCCTGCCCGGCGAACGCGCCGGCGATATGCGGATTTCGGAAGGTGGTTCGGAAGGCGAGCGGAAAGCCGCTGATCGGCGTGCGCTCGAACTCGACGGTGAAACCGCGCTGGCGCTGGAAGGTGACCCAGTGGTCGATGCCCTTGTCGAATTGTGCGGCGACAAAGAACCAGTAGGCCGTGTAGCCGCCGGCGAGGACGGCCACGACCGCGATCGCTGCAAGAATCTTTGCCCGATGGGTCATGTTCTCTGCGGAATCAGGCGGCGGCTACTTTTACCATCGAGGAGACCGGCATGCGGTCCTTGTTGAGCCGCCGCTCGACCCAGTTCAGCACGCGGGTCAGGATGAAGACCAGGCAGAAATAGACGATGCCGGCGCCGATCAGCGTATCGTAGACGCGATAAGTGTCCACCCGGATCGTGGTCGCAGTGCCCATTACCTCATAGACGGTGACCAGCGAGGCGAGCACGGTCGCCTTCAGTAGCAGGATGGTCTCGGAGCTCATCGCCGGCAGGCAGATGCGCACGGCCCGCGGCAGGGTGACGCGGAAGAACACCTGGCGGCGATTCATGCCAAAGGCGCGCGCCGCCTCGATCTCTCCGTGCGGCACGGCCAGGATCGCGCCACGCAGGATCTCGCCGGTATAGCCGGCCGTATTGATGCTGAAGGCGAAGAGCGCGTACCAGATGCCGTCGCGCAGGAAGGGGTAACCGCGCATCATCCAGCCGGGGATAAGCTGGCCAAGGCCGTAATAGACGAAGTAGAGCTGAATGAGCAGCGGCGTGCCGCGCATGGTGAAGATGAAGGCCCGTGCCGGCAAGGACAGCAGCGGGTTCGGTGACAGCCGGGCCAACGCCACCGGAACCGCCAGCAGGTTGCCGATCAGCGATGAGCCGAAAGTCAGGAACAAGGTCAGCGGCACCGCCCAGAGCAACTGCGGCATCACGACGGTGAACATGTAGACGGGATCGAATTTCATCGGCGCCCTCCCGTCACGCGCGCCGGACGCCGCGATTGGCGCGCTTCTCGAGCCGGGAGAATATAAACATCGAGACTCCGGAGATGACCATGAAGACGACGGCGGTGGAGCCGAAGAAGAACATGAAATGCTTGGTCGAATTGGCTGCACTGCGGCCGACCGACATGATGTCGGGGACCTGCGCGACGACACTGACCAGTGCACTGTCCTTGGTGATGTTGAGCCACTGATTGCCGAGCCCAGGAATGGCGTAGCGGATCATCTGTGGAAAAAGGATTCGCGCGAAGCGCTTGGGCGCATGCATGCCGAAAGCCTTGGCAGCCTCGATCTGGCCTTTCGGCACAGACTGGATGCCGCCGCGCAGCACGTCCGTCAGATAGGCGCCGTAGATCAGGCCGAGAGCGGCGATCACCGCCGAGAACGGATCGATATCCAGGCTTTCCACGAGACCCAGTCCGACGAGAAGGCTCTCGAGCGCCCGCGTACCGGCATAGAAAATGAGAAAGAGAAGAAGCAGTTCGGGGAGCGACCGGACGACCGTCGTGTAGACCTCGCCGGCGCGATTGAGAGCCTTGATGTGACAAAGTTTCGACCAGGCGCCGAGCAGTCCGATCGAAGCCGCGATCGAATAGCTGACTGTGGAAATGAACAGCGTGGTGGCCGCGCCCCGTACGAACTCGTCGCCATAGCCCTTCGCGCCCCAGGACAGCAAAGCGAACAAGGATCCCGAGTCAGCGGCCATCAGCCGTTCCCATCTATAGCTGCCCCCCGACAGGCGGCCGGTTTCACCGGCTCATTGGTTATTGGGATGGTAGACCCGGTCTCCGTGGACGGCAACCGGCGAATACCAAAAGCAAAGCCGCCCGGTCATGAGACCGGGCGGCTGGCAAGACGTCCTGCTTACTGAAGGTCGGTCGGCTCGCGCAGCTTGCCGACCAGCCCGTACTTCTCCTCGAGCTTCTTATAGGTGCCGTTCTTGTAGACTTCGGCGATCGCGGCGTTGAGCTTGTTGAGCATCTCCGCGTCGTCCTTGCGGACGGCGGCGCCGACACCCGCACCCATGATCGGATCATCCGGCACGTCAGCCTTCTTCTCGTAGTCCTTGCCGGCGTCGGTCATCAGGAACGGCTCGATGGTGAGGTAGCTTTCCTGAACGTAGTCGACGCGGCCGGCGCCGAGATCGGCCAGCGCGGTGTCGAGACCGTCATAGGTCTTGATTTCCGCGGTCTTGCCGAAGCGCGCCTGCAGGAACTTCGAGTGGATGGTCGCGTTCTGCGCACCGAACACCTTGCCCTTGACCGAGTCCGGGTTGTCGAAGTCGATCTTGGTGCTGTCCGACTTCGGGCCGACGATCACGGTCTGCGTGTCGTAGTAGAAGTGCGTGAAATTGACCTGCTGCTTGCGGTCGTCATTAATGGTCATCGAGGCGAAGATGAAGTCGATCTTGCCTTCCTGCAGCGCCGGGATGATTCCGTCCCAGGCCGTCGGGAAGAGTTCGCACTTAATCTTGGCGGCTTCGCAGACCGCGAGGCCGAGCTCGACTTCCCATCCGGTCCAGTTGCCGGCCGTGTCCTTGGTGGCGAACGGCGGGTAGTCGGTCTGGTCCATGCCCAGCTTGTAAACCTTGTCCTGGGCCTGCGCGGAAAATGCAGTCAGCGCCAGGAAGGCGCCTGCAAGCAGGCTCCCTACGATGGTCTTCTTCATATCTGTCCCTCTTCGCATTTCGGCCGATGAGCGGCCAAGCTCCCTGCGCCGCCCGCAGCCGGACATTGAGCGTCCGGCCTTTCGGGCCGCCAGAAGGCCACACTAGCATAGCGGTTTCCGGCTTGGGTAGCCGGGAGTGCCGCTGGGAAGCCGCTTATCGATTTCGTGAAGGGCGGCAGATCGCGGGAATCGGCCCTTATCCGGTCAACGGTCAGACAGGAACTTGGCCAGCCGGTCCATGGCCAGGCCGATTCGCTCCGGGCTCTGGGCATAGCAGAGCCGGACATATTGCTCGCCCCCGGCGCCGAAAGCGGTGCCGGGCGCGAGGCCGACGCGACCGTCCACCACCAGGCGTTTGCAGAAGTCGGTGGCGTCACCCATGTCCTCGACCCGCAGCATCAGATAGAAGGCGGCCTCGGCGGGGATGACCTGGACCCGGTTCATCTGCGCCACCCGCTTCATCACCACGTCGCGGCTCTGGCGGCAGCGGTCGATCATCCATTTCACCCATTCCTCGCCCTGCTCCAGGGCGACCACACAGGCGCGCTGGGTGAAAGTCTGGCCGCCGGAGGTGTTGTATTCGATCAGCATCTCGAGCTTATGCGTGATCGCCTGCGGGGCGACGATCCAGCCCACCCGCCAGCCGGTCATCGCCCAGGTCTTGGAGAAGCTGTTGACCACGAAGACCGGATCGTCAGGGCCGGCGATCTCCAGGAAGGACGGCGCCACGCTGCGGCCGTCGTAGATCAGGCGGCCATAGACCTCGTCGGCGATGATCGCGATCCGCTTCTGCCTCGCGAAGTCCAGCAGCGCGCGGCGCTGGTCTTCCGGCATCACCCAGCCGGTCGGGTTGCCCGGCGAGGCGAGATAGATCGCCTTGGTGCGCGCGTCGCAGGCGGCGAACAGCTTCTCCATGTCGAGATGCCAGCCCTTCTCGTCGCCGGTCAGCGCCACCTGGCGCGGCTCCGCGCCCATCACCTGGATCGCAGCGAAGATGTTGGGCCAAGACGGCGAGATGCAGACCGCATTGTCACCGGCGCCGCAGAGCGTCTGCACGATCAGCACCATCGCGTTCATGCCGCTCGAGGTGACGATGATCCGCTGGTCGGAGACGTCGATGTTCCAGTGGCGCTTGTAATAGGCCGAGAGGCCCTGGCGCAGTTCCGGAATGCCGCCCTTATAGGTGTAAAACGTCTCGCCGGCATTGAGCGACTGCGCAGCGGCGTCGCAGATGAAGCGCGTGGTCGGGAGATCGCCCTCGCCCACCCAGAGCCCGATCACGTCGGGCACGGTGAAGCCCATCTTCCAGACCTCGACGATCCCGGAATCCGGCAGGGTCTTGATCTCCGGACGCACTTGAAATTGCAGCGCGTCGGAACGGGGCGCGGTGTTCATTGGGCAGGGCCTTTCTGGAGTTGCGGCGCGGCAGCCGGAGCCCGGCGCCGCAGCAACAGGAT
Source organism: Dongia sp. (assembly GCF_041905885.1). Classification (NCBI taxonomy): domain Bacteria; kingdom Pseudomonadati; phylum Pseudomonadota; class Alphaproteobacteria; order Rhodospirillales; family Dongiaceae; genus Dongia; species Dongia sp. Next base: position 97,722 of record NZ_JAYRKD010000006.1, on the reverse strand, counting down.
GAGATTGCCGGAGAGTACCAGCACGACGCCGGCCACCGCCAGCGGGGTCCAGTGGTGGTCCTCGACCACGGTCGAGATCGACAGCGCCACCAGCGGGAACAGCACCGAGGAGAAGGCGGCGCGGCCGGCGCCGATCCGCTGCACCAAGGTGAGATATGTCCCGAAGCCGATCACCGAGGCGAAGACCGCGAGCAGGACCAGCGACACCGAATATTCCGTGCGGGGGTCGTAGTTGAAGCTGGCGCCCTGGACCAGCGCGACGACGGCGCAGAACAGCGCGCCGTAGGTCATGCCCCAGGTATTCGCCTGCACCACCGGCACGCTCACGTTCTTCAGCTTCACCGAGAGCACGTTGCCGAGCGAGGCGAGATAGGTGGCGATCATCGAGAGGGCGAAGCCGATCACCGGCGAGGAGCCGAGGCCCTTCTCCATGAACTCCGGCAGGAAGACCAGCACCAGGCCGGCGAGGCTGATCAGGCTGGGCAGGATGACGTTGCGGTCGACCGGTTCGCCGACGAAGAAAGCGGCGTTGAACACGTTCATCAGCGGGATGGTCGAGAAGCAGAGCGCCAGCAGCCCGCTCACCACATGGAAGCCGGCGTAATAGAAGAGGATGTAGTTGCCGCAGAACAGGCAGAGCGCCTGCAGCGCCATCCAGACATGACTTCGCGCCGGAAAGCGCAGGGTCCGGCGCGTGACGGTGCAGAACAGCCAGAGGATCGCCGCGGCCAGGGCAAAGCGATAGGTGAGCGACACCGTCGGCGCGACCACGCCGAGCTGCACCTTGATCCCGTACCAGGAGCTGCCCCAGATCGCGACGGTGATGAGGTAAAGTACCCAGACTGGGATCCCTCTGGCGGGCATCCGCTTCCCCTGCTCTTCCCACTTGTTTTGCGGCAAAGCTAAAGAAGGCCATACAGCCGGGCAATGCGCTCCGGCGCATGCCGGTCATGCGGGCCGAGAAGAGCGGACGCGCCAACTGGCTTCCCCGTGCCCGGCGCAGCGGGCTATCCTGCCTGCATGCATAGTCGATGGATCTGGCTTCTCGTCGTCGCCGTCTTGATCGGCGTGGTCGCGCTGGCGGCGAAAGTCGCGCCGGGCGGGCTGAACGACGACGACAGCCGCATGCAGCTCATCTATCTCTGCCTCATTCTCGCGGTCCTGACCGGCGGGCTGGCGGCGCGGCTGCAGGCGCGGCCGGGGACGACGCTGGCGCATCTCGGCACCTGGGGCGTCATCTTCGCGGCGCTGATCCTGATCTACTCCTACCGCGACCAGTTCGGCGGCCTCGGCGACCGCTTCGCGGCCGAGCTGGTCCCGGCCAAGGGCACCGAGACCGGTCCGGCTTCGATCGCCTTCCAGGCCGAGGCGGACGGGCATTATCATGTCTATGGCGCGATCGACGGCTCGAGCGTCCGTTTTATGGTCGATAGCGGCGCCACCTCGATCGTGATCTCGCCGGACGATGCGCGGATGTTGGGCATGCAGCCCGAATACCTCAACTACACGATGGCGGCCGAGACCGCGAACGGCACGGTCCGGGTGGCACCGGTGCAGTTGAAGACGCTGAAGGTCGGCCCGATCGTCATGCATGACATCCCGGCGACCGTGACCGAGGCGGAGATGCCGTTCTCGCTGCTCGGCATGGAATTCCTGCGGCGCCTGAAATCCTGGGGCGTCAAGAACGGCCGCCTCACCTTCGAACAGTAGGTCAGCGCTTCAGCAGCGCCACCACCTCGACATGGGCGGACCAGACGAACTGGTCAACGGCCACCAGCTTCTCCAGGACAAAGCCGCCGTCGACCAGCGTCCGCGCGTCGCGCGCAAAGCTCGCCGGGTTGCAGGAGATCGCGACCACATGCTTCAGCCGCGAACGCGCCAGCATCTCGGCCTGGCTGCGGGCGCCCGCGCGCGGCGGATCGAACACCACGCAGTCGAAGGGCTTCAACTCCTCGGGCGGCAGCGGCGAGGCATCGAGATTGCGCGGCTTCGCCGTCACCCGGCCGGCCAGGCCGCTGCGATTGGCGGCGGCGACGATCGCGGCGACCGCCGGTTTCGAACTCTCGAAGGCCGCGACCTTGCCGACCTTCGCCAGCGGGAAGGTGAAGGTGCCGCAGCCGGAATAGAGATCGGCGATCGACTTCGCGCCCCTGGCATAGGCTACGGTCGCGGCGACCAGGGCCGCCTCGCCTTCGGCGCTGGGCTGCAGGAAGGTCTCGGGCGGCAAGTCCACCCCGATGCCGGCGAAATGCACCCGCGGCGCCACTTGCTGGAGGAGCGGCTCGGGCTCGCCGCGGCCGCGCTGCCAACTGAGCCGGGCGATCGGCGCCTTCGCCGCTGCCTCGGTCAGGGCGCGGCGGCGCTCCAGCGGCTTCTCCATCGTGATCAGCACGTCGAGGCCGTTGTCGGCCAGGGTTGCGGTGACCGTCGCCGTGCCGCCGACACCGAGGGCTGCGGTGGTTAGCTCCCGCAAGGCCGGCAGCAGTTCCATGAGGCGCGGCGACAGCACCGGGCATTCGGCGTCGCGGGCGATCTCGGTGCTTTCAGGCATGTGGAAGCCGAAGCGCAGGCCGTCCTTCATGCGCTCCGCCGCGAAGCGGGCGCGGCGCCGGCTGGCCGGCGGCGTGTCGATCAGTGCCGCGCCCGCCGGCAAGTCGAGCCCGCGCTGGCGCAAGGCGGTCTCCACCAGGCCGAACTTCCAGGCGCGGTAGGCCGCATGTTCGAAATGCTGCAGCATGCAGCCGCCGCAATGCGCGAAGGGCGCATCCGGATGCAGGCGCTGCGGACCGGGTGCCACGATCTCGATCAGCCTTGCATGCCAGCCGTCGCCGCGGCGGCCGTCCATCGCGCAGCGCACCTGGTCGCCCGGCAAAGCGAACGGCACGAAGATCCGCGCCTCGCCCACCATCGCGACGCCGTCACCCTGAGCGCCCAGCGACTGGATTTCGAGAATGTCGGGGAGTGTCGGGGTCATGCGTCACGCCGCGCCGCGATCAGGAACTCGCGATTGCCTTCGGGGCCGAGGATCGGACTCTCGACGATGCCGAGCACGGTCCAGCCGGGCTGGGCGCCGAACCAGGCGGCGATCCGGTCGCAGACCTCCTGGTGCAAGGCCGGATCGCGCACCACGCCGCCTTTGCCGACCCGGTCGGGCCCGACTTCGAACTGCGGCTTGATCAGCGCGACCGCCCAGGCTTGCGGCGCGGTGAGCGAAAGCGCCGCCGGCAGCACCGTCTCCAGGCCGATGAAGCTCGCATCGCAGACCACGATGTCGGCCGCGTCCGGAATCTGGCTGCGGTCGAGGTTGCGGGCATTGCTGCGTTCGAGCACGACCACCCTGGGATCGTTGCGCAGCTTCCAGGCCAGCTGCCCATGGCCGACATCGACAGCATAGACCTTGGCGGCGCCCCGGGTCAGCAGCACATCGGTGAAGCCACCGGTCGAAGCGCCGACATCGATCGCGATCTTGCCCGTGGGATCGAGGCCGAAGTGATCGAGGCCATGCACCAGCTTCAGCCCCCCGCGCGAGACCCAGGGGTGATCGGCGCCTTTGATGTTGAGATCGGCATCGCCGGCCAGGAGATCGCCCGCCTTGTCGATGCGCCTGGTGCCGGAATAGACCTGGCCCGCCAGGATCATCGCCTGCCCGCGCGCCCTGGTCGGCGCGAGGCCGCGATCGACCAGCAGCTTGTCGGCGCGCTCCTTGGCGAGCTTCGGCTCACGCGGCATGCGCGACGGCGCCCGTCGAGACCAGCCGGCGGGAGAGCAACTGATAGCGCGCGGTCAGCAAGGTGCCGGAAGCGGCGAGGCCGATGAAGATGCCGAGCCAGATGCCGTGGGGGCCCATGTCCAAGGGAAAGGTGAGGATGAAGCTCGAACCGAAGCCGATCACCCAATAGCCGATGAAGCAGATCATCATCGGGAAATGCGTATCCTTGAGCCCGCGCAATGCGCCGATCGCCGCGGTCTGCAGTCCATCCACCACTTGGAACAGCGCACCGATCGGGATGATGATCAAAGCGACGGCCAACGCGCCAGCATTTGCCGGATTGGAGATGTCTATGTAAAGGCCGATGAGTTCATGCGGCGCGAGCACCATCAGCGCTCCGGTGAAGACCATCCAGATGCAGGCTAGCAGGATCGCAATGAACCCGGCGCGACGCGCACCCGTCGGATCGCCTGCGCCGGTATAGAAGCCGACCCGGACGGTCGCGGCTTGGCTGATGCCATAGGGGATCATGTAGGAGACCGAGGAGATACTGATCACCACGGTATGCGCCGCGAGCGCCGCCTCGTTGATCTCCGCGATCTCGCTGATCTTCCCCATCATCAGGGTCGACGCGAGAAACAGCCCTGTCTCGAAGGCATAGCTCATCGCGATCGGCCAGCCAACGTGGAACAGATCCTTCAGGATGCGCCAGTCGGGATGCAGCAGGTCGTTCAGCACGCGGTAGGCCTGGAGCACGCGTTCGCGCTGCACATAGACCGCCATGATGATGAGCTGAACCCAGCTGGCCAGCGCCCAGGAAACGCCGACACCGGTCACACCGAGTTCGGGCGCGCCCCAGTTGCCGTAGAGGAACAGCCAGTTGCTGAAGATCGCGACCGCCAGCGAGACCAGCGAGATCACCACGACGATCCGGGTCTTGTGCAGCACCGTGGCGAAGTTGCGCAAGGCCGTATACCAGAGCAGCGCCGGAATGCCGGCCATGCCGACGTAAATCATGCCGCTGCTCATGCCGACGATCTTCGGGTCGTAGCCGGCGACGGTGAGAATGGTCGGGATCGTCGCCGTGATCGCCAGGGCGGGAATCGCCAGCAGCGTCGCAAGCCAGAGTCCCTGGCGCGACACCCTTGTCACCATGGCGCGATCCTGCGCGCCGTCGGCATGGGAACCCAGAGCCGCGACGCTCGACAGCACGCCCATCGCCAGCAGCTGCGGCGTGAAGAGAAGATGTGCGCCGAGGCCCTCGGCCGCGATCGCATCCTCGCCGAGCTTGCCGGCCATCACCGCATCGGCGACCACGATCGCGATCTCCGCCAGGAAGGCGAGCGCGATCGGCGCGGCCAGCTTGATGGTCGCGCGAATTTCGGCAGCCCAACTGCCCCGGTTCTCGCTGGCGGAACCGGTTATGGTGGATCCCTCCGCCATCTTCAGTTCCGTGTTAGCTTTTGCGCGAGATCACGAACTCGGTCATCCAGCGCAGCGGGTCGGCCTTGGCGCCGAACTGCTCCAGATGCGCGTTGGCCTGCTCGCCCAGCAGCCGTGCCTGGTCGCGGGCGCGCTCCAGGCCGAGGATCGAGACGAAGGTCGCCTTGCCCGCCGCCGCGTCGGCGCCGGCCGGCTTGCCGATCGATTCCGCGGTGCCTTCGGCATCCAGCAGGTCGTCGACGATCTGGAAGGCGAGCCCGAGGTCATGGGCATAGGCGTTGAGAGCATGGCGCGCCTGCGGCCCGGCATGGCCGAGGATGGCGCCGGCCTCGCAGGAGAAGGCGATGATGGCGCCGGTCTTCATCCGCTGCAGCCGGGTGATGGCGCCGATGTCGAGCGTCATGTTCTCGGCCGAGAGATCGATCATCTGGCCGCCGACCATGCCCGCCGCACCGCCGGCCACCGCCAGCGCATGCACCAGCTCGGCGCGCACGCCGCCGTCGGGATGGGTCTCGGGATGCGACAGCACCTCGAAGGCGAGGGTCAGCAGGCCGTCGCCGGCCAGGATCGCGGTCGCCTCGTCGAACTGCTTATGGGCGGTGGGACGGCCGCGCCGGAGATCACTGTCGTCCATCGCCGGCAGGTCGTCATGCACCAGGCTGTAGCAATGCAGCATCTCGACCGCCGCCGCGGCGCGGAGCGCATAGCTGGGCGCCACGTTGAAGAGTGCCGCGCTGTTCAGCACCAGGTACGGGCGGATCCGCTTGCCGCCGCCCATGGTGGCGTAGCGCATCGCCTCGACCACGCGGGCTTCGCTCCCGGTGACCGCGGGGATCAACTCATCCAGCACCCGGTTGGCCGAGCTCGCGGCCTCGTTCAACGCTCGTTCGATCTGCACGGTCTGTCCCTGTCTCTTATTCCGTATCCATCGGCTTCGTGCCGATCATTCCATTCGCACGCTCGACGATCTGCTCGACCTTCATCTGCGCCTCGCGCAGCTTGGCCTCGCAGTGCTGCTTCAAGAGCGCGCCGCGTTCATATGAGCTGATCGCATCGTCGAGCTTGTTGTCGCCGCGCTCCAGCTCCTTCACCAGCTTCTGGAGCTGGGCCAGCGCATCCTCGAAGCTCAAAGCCGCGATCTCCGCCGGTATCTTGCCGCCGGCGTCTTGGTTCTCCGCCATCTCGAACTCCAGGGATGGTTGCTGCGGGAATGCAGCGCGCGCCGGCCGTCCGGCGTCAGAATCGGCGGCATTCTATATAGCCCTCCCGGCCCAAACAAGCGGCCAGGAGCCAATCTTTCCCCAATCTTTTCAGGGAGATAAGATCAAGCCTCGCACAAGGCGGCGAGATGCGCGGCGGCGCTCTCGCCAAGCGCCGCGAGGTCGTACCCGCCTTCCAGAGTTGAGACCACACGCCCGCCGCAGCAGGATTCCGCGAGCGCGCAAAGCCGGGCCGTCGCCCAGTGATAATCCTCGCTCTCGAACTCGAGCGCGGCCAGGGGATCGCGGCGATGCGCGTCGAAGCCGGCGGAGATCAGAATCAGCTCCGGCCGGAAGCTCTCGATCGCCGGCAGCACGACCGTCTCCATCGCCGCGCGGAACTCTTCCGAACCCGCACCCGGCGGCAGCGGCGCGTTGACAATGTTGCCGACGCCGCGTTCCCCCATGGCACCGGTGCCGGGATAAAGCGGCATCTGATGGGTCGAGGCGAAGAACAGGCCCGGGTCGTGGTCGAACATGTGCTGGGTGCCGTTGCCGTGATGGACATCGAAATCCATCACCGCCACCCGGCTCAAGCCATGCACTGACCGTGCTTCCGCCGCGCCGATCGCGACGTTGTTGAAGATGCAGAAGCCCATCGCCATGTCGCGCTCGGCATGATGCCCCGGCGGCCGCACGGCGCAGAAGGCGTTGTTGAAGTCGCCCCGAACCACGGCACCGACCGCGGCGGCCACCGCCCCGGCCGCGCGCAGAGCCGCCTCGCCGGAGCCGGGCGACATCACCGTATCGCCGTCGAGCTGGACCCAGCCCTGCTCCGGCACCGAAGCCAGCGCGTGGCGCACATAGTCGGCGTCATGCACGCGCTCGATCTGCGCGATCTCGGCCAGCGGCGCCTCGCGCCAGACCACGTCGCTGAACTCCGGCCCCTTGACCGCCTGCAGCACCGCGCCAAGCCGCTGGATCCGTTCCGGATGGCCGGGCCCGGTGTCATGCTGCAGGCAGGCCGCGTGGGTGTAGAGCGCCGTGGTCATTCCGCGTCCTCGGATCCTTCGCCATCATCTACCGGTGCCGCTTCGTCGGCGGCCGGCGGCGGAGAGTCGATCGCCTCGGTGCCGGAGATGCGGCTGAGCTCGACCTGAAGGCTGCCTTCGACCCAGTAGAGACTGCCCGGCTGCTCGGGGTTCCAGGCGGCCGATGCCAGATCCTGGCCGAGGCAGGCGACGGTGATCGCGCCGAGCTCCGGTTCGAAGCTCGGGTTGCTGCAGGTGCCCTGGGTCAGGGTCGCGACCGACTGGCGATCGATCCGCAGCACCTGGCCCGAACCGACATTGGCCGCTGCTTCGCCCTCGACCCTCTCCACGCGCCAGAGCCCGACCAGCCGATCGACCGGATCGGTGGTATTGCGCGTCAGATCCTGCGGCCCCACCTGGTCCTGCGCCGAAGCCAGACACGGCACCAGCAGGAACGCGCCGAGCAGAAACCGCATCACTGTCCGTTGCGCCATGCCTTCCATCCGAAACCGAGCAACAGCAACCAGCCGAGCAGCATGAAGAGGCCGCCGACCGGCGTCAGATAGGCGAATCCGCGCCAGCCGATCAGCGCGAGCCCATAGAGGCTGCCGGAGAATAGCAAGGCGCCGAGGCAAAAGCACGATCCGGCCCAGCCGCGCAGCCGCGCATGCCCGGCCGGCAGGCCGATCAACGCCAGCAGGGCCACCGCATGCCACAGCTGATACTGCGCGCCGGTCTTCACCCAGTCGGCCGCAGCCGGCCCGATGAGCAGTTCAGCGCCATGCGCCGACCAGGCGCCGAACCCGACGCCGCAAAGCCCGTTGAACCCGGCCGCAACCAGCCACTTCCCCATCAGGCACTCCCATTCTTTTGCCGGTTTGGCTGTAGCATTGTTGATCCGCCATGGCATTATCGCGCATCGACGCACCGCGAGTGATTGTTCCCATGACCGAATCCAGCATTCTCTTCGAGCGCCAGGGCGCCATCCGGCGCATCACCCTGCATCGGCCGGAGAAGCTCAACAGCTTCACCCGCGATATGCTGAGCGAACTTGATGATGCGCTGACCGACATCGCCAACGATGACGAGGCCCGGGTGCTGGTCATCACCGGTTCGGGCCGCGCCTTCTGCGCCGGCCAGGACCTGCGCGAGGCCGGCGCGGTCGAGGACGGCGCCGCGGTCCGCGCCGTGGTCGAGCGGCTCTACAACCCCGCGATCCGCCTGTTGCGGAGCCTGCAGATCCCGGTGCTGGCCGCGGTCAACGGTATTGCGGCGGGTGCGGGCGCCAGCCTTGCCATTGCCTGCGACCTGGTGATCGCTGCGGAATCGGCGAGCTTCGTCCAGGCCTTCTCCAAGATCGGGCTCGTCCCCGATGCCGGCGGCAGCTATTTCATGCCGCGGCTGGTCGGCTCGGCCCGCGCGCTCGGCCTGGCGCTGCTCGCCGAACCGGTCGATGCCCGCACGGCCGCGCAATGGGGCCTGATCTGGAAGGCGGTTCCCGACGCCGATTTTGCGAAAGAGATCGCCGCCACCACGGAACGCCTCGCCCAGCTTCCGACCGCCGCGGTCGCCCTGACCAAACAGGCGCTGAATGGCAGCGGCCATCACTCGCTCGAGCAGCAGCTCGCCCTCGAGGCGGAATTGCAGGGCCAAGCCGCTGAAACCGAAGACTTTCAGGAAGGCCTCAAGGCCTTTCTCGAGAAGCGCAGCCCGCGCTTCATCGGCCGCTGAATCGGCCGACCGGCCAAGACCGGCCTTTAGCTAAAATTTGAGACCAATTTCCTTTTTGGCTGCGTCGCTTGGCGGATGAACTTAATCCTCCGAAAAAGCGCGTCTTTAACGAATCTTTCACCTCAACTGGGCACGATCACATCATCGGGTACGGGTCTCTGCGTTTTCCCCGCTGAAAGGGCGAACCTCTGCGAGCCTCCATGGTGGTCTCGACGACATTGCGGTCGATCCCCGCAACCAGCCGCCGCGCGGTGCGTCTTGTCATTAAGATGCTGCCCGCCCTGGTGCTGGCCTGCGGCGTGGCGCTCTCCTGGTATCTCGCCAATGTCATGCGCGGCGAGATTGAGCGCACGGCCGAGGAGCGCTTCGTCCACCAGATCGACCTGGTGAAGAAGCGGGTCACCCAACGCCTCGCGCATCTCACCCTGATCTCCGAGCTCGGCCTCGGCATGGTGCAGATCGTCAACAACACCAATCCCGATCAGTGGACCTCCTTCACCAACGGGCTCGACTGGAAGTCGCTGACCGGCCTGATCGGCATCGGCTACGCCGAACGCGCGAAACCCTATGCGGTCAGCCTGCTGACCCGGCTCTATACCTATTCCTCCGACATCTCGATCGAATCGCTCGGCGATCCGCAGTCCGACCGGATCTATCCGGTGACCCTGTTCGAGCCGGCTTCGTCCGCGCCGAATTTCCTGGGCCTCGACCTCGCCTCCGATCGGCGCCTGCGCCAGGCGGCCGACCGCGCGATGACCAGCGGCAAGACCACGCTCTCCAAGGTGATGACCGAGGAAGTCGGCGAGATCGCCGGATCGGCCTTCGTACTGGCCCCGGTCTATACGCCCGGCAGCGCGCCGAAAACGGTCGATGCGCGCCGCGAGCGCCTGGTCGGCTGGGTCGTGCTGCCGGTCGAGTTCGACGAGCTGGTGAACGAAGCCGTCGCCGAGACTGCGAACGTGGTCGATATCCAGGTCTATATGGGCGCCGCCACGCCGGAGAACCTGCTCTACGGCACCGGCCAGCCGGCGGCGGTCGCGCCCGCGGTCGAGCCCGGCCTGTTCGACATGAGCGCGGTTCCGACCTATAGCCATCACGACATCCTGCAGTTCGCGGACCAGATGCTCACCTTCGAGTTCCGGGCCCGCTCGAACTTCCTGCTGCAGCGTGACACCCGGCTGCCGAGCGTCATGCTGACGACCGGACTCGCGGCGAGCCTGCTCGCCGCCGGCATCATCTGGTCCCTGAGCCGCGCCCAAACCCGCGCCGAGCGCTTGGCGGCGGCGATGACCCAGGATCTGCGGGCCGCCAAGGAGCAGGCCGAATCCGCCAACGTCGCCAAGACCCAGTTCCTCGCCACCATGAGCCACGAGATCCGCACGCCGATGAACGGCGTGCTGGGCATGGCGGGCCTCTTGTCCGACACCAAGCTCGACTCCCAGCAGCAGCATTTCGTCGAGGTGCTGCAGCAGTCCGGCGAATCGCTGCTCTCGATCATCAACGACATTCTCGATTTCGCGAAGGTCGAGGCCGGCAAGCTCGATCTCGAGGCGATCGAGTTCGAGCTGGTCTCGGTCATCGACAGCACGATCGACCTGGTCTCCAGCCGCGCCCATACCAAGGGCATCGAGGTCGCGAGCTTCATCTCGCCGGAAGTCCCCACCATGCTGAAGGGCGATCCCGGCCGGCTCCGTCAGGTGCTGATCAACCTGCTCAGCAACGCGGTGAAGTTCACGGAATCGGGCGGCGTCAGCGTGACCGTCGAGCTGGCCGATGCCGGACCGGACGACGTCAAGCTGCATTTCTCGGTGCGCGACACCGGAATCGGAGTGCCGGAACAGGCGCGCACCAAGCTGTTCTCGCCGTTCAGCCAGGTCGATGCCTCGATGACAAGGCGCTTCGGCGGCACCGGCCTGGGCTTGGCGATCTGCAAGCAGATCGTCGATCTGATGCAGGGCGATATCGGCGTCGATTCCCGCACCGGCGGCAACGGCGACAGCGGCAGCACCTTCTGGTTCACCGGCCGGTTCGGCCTCGGCCGCGACCACGCCGACAACACCAACGCCGTGATCGGCAACAAGCTGCGTGGCCGCACCGTGCTGATCGTCGACGACAACACCATCAACCGCGAGATCTTCGCCCGCTACATGAGCGGCTTCGGCGCCCGCGTCCTCTCCTACGAGGACCCCGAGGTGCTGCTGGCCGATCTCGAGCGCAACGCCATCGCCATGCCGATCGCGCTCGCCATCGTCGACCACATGATGCCGAACCTGACCGGGCCGGACTTCCTGACCGCGGCACGGCGGATGCCCTGGGTCACGATCGAGAAATGCATCCTCTCCTCCTCCGCCGCCATGCTGAACCGCAACCAGGTGCTCGACCTCGGCTATGACGAAAGCCTGCCGAAGCCGGTGCGCCGTTCGGCGCTGATCTCGGCGGTGGCACAGGTGCTCGGTGTCGGCGAGGCGACGCCGCACCGCGCCGCACCGGTCGAGCTCATGCCGGGCAACGTAACGGGTTCGCTGCTCCGTGTTCTGGTGGTCGAGGACAACCAGGTCAACCAGCTGCTGGTCACCACCATCCTCGCCAAGGCCGGCATGCGCGCCGAAGTCGCGGCCAACGGCGTCGAGGCGGTCCAGGCGGTCCATCAGCGGAGCTTCGACGTGATCCTGATGGACATGCAGATGCCGGAGATGGACGGGCTCGAGGCGACGCGGCGCATCCGCCAGCTGGGGGCCATGGGCAAGGCGGTGCCGATCATCGCCATGACCGCGAATGCCATGCAGGAAGACCGCCGCCGCTGCCTCGAGGCCGGCATGAACGACTTCGTGGCGAAGCCGATCGATTCGGCGGAGCTCCTGCGCAAGATCGCCGCCCATTGCCGGGCCGAGATCGACGAGGCCGCATTGCACGCGGCGGCGCCCGCGGCACCGGCCGAGGCCGCCCTATCCGGCGACCAGTCCGACGCCCTGGAAGACTTGCTGAAGTCGCTGGAGCCGGTCGGCGCCTTCGAGACCGAGGGCCAACCCGAGCCGAAGCGCGTGATTCACTAGCGGCTTCGGTCCGTCACGTCGCCGGCTGCGCCGGCGCCAGCGGATCCCAGAACCCCGCATCGGCGATGATCTTGCCGAGATCCACTTCCTTGGTGACCAGGCCGCGCGCCGAGGCCCCGGTGAAGTTGGCCTTCACCAGCGTGCAGGCCGTTATCACGCTGGGATGTTCGGCCGATTTGGTCGCCGACATCTTCACGGTCTCGACGCCCAGATCAGCGCCGCCGAAATTGGCGCCGTCCATCGCCGACTGGTCGAAGCGGACGCCGCGCAGCTCGGCATTGGTGAGGTCGGCGCCGCTGAGATCGGAATTGAGGAAGCTCGCCAGGTTGAGCGCGGCATTCACCAGCTTGGTGCCGCGCAGCTTCGCCTCCTTGAACACGGCGCCGACCAGCCGCGAGCCCGAAAGGTCCAGGCCGGAGAGGTCCGAACGCACGAACTCGGCCCTGGCACCCTCCGCGCCGCCGGTATCGACCCAGCGGACGTGGCGCGCGATCATTTCCTGCAGCTTGTTCCAGGCCTCCGGCGAGTCATCCACGCGGACGCTCTCGGAAGTATCGGCGTTGCACAGCGCCAGGGTCGAAAGGTCGACGCCGATCAGGTTGGCGCCTTTCAGCACCGCGCCGTCGAGCTTGGCGCCGGCGACGGTGGCACGATCGAGACGGGCACTGGAGAGGTCGCAGCGCGAAAGATCGGCGCCCGTGAGGTCGACGTCCTGGAGCTTGGTCCCGCTGAGGTCGGCACCTTCCAGCTTGGCATTGCGCATGCTGGCGCCGCTCAAGTCGGCCTTGCGCACGGTCGCCCCGCTCAGCCGCGCCCCGTCGAGATTGGCGCGGCGCAGCCGCGGCCCCTCCTCCTGATCGCTGTCGGCCGAGGCATCGGTCGCGCCACCGTCCATCAGCAGCGCGCCGCCCCGAAGATCTGCGCCGGAAAGCTCCGCGCCGGTGAAGTCGCTGCCCTTGAGCTGCGCGCCGCGGAAATCCGCCCGCAGACAATTGGTCGATTTGAGATTGCTCCCGGTCAGATCGGCGCCGTAGAGATCGGCACCCTCGAGCTGGGCGCCGGCCATGTCGCAGTTGATGAATTTCGCGCCGACCAGCTTGGCGCGGGAAAGATTGACTCCCCGCAGCGAGACTCCCTCCAGCCGCAGTCGGCTGAGGTCGGCGCGCTTGCCGCCCTTCTCGCCGTAGAGCCAGAGCTGATGCGCCGCCAGCACGCCCCAGAGCTCTTCCAGGGGCATCGTCAAGATCCCCGCGCTGGTCATGTTCATGGCGATGCCCTCGGGCTACAGGGAGAAAGCGAGGGCGACGCGGTCGCCGTTGCGGGTGATCGACTTGGCCGCACGCTTAGGCAGCGGGATCTTGCGCTTGATGCAATGGGCGATCAGCAGCGCGCCCAAAACCTGCGCGCCGAGGTCGATCGGGGACTGTTCGCCCGTCTGGGCGACGACGGTGGCGGAGACGCTGACATCGGCGCCATCCTTGACGGCGATCCGGCCGAGCTTGTCGCGCTCGCCCATCTTCTTGCTGCTGATCAGGTAGGAGAGAACGGCGGCGGCGAGCTCGTCCATGGAGAAAGTCAATCGACGGTGTTCTTCGATCATACTCGGCCTTCTGACATGCATCGTTCCAATTGCGACTGAGGCTTATTCCGAACAAGCGGGCGAGATCGGCCACGCCGTGACGCTTGTCGCCCCGCCGAAGGGAGAGGCAAAATCCCCTTCAGTCCGTCGGCAGGACAACACTCGCGCGGACGAAGCCAGGAAAACGGCCGTACTCTGTACCGAGTCGCTTCCGCAGTTTCGTCCACCATCTCCCCCTTAGAGCGGCCGACTCGCCTTATTCACAGATTTTAAGAGGGATATATTCGATACGCTATGGTTTATTTTCCTTAAAGAATCCTGAACGCAGTGGTTGCATCCCGTGATTGGGGTAAGCGCCGACATCCTCTGCGGCTCGATCTCCTATAAGTGGTCGGCTGTTCCGAACGGCGGCGCGGACTCGCTATTTCGGCCGCATTCCCTATGATCCCCGCCGCCGAAAAAACCGAGGTTCCAGTGAGCGACAAGAGCAGCATTGCCTTGAAGGACGAGTTGGTGGCGGTGGCCCGCAAGGCGGGCGCCGTGATTCTCGACATCTACAACCGCGACTTCGAGACCTTGCGGAAAGCCGACCGCTCGCCGGTGACCGAGGCCGATACCGCGGCGGAAGCCGTCATCCTGGAAGCCCTGGCGCGCCTCGCGCCGGATGTGCCGGTGGTCGCCGAGGAGCAATCCGCCAAGGATGGTGTGCCGGTCTCGGCGCCGAAGCGCTTCTTCCTGGTCGATCCGCTCGACGGCACCAAGGAGTTCATCGCCCGGAACGGCGAGTTCACCGTCAACATCGCGCTGATCGAGGACGGGCGGCCGGTGCTCGGCATCGTCTATTTGCCGGCGACCGATGCCTGCTATGCCGGGCTCGGCGGCAAGGCCGAGCGCCGCATCGGCACGGGCACGCCGGAAGCGATCACCGCCCGCACGATGCCAGCAGAAGGCCTTACCATGGCGATCAGCCGCTCCCATGCCAACGCGGGCGAGATCGAGCGCGCCAAGGAGCGGTTCAACATCGCCGGCACCATCGTGGCCGGCAGCTCACTCAAATTCTGCCGCATCGCCGAGGGCGTCGCCGATCTCTACCCGCGTTTCGGCAACACAATGGAATGGGACACCGCCGCGGGCCAGGCGGTGCTGGAAGCCGCCGGCGGGCGGGTCGAGACCACCGAGGGCGCGGCACTCGGCTACGGCAAGGTCGGCTTCCGCAATCCGCATTTCATCGCCTACGGGCGCGCCCGCGCGTGAGCGCGCCGATCCTCGAACCGACCGCCGCCAACCTGGCGCAGGCCGCAACGGCGTTGCGCGAGGGCAAGCTGGTCGCCTTCCCGACCGAGACCGTGTATGGACTTGGCGGCGATGCAACCAGCGACCGCGCCGTCGCCGCGATCTATGCCGCCAAGGGCCGGCCCAGCTTCAACCCGCTGATCGTGCATGTCGCCAGCCTCGCCGCGGCCGGCAAGCTGGTCGAGGTGACGCCGCTCGCCGAAACCCTGGCGCGGAAATTCTGGCCAGGTGCGCTGACCCTGGTCCTGCCGCGCAAACCGCATTGCGGACTCTCGCTGCTGGTGAGCGCGGGCCTCGACAGCGCCGCGATCCGCGTGCCGGCGCATCCCGCCGCGCAAGGCCTGCTCTCGATGTCCGGCCTGCCGCTCGCCGCGCCCAGCGCCAACCCTTCCGGCAAGATGAGCCCGACCCGGGCCGAGCATGTCGCGGCGACCCTCGGCGACAAGGTCGCGGCGATCATCGATGGCGGACCCTGCGAGGTCGGTATAGAATCAACCGTCGTCAGTCTCCTGAACGCGACGCCGAAGATCCTGCGGCCCGGCGGCGTCACCGCCGAGCAGCTCGGCGAGGCCTTGCAGATGACGATCGAGGCCGGATCGGAAACGGGACCGCTGCGCAGCCCCGGCCAGCTCGAGAGTCACTACGCGCCGATCCTGCCGCTCCGCCTCAATGCGGACTCGGTCGTCGCCGGCGAAGCGCTGCTCGCCTTCGGCGCCAAGCCGCCGGCCGCACCGCTCACGCTGAACCTCAGCAGCGGTGGCGATCTCCAGGAAGCCGCGGCCAATCTGTTCGCCATGCTGCGCGAGCTCGACCGCCCGGATTTCACCCGGATCGCCGTGATGCCGATTCCGGAAACCGGTCTCGGCGTCGCCATCAACGACCGCCTGCGCCGGGCCGCGGCGCCGCGCTGACGCTTCCCATCCGAGATCGTTCCAGCGCATCATGGGCATCTCCCAGGGGAGAAGCCCATGTCCGATTACAACGCGCCGGTCACCGACATTCTGTTCACCATGAAGGCCATCGCCGGCCTCGACGAGCTGGCCGGCCTGCCCGGCTATGCCGATGCGACGCCCGAGACCGTGCAGGCGATCCTGGAAGAAGCCGGCAAGTTCGCCGGCGAAGTCCTGGCGCCGCTCAATGTCGTCGGCGACCGCGAGCACAGCCGGCTGGAGAACGGCGTGGTGCGGACGCCGACCGGATCCAAGGAAGCCTATAAGGGTTTTGCCGAGGCCGGCTGGAACGCGGTCGCCTTCGATCCGGATTACGGCGGCCAGGGCATGCCCTGGGTGCTGACCAGCGCGCTGCAGGAGATCTGGAATGCCGCCGACATGGCCTTCTCGCTCTGCCCCTTGCTGACCCAGGGGGCGATCGAGGCGCTGCAGTTCGTCGGCACACCGGAGCAAAAGCAGACCTACCTGCCGAAGATGATCAGCGGCCAGTGGACCGGCACGATGAACCTGACCGAACCGCAGGCCGGCACCGATCTCGGCGCGATCCGCACCCGCGCCGAACCCGCCGCCGACGGGACCTATCGCCTCAAGGGCCAGAAGATCTTCATCACTTACGGCGAGCACGACTTCACCGAGAACATCGTGCATTTCGTCCTGGCGCGGCTGCCCGACGCGCCGGCCGGATCGAAAGGCATCTCGCTGTTCATCGTGCCGAAATTCATCCCGAACGCCGACGGCGGTGTCGGCCAACGCAACGACCTGCGGGCCGTCTCCCTGGAGAAGAAGCTCGGCATCCATGCCTCGCCGACCTGCGTCATGGCTTATGGCGACAATGAAGGCGCCATCGCCTATCGGGTCGGCGAACCCAATCGCGGCCTCGAATACATGTTCATCATGATGAACAATGCGCGGCTCGCGGTCGGCATCCAGGGCCTCGCGATCGGCGAGCGCGCCTATCAGCATGCCGTCGCCTATGCGCGCCAGCGCGTGCAGGGCACGCCGGTCGATGGCGCCAAGGGTGCACCGATCCTCCATCACCCGGACGTGCGGCGGAATCTTCTCACCATGCGCGCGCTGACCGAAGGCATGCGCGCGCTGGTGCTCTATTGCGCCGGCGCGCTCGACCGGGCGAAACGCCATCCCGACAATGCAACGCGCGAACGCAATCAGGCGCTGACCGATCTGCTGATCCCGATCGTCAAGGCCTGGTGCACCGACCAGGGCGTGCGCGTCGCCTCATTGGGCGTGCAGGTCCATGGCGGCGTCGGCTTCATCGAGGAGACGGGGGCCGCGCAATACTTCCGCGATTCCCGGATCGCGCCGATCTACGAGGGCACCAACGGCATCCAGGCGATGGACCTGCTCGGCCGCAAGCTGCTGCGCGACCAGGGCAAGGCGATGCAGGGCCTGATCGCCGAGATCGGCGGCAGCCTCGACGGGCTCGACGACAAGGCCGCGCTCAAGGCGGCGTTGCACCAGATGGAACGCGCGACCGCGCATCTGCTGGCGACCGGCGCGCGCGATCTTCCCGCGGCGCTTGCCGTGGCGACGCCATATCTCGCGCTTTGCGGCACGGTGATCGCGGGCTGGCTGTTGGCGCGTGCGGCCGCGGCGGCGCGGAACCAATCTGGTCTCGCCCCCGATTTCATCGCGGCGAAAGCAGCGACCGCCGCATTTTTCAGCAGCAATCTGCTGGTCGAGGCTGAAACCGAGGCAACCCGGGTCATCGGCGGCGGCGCCAGCACACTCGCCTTCCCGCTGGATGCGTTCTGACGCCAAATCCACATCTGTTGACCAGTTTTGTCTTTGCGGACCGCTCCAACTTCGTGTTTGATGTTGGAATTGCGGGGGAATGACGCATCCATTCCCACCGCCTTCGCATCACCGAGGAGCGACGACGATCCAGAATCCAACGTGAAGACAGGGCATCTCCGGGGCCAAATGCCGGAGCAACAGGGAGGCCAAAAATGAAAAGCTTGTTGTCCGGCGCCGTGAGCGCCGCGGTCTTGAGTATCGCATTGCTGTCGGCCGGCGCGCCGGCTGCCAACGCGGATCCTGAGAGCACCGATCCGATCAAGATCGCGATGTTCGACTGGACCAGCGTCAACATCAACGCGACCATTCTTTCCAAGATCCTGAAGGCCAAGGGCTACAACGTCGAGCTCGTGACCTCCGATTATCTCTCCAGCCTGCAGACCGGGTTGCAGACCGGCGATCTCACCGTCGGCATCGAGTATTGGGACACGACGGCGGGCGAAGCGATGAAGGCCGCCGATGACAGCGGCAAGACCGAGAAGCTCGGCGCGCTGGGCCCGAAGGCGAAAGAGGAATGGTGGTTCCCGGAATACATGAAGGAAAAGTGCCCGGGCTTGCCGAACTGGGAGGCGCTGAAGGATCCGAAATGCGCGGAGGCGTTCTCGACGCCGGAGACCGCGCCCAAGGGCCGCTACCTCGGCGGGCCGACCACCTGGGGCGGTTTCGACGACGAGCGGGTCGAGGCTTTGGGCCTGCCGTTCGAGGTCGTGCATGCCGGCACCGATGCCGCGATGTTCGCCGAGCTGGAATCCGCTTATCAGCGCAAGGCGCCGATCATGCTCTGGATCTACTCGCCGCACTGGGCGACCGCCAAGTACAAGGGCGAGTGGATCGAGTTCCCGGAAAACACGCCGGAGTGCTACACCGATCCGAAATGGGGCCTCAATCCCGACATGGCCTATGATTGCGGCAAGCCGCATGGCGAGATCTGGAAGTACGGCTGGGGCGGGATGAAGGACAAGTGGCCCGGCGCCTATAAGATCGCCAAGGCCTACACCATCCCGGTCGACGACCTGAACGCGCTCTCCGGCCAGGTCGACCTCGAGAACAAGTCGATGGACGAGGTCGCCGACGCCTGGATCGCCAAGAACCAGAACACGATCGACGGCTGGTCGAAGTAGCAGCCGGTGTAACGACGAGATCCGCGCCGGTTGGCAACTTCCGGCGCGGATTTTATGATTGGCGGGATGATGGCGAACAGCGACAAGGTGAAGCTCGCCTGCAGGGGCGTGTGGAAGGTCTTCGGCCGCGGCGCCGAAGAGTTCATGGCGAACGATCCCACACCCTCCTCCGATGCCCTGCGCGCCGCCGGGTTGATGGCCGGCGTGCGCGATGTTTCACTCGACATCGGCGAGGGCGAGATCTTCATCGTCATGGGGCTCTCCGGATCGGGCAAGTCCACCCTGCTCCGCTGCCTGTCGCGGCTGGTCGAGCCGACCGCCGGCCAGGTCTTCTTCGAAGGCAGCGATCTGATGCGCGCCACCGAGGCGGAGCTGATCGATATCCGTCGCCACAAGATGGGCATGGTGTTCCAGCACTTCGCTTTGCTGCCGCATCTTTCGGTGCTGAACAATGTCGCCTTTCCGCTCGCCATCCAGAGCGTCCCCAAGCCCGAACGCGAGGCCCGCGCCCGCGAGGTGATTGAGCTGGTGGGGCTCGGCGGGCGCGAGAATGCCTTTCCGCGCCAGCTTTCCGGCGGCCAGCAGCAGCGGGTCGGCATCGCCCGCAGCCTCGCGGTGAAGCCGGAGCTCTGGTTCCTGGACGAGCCCTTCTCGGCGCTCGATCCGCTGATCCGCGGCGAGATGCAGGACGAGCTGCTGCGCCTGCAGAGCGTGCTGAAGAAGACCATGATCTTCGTGACCCATGATTTCGACGAGGCGATCAAGCTCGCCGACCGGATCGCGATCATGAAGGACGGCTCGGTGATCCAGCTCGGCACGCCGGAGCAGCTGGTGCTGGAGCCGGCCGACGACTACGTCGCCGCCTTCACCCGCAACGTCCAGCGCGCCAAGGTGGTGACCGCGCGCAGCGTGATGGGCCCGATCCGCAACACCAGCACCCGCCAGATCGTACGCGCGGCCGACAAGATCGCCGACATCGCGCCGGCGGTGATCGAAGCCGGCAGCCCGGTGCCGGTCGTCGACGAGCGCGAAATGGTGATCGGCAGCCTGGCGCCGCAGGCCGTCATCGACACGCTGGTCGGCAAGGATGTTCGGGCGTGACCCAGCCGGCATGACCGACCTGGCGCTGCATCTCCGCACCCTGCCGCGCTTCCGCTTCGGGATGCTCTGGGCGGCGCTGGCTTTGATCGCGCTGGTCCTCTGGCTGCAGCCCGACCTCGCCGCCTGGGCGGTGAAGTATCCGAAGTCCGCCGTGGTGCCGATCGCGGCCTGGATCGGCGCCACGATGAAATGGCTGATCGAGCATTTCCAGTTCCTGACCCGCGGCCTCGCCGCCGTCATCGACATCCCGCTGCAGGTCGCCTTCGCGGTCCTCGCCAAGGGCTTCAGCGTCGCCGGCGTCGAGATCCCGCGCCTCTCCTGGGTGGGGGTTGCCGGCGCCGCGGCGATCGCCGGCTATGCCTATGGGGGGATGCGGCTCGCCCTGGTCAGCGGGATCTGCTTCCTCTACATCGCGCTGTTCGGTCAGTGGGACAGCGCCATGCTGACGCTGGCGCTGGTGATCATCTGCGTGCCGTTCGGCGTGGCGCTCGGCCTCCTCTTCGGCATCCTCGCCTATCGCTCCAAGTGGCTCGATACCTGGTTCGTGCGGCCGTCGCTCGACTTGGCCCAGACCATTCCGGCGTTCGCCTATCTGGTGCCGATCCTGCTGCTGTTCGGCTCCGGCCCGGTGCCGGGCCTGGTCGCAACCGCGATCTTTGCCTCGCCGCCGATGGTGCGCGCGACCAAGCTCGCGCTCGAACAGGTCTCCGAGGACATCCAGTCCTTCGCCGACATGGCCGGCTGCACCCGGCGGCAGAAGCTCTGGCGGGTGATGCTGCCGACCGCGCGGCCGATGCTGATGATCGGCGTCAACCAGGTCATCATGATGACCCTCAACATGGTCATCATCTCCTCGATGATCGGCGCCGGCGGGCTGGGCTACGACGTGCTGCTGGCCCTGCGGGCGCTGAAGATCGGCGCCGGCCTTGAGGCCGGCCTCGCGATCGTGGCCCTGGCCATCGCGCTCGACCGGATCAGCGCCGCAGCCGCGGTGCCTCAGGTCAGGCACGCACCGCGGGCCGGCGCGAACCTCGTGAAACGCCACCCTTATCTGGCGACCGCCGTCATTTGGCTCGTGCTGATGACGCTCCTGGGCCTTGCCGTGCCCGCGCTTGCGAAGCTGCCCAAGGACATGACGCTCACCACCGCACCGTTCTGGAGCAGCCTGATCGAATGGATCAACGTCAACCTGTTTGACATCATCGACGCCGCGCGGACTTGGCTGCTGCTGAACCTGCTCAACCCCTTCAAGAACTTTCTGAGCGCCTTGCCTTGGGTTGTGTTCGTCGCAGCCGGGACCCTGCTCGGCTACCAGCTGGCGGGATGGCGCCTCGCCGCGCTGGTCGGCTTGATGCTGCTCTTTCCCGCCGTGACCGGTCTCTGGGAGAAGACCATGTTCACGGTCTATCTCTGCGCGATCTCGGCGTTCATTGCCTGCCTGATCGGCATTCCGATCGGCGCCTGGGCGGCGCGGATCCCATCCGTCGACCGGGTCATGAGCGTGATCGACGCCACGCTGCAAACCCTGCCGAGCTTCGTCTACCTGATCCCGGTGGTCATGCTCTTTCGCGTCGGCGACGTCACGGCGATGATCGCCATCGTCGCCTATGCAGTCAGCTTCGCGATCTACTATACGACTGCCGGCATCAAGCAGGTCCCGCCCGATCTCATCGAAGCGGCCCGGGCCATGGGCTGCACCCCGCGTCAGATCCAGTGGCGGGTCCAGCTGCCGCTCGCTTTGCCGGCAATCATGCTCGGGATCAACCAGACCGTGCTGATGGCGCTGGCGATGCTCGTGATCACCGCCATGGTGGGAACCCGCGATCTCGGCCAGGCCGTCTTCACCGCCCTGGCCAAGGCCGATGGCGGCAGTGGATTGGTGGCTGGTCTTGCGATAGCCTTCCTCGGTATTGTCGCCGACCGGCTGATCGTGGCCGGCGCCGGCCGGATGCGGCGGCGGATGGGGTTACCGGAGAGCTGACACCCGTGATCGAGACCGACCAGCTCAGCGTGCTGTCGAATCTGCGCCTGAACGACCGCCAGGGCCAGCTGCTGGAGCAGCTGCGGCGTCATCGTTCCGCAACGATCGCCGCGCTCGCCAAGGAGCTCGACGTCTCGACCGAGACGGTGCGGCGCGACGTGCGCTGGCTGGCCGCCAAGGGTCTGGTGGCGAAAAGCCACGGCAGCGTCGCCTGGCCCGACCGCCGCGAGGACCGGCCGCTGGAGCGCCGCCTGCTGGTCAACATGCCGGCCAAGCAGGCGATCGCGTCAGCTGTGGCAAAGGAGATCGCCGACGGGGAATCTCTCCTCATCGACACCGCCAGCACCAACATCTATGTCGCGGAAGCGTTGCAGGGGCATCGGGGTCTCACCGCTGTCACCAACTCGGCGCCGATTGCGCAACGGCTGAGCCAAGGCCAGGGCAGCAAGGTGCTGCTGGCCGGCGGCGAGGTGCGGGCCGACGACAGCGCCGCCTTCGGCCCTTCCACCCTCGCCTTCCTCGAGCAGTTCCAGGTCGATACCGCGATCATCTCGGCGGCGGCGATCAACGCCGAGACCGGGGTCATGGACAACCATCTCTGCGAGGCTGAGGTCTGCCAGGCTTTGGTCCGCCATGCCCATCGCGTGATCCTCGCCGCCGACCAGACCAAGTTTTCGGCGCAAGGTCTGGTGGTCGCCTGCAAGTTCGTCGACATCGACCTGCTGATCACCGACGCGCCGCCGCCGGCCGAGCTGGCGAAGCGCCTGGAAGCCGCCGATGTCGAGGTGCAGATTGCCGGGTGAAACCCCGGCGCTTCCCCGACGTTTCTCCTGTGCCTGTCTCTCAGGCCTCGTCGCATTCGCCTCCCTCTCATCCGCCACAGCGGAGTCGCAGGAAATGCCAGCATCAGCCGCCGTCGCCCATCCCGAACTCTGGCCGGAGGCGCGCAGCGCCGGCCTGGTCGATCCCAAGACCGAGGCCTTCATCACCGACCTGATGGCGAAGATGTCGCTCCGCGAGAAGGTCGGGCAGATGATCCAGGGCGACATGGAGGCCGCGGTCCCGGAAGACCTGCGTCAATATCCGCTGGGCTCGGTGCTGGCCGGCGGCAATACCGCGCCGCCCAACTACAAGGACGACAACGTCGCGATCGATGTCTGGATCCGCACCACCCAGGCCTATCATGCCGTTGCGCTCGAGGCGCGGCCGGGCCATGTGCCGATTCCGCTGATCATGGGCGTCGATTCCGTGCACGGCGCCTCGAACTTCACCGGCGCCACGGTCTTCCCGCACAATATCGGCCTCGGCGCCGCGCGCGATCCCGAGCTCATCGCCGAGATCGCCGCCGTGACCGCGACCGAGACCGCAGCCTCCGGTTTCGACTGGGCCTTCGGCCCGGCGGTCTCGGTGCCGCAGGACGACCGCTGGGGCCGCACTTTCGAGGGCTATTCCGAGCGCCCGGAGATCGTCGCCGAATACGCCGCCGCCTATGTGAAGGGGCTGCAAGGCGCACCCGGCACCACGCGGATCCAGGACGGCAAGGTGGCGGCCTCGGCCAAGCATTACCTCGCCGACGGCGGCACGCGGGACGGTGTCGACCAGGGCGATGCGCCGATCACCGAACAGGAGATGATCGCGCTGCATGCACCGGGCTATGTCGCGGCGGTCAATGCCGGCGCCATGACGGTGATGGCGAGCTTCTCCTCCTGGAACGGCGCCAAGATGCACGGCAACAAGAGCCTGCTGACCGACATCCTGAAAGGCCGGCTCGGCTTCGACGGCTTCATCATCGGCGACTGGAACGCGCATAGCCAGGTGCCGGGCTGCAACGGCGGCGACTGCCCGGTGGTCTTCAACGCCGGGCTCGACATGGCGATGGCGCCGCACCGCTGGAAGGAGCTGTTCGACAACACGGTGAAGGAAGCGGAGGACGGCACCATTCCTCTCGCACGCATCGACGATGCGGTCCGCCGCATCCTGCGTGTCAAGGTGAAGCTCGGCCTGTTCGATCCGGCCCGGCCCGGCACCGACGCCAGGAAGCTGGCGACGCCGGAGCACCGCGCCGTGGCGCGGCGCGCGGTCCAGGAATCGATCGTGCTGCTGAAGAACAACGGCAACCTGCTCCCCGTTCGCCCGAGGAGCCGCGTGCTGGTCGCCGGCAGCCATGCCGACGACATCGGCCTGCAATCCGGCGGCTGGACCATCTCCTGGCAGGGCCGCGGCGGCCATAACGAAGACTTCAAGCAAGGCGTCAGCCTCTGGGCCGGATTGAAATCGGCGATCGAGGCGGCCGGCGGCAGCGCCAGCTTGAGCGCCGACGGCACTTTCATCGGCGCGAAGCCCGACCTCGCCATCGTCATCTTCGGCGAGCAGCCCTATGCCGAGCATGTCGGCGATATCGGCCGCATCGACTTCTCCTTCGCCGATGGCAGCGGGCTGGAAGCGCTGAAAGCCCTGAAGGCGCAGGGCATCCCGACCGTAGGTGTCTTCCTTTCCGGCCGGCCACTCTGGGTGAACCCGGAGATCAACCAGTCGGATGCCTTCGTCGCCGGCTTCCTGCCGGGCACCGAGGGCGAAGGTGTGGCCGACGTGCTGGTTGCGAAAGCCGACGGTACACCGAACAAGGACTTCCACGGCAAGCTGAGCTTCAGCTGGCCGAAGCGCCCCGACCAGGCCGTGCTCAATGTCGGCCAGCCGAACTATGACCCGCTCTTCGCCTATGACTACGGCTTGAAGTACGGCGACCGCGTGACCGTGCCGCAGCTCGACGAGACGCCGAGCGCGGCGGCGGCGATGAACATCGCGACCTATTACACGCCGGGCAAGCTGGTCGATCCCTGGACCTTCAAGAGCCTGGGCGACGTCGCGAGCCAGGCGGTCGACAGCGCCGACCGCCAGGAGGGCGCCCTGCGCTTCATCTTCACCGGCCACGGCACGGTGCGGATCATCGGCCCCGCCGTCGATCTCCGCGCCGAGGCTGGCAAGAGCCTGCGCATCGACTATCGCGTGGATTCAGCGCCGAAGGAACGCGTCAGCGTGATGATGGGCGGCAAGGGCGCGCCGGTGGACATCACCGAGCTCTTCGCCAAGAGCCCGGTCGGCGCCTGGACCAGCCTCACGGTGCCGCTGGCCTGTTTCGAGGCGGCGGGCGCCGATCTCGGCAGCGTCTCGACGCCCTTCCTGCTGGAGAATCACGGCGCCTTCACCGTCTCGATCACCGGCATCCGCCTGGACGATGCCGGCGGCGACGCGAAATGCCCGGGCATCGTCGCCGCGCAGTAGCGACTACCGCGCGTTGTCGAGGACCAGCACGTCGTTCGGGGTGAAGCTCACCACCACCGGCGCGCCGGGCTGTGGCGGCGCTGCATTTGGGTTGTTGAAGGTGTCGAGGGAGATCGCGTTATCCTCGATCTTCACCCGTACCCGCACCACCGAGCCCAAGAAGCTCACGTCGTCGATCGTGCCTTCGAGGCGGTTGCGCGCGGCGCCGTTCGCCGCGCCGCCGTGACCGTTCTCCAGCACTGCCGCCTCGGGACGCAACGCCACCGAGCAGGCATCACCGGGGCTGGCCTGGAACAATTTCCGCGAGGCGACGATCTCGCTCTTGCCGATCTGGATACGGCCCGAGGCCGCGTCCAGCACCTTGCCCTTCAAGACACTGAGCGTGCCGACGAAGTTTGCGACGAAGGGCGTCGCCGGGTTGTTGTAGACCTCGAAGGGCGTGCCCACCTGCTCTGCGCGGCCCTCGTTCATCACGACCACGCGGTCGGACATCGAGAGCGCTTCCTCCTGGTCGTGGGTGACGAAGATGGTGGTGATGCCGAGCGCCCGCTGCAGCGCGCGGATCTCCTCGCGCAAGGAAACACGGATCTTGGCGTCGAGCGCCGACAGCGGCTCGTCGAGCAGCAGCACCTTCGGCTTCTGCGCCAGGGCGCGGGCCAGCGCCACGCGCTGCTGCTGGCCGCCGGAGCATTGATAGGGATAACGGTCGGCGAGATGCGGCAGCTTGATCATGTTCAGCATCTCATCGACGCGCGATTTGATCTCCGCGGCCGGGCGCTTCGCAACCTTGAGGCCGAAGGCGACATTCTCTGCGACCGTCATGTTGGGAAACAGCGCATAGGCCTGGAACACCATGCCGACATTGCGCTGGTTGGGCCGCAGATTCGTCACGTCCTTGCCGTCGATCCGGATCACGCCGGAGGTCGGGCTCTCGAACCCCGCGACCATGCGCAGCACCGTGGTCTTGCCGCAGCCGGACGGCCCGAGCAGCGACAGGAACTCGCCGCCCTCGATGCCGAGCGTGAAGCCCTTGACGACGACGTTGACGCCGAACTGCTTGCGGACGTCGTTGATCTCCAGAAACGCCATGCTCACTCCTCGTCCGCGCTCAGGTCGCGCGCTTCAATTGTCGCGCCCGCCCGAACACGTTGATCAGGCCCATGCAGGCCCAGGTGATCAGGAAGGCGAGGATCGCCAATGCCGAAGGCTCATAGGCCCGGTTGGCGCCGATCAGCTGCAGATAAGGACCGAAGGCCGGCCGATTCAAAAGGCTCGCCATGGTGAACTCGCCGATCACGATGGCGAAGGTCAGGAAGGCGCCGCTGAGGATCGCGACCCGGACATTAGGGAAGATCACCTTGAACAGGATGGTCGGCAGCTTGGCCCCCAGGATCTCCGCCGCTTCGGTGAGCGTCCGGACATCGATCGCCCGCATGCCCGTTTCGACCGCGCGATACATGTAGGGCAGCGCCAAGGTCACATAGCTGAAGGCCAGCAGCAGGTCGGTGGTGCGGGCATTCGCCGTCATCGGGATCCAGGACGAGCTGTTGTAGAGCCGCAGATAACCGAAAACGATGACGATCGCCGGCATGACCAGCGGCAGCAGGGTGATGAACTCGACGACCGGCCGGAGCTTCGGCAGGCGGAGCTGGATGAAATAGGCCGTCGGGACCACCAGCACGATGCCGATCACGATGGTGATCAGGCCCATCAAGGTGGAATAGAGGAAGGTGGCCTGGAAGCTGGGATCGCTGAACACCACCCGGTAGGCATCGAAGCTGTACTCGCCGCGCCGCATCCGGAGCGAGAACTCGAAGGTGCAGATCAGCGGCACGATGAAATAGAGCGTGCCGACGATGACCGCGATCCAGGAGCCGATCTTCGACTGCTTCATCGCATCCACCGCTCGGCGCGGGCGCGCAGCCAGATATAGGCGCCGTTGGAGAGGCCGGTGATCAGGATCATGCCGAGTGCCAGCGCGTAGCCGAGATTCTGGTTGTGCAGCACGTCGCCGCGAATCTGCGCATAGAGCAGGATGGTGACGATGTTGAGCGAGCTGCCGGTCAGCGCATAAGCCGTGGCGATCGCGCCGAAGGAATTGGCGAACAGCAGCAGGGTGGCGCCGAGAATGCTGGGGAACAGGATCGGCAGCGCGACCATGGTCCAGTATTGCCGCTGGCTGGCACCCAGGACCTGCGCCGCCTCGCCCCATTCCTTCTTCAGCCCGTCGAGCGCCGGGGTGAGGATCAGCACCATCAGCGGGATCTGGAAATAGAGATAGGTCAGCGTCAGGCCCCAGAAGCTCAGCAGGTTGAACCCGGTGCCGTAGAGGTTGAAGCCGAGGAAATCGCGCGCCAGCACGGTGACCAGCCCGGTCCGCCCCAGCGTGGCGAGAAAGGCAAAGGCCAGCGGCAACCCGGCGAATTGCGAGGCGACGCCGGAGAAGGTCATCAAGGTCGGCCGCAGCCAGGCCGGCAACCCGCCGAGCACCACGGCATAGGCCAGGAAGAAGCCGATCAGCGCGCCGACCAGCGCGGAGGCGAGGCTCACCTTGATGCTGATCCAATAGGCGCTGAGGATCGACGGGGTGAACAGGTCCGCGAGGTTCTGCAGCGTGAAATGCCCGTCCGGATCCTGGAAGGCGCCGACCAGCAGATAGACGGTCGGTAGCAGCAGGAACATCAGGGCGAAGATGAAGAACGGCCCGACGCCGAGCCAGGCCCAGACCTGTTGCCCGACCGCCAGGTTCTTCGGCGCGGCGTTTCGGTCCGGCACGGGGCCGGGTTCAGCGGGCAGCGGTGGTGTCCTGTCGAAGGTGGCGGTCATGCGTGACGGTCGCTGTCGCTTTTGGTCATCTGAAAAGAGCAAGGGTCATCCGGCGGATCGCCGGATGACCCCATGCCCCGGTTACGGCCAGTTTACTGGACGTTGGCGCCGACCACCGAGTCCCATTGCTTGGTGATCGCTTCCTTGGCCGCCGCTTGGTCTTCGATCGATGGGAAGACCGCCTTCTTGTAGGCATCCACCGGCGGCAGCTTGTCCAGCATCTCCTGCGGAACCTTGCCCTTCGCCACCAGATCATCCATGCGAATTGGATGGCAGTAGCCCTTCAGCCAGCCCAATTGCCCTTCGTCGGAGTAGAGATACTCCATCCAGAGTTTGGCGGCGTTCGGGTGCGGTGCGTAGGCACTGATCGCCTGGATATAGACGCCGGCAAGAACGCCGGAGGTCGGCACAACGACCTCGATGGGCGGGTTGCCCTTCGCGTTATCCCGATCGCCGAGCGCGTTGTAGTCCCAGCGGATGATGATCGGAGTCGAGCCCTGGGTGAGCGGCGCGAGCTTGCCGATCACCGGCACGAAGTTGCCGTTCTTGTTGAGTTCGGCGAAGTACTTCAATCCCGCTTCACCGATCGCTTTCCCACCCGTCGCGCCATTGGCAAGACCCGCGGCATAGACCGCCTGGATCGCCTGGCTCGACGCCCGCGGATCGCCGGCCAGCGCCACGGCGTTCTTGTAGTCGGCCCCCTGAAGATCGGCCCAGTCCTTCGGCACGTTCTTGATGATGTCGGTGTTCACCTCGAAGGTGAGCACGCCGTAATAATCGCCGTACCAGTAACCTTCCGCATCCTTGTGCTGGTCCGGGATCGAATCCCAGGTCGCGACCTTGTACGGCTGAATGAGGCCGTCCTTCTTGGCCGAGGGGCCGAAGGAGAGGCCGACGTCGATGACGTCCGGCGCCTGCGGGCCGGTATTGCCCTTGTTCGCCTTGATCGCCTCGACCTCGTCGCCCGAACCCGCATCCGGGTTGAGCTCGTTGACGGTCAGCCCGTACTTCGCCTTGAAGCCGTCGATCAGTGCGCCATAGCCGCACCAGTCATGCGGCAGGGCGATCGTGGTCAGCTGGCCTTCCTTCTTGGCGGCGGCAACCAGGTCTTCCATCGCGTCGGCCCGGGCCGTCGTGGCGATGCTGGTCACCAGGACCGCCGCAGCACTCCCCATCGCGGTGGTGGTCAGCAGCGCACGCCGCAGGGCCACCGCGAAATCGAACTTTCTCATCTTGTCACCTCTGGTCTCTCTCGTTTTTGGGGCGCCGGTTCACCCGGCTCTTTTTTGCGCGCGGGACATTAGCCCGCCGCATGTTGCAGCCATATTACAGAGACATGACAGCCAAGACGAGATTGCCGTAGGCTGAGGTCGGCGATTCCCGCAGCCTCTGCCGCAGCGCAGCGAAACCGGCTAAGCTCGCCGTCCCGGCGCGCAAATCGCCGGTTCTCTGCTGGTTTCAGAACGAGTTACCTCTTTTATCGAGAAACGATCCGTGACCGCACAATCCCGCAAAGTCCTGTTCATCTCCGCCGACCAGTGGCGGGCCGAATGCCTGTCCGCCGTCAATCATCCGGTCGTGAAGACCCCGCATCTCGATGCCCTGGCGAAAGACGGGACGCTGTTCAAGCAGCACCGCACGGTCTGCGCGCCCTGCGGGCCGGCGCGCACCAGTCTCCATACCGGGCTCTACCTGATGAACCACCGCTCCGGGCGGAACGGCACGCCGCTCGATTCGCGGCACACCAACATTGCCAAGGAAGCCCGCAAGGCCGGCTACGACCCGACGCTCTACGGCTACACCGACACCAGCGCCGATCCCAGGGACCGCCATCCCAACGACCCGGCCCTCAAGACCTATGAAGGACCGATGCCCGGGTATCGCGTCGGCATCATCTTCCAGGACTTCGAGGCGGAATGGATGAGCGATCTCCATCGCAAGGGCTACGACTTCACCGGCCGGCGGGATGTCTACAAGCCCCGGGACATCGCCCTGCCGGCGGGCCGCGGCCATCGCTACCGGCCGACGCTGTTCAAGGCCGAGGACAGCGACACCAATTTCATGGCGGACCTCGCCATCGACTGGCTGAAGGCAAACCGCGAGAAGGACTGGTTCCTGCACTGCGTGTTCCTGCGCCCGCACCCGCCGGTGATCACGCCCGAGCCCTATAATGGGCTCTATGATCCGGCGGAGGTGCCCTTCCCGGCCCGCGCCGCGACGCCGGAGCAGGAAGGCGCGCAGCATCCCCATCTCAAGCACTGGATCGAGACCTTCGCCAAGCCGAGTGGTTATGACGAGCACAACCCCAACAACCTGGTCACCATGCCGGACTTGGAGCTCAGGCAGATGCGCGCCTGCTACTACGGCATGATCAGCGAGGTGGACGATGCCGTTGGCCGCCTGATCGCACATTTGAAGGCGACCGGCGAATACGACAACACCCTCATCGTCTTCACCTGCGACCATGGCGAGATGGGCGGCGACCATTACACCTGGGGCAAGGAGCTCTATTTCGAGCCGAGCTTCCATATCCCGCTGATCATCCGCGACCCGCGCGAGGAAGCCGATGCCGGGCGCGGCCGCCAGGTCGATGCCTTCTCGGAATCGATCGACATCATGCCGACCATCCTCTCCTGGCTCGGCGCCGAACCGCCGGCCCAATGCGACGGCGCCTCGCTGCTGCCCTTCGTCGAGGGGCAGACGCCGCAGGGCTGGCGCGAGGAAGCGCATATGGAGCTCGATTTCCGCACCTCGCCCAATCTCGGCGGATTCGATGCGGAGACGGCGCTCGGCCTGAAGCCGGACGACTGCCAGCTCGCGATCATCCGGGGCAAGCGCTGGAAATACGTGCATTTCGCGACCCTGCCGCCGCTGCTGTTCGACCTGGAGAACGATCCCACCGAGATGAACAACCTGGCGCAGGATCCAAACCACGCCTCAGTCGTTCTTGACTATGCGCAGCGGATGCTGTCCTGGCGGATGCGATATGCGGAGCGAACCTTGACCAACCTCCATCTCTGGCGCGACGGCGTGATCGACCGGCGGGCGGTGGGCCGATGAGCAAGCTCCAGCCAATCCAAGACAAGCTGAGGGCGCGTCGCGAAGCCTGGCGCAAGCTGCATCTGCGCGACCTCTTCGCCAGAGACCCGCAGCGGTTCCAGAACTTCTCGGCCGGGCTCGGCGATTTGGTGCTCGATTACTCGAAGAACTTGATCGAGATCGCGGACTTGAAGCTGCTGCACGATCTCGCCAAGGTCGCGGAAGTCGAGAAGTGGCGCGACCGGCTGTTCGCCGGCGAGCATATCAACAGCACCGAGGACCGCGCCGTGCTGCACATGGCGCTGCGGGCCAAGGCCGGCGCCTTCGAGGATCAGGGCGTCGATGTTCTGGCCGGCATCCGCGCGGTGCAGGAGCGCATGCGCGCCTTTGCCGAGCAGGTGCGCGACGGCACCTGGCGCGGCACGACCGGCAAGCCGATCCGCCGGGTGATCAATATCGGCATCGGTGGCTCCGATCTCGGGCCGAAGATGGTGACGGCGGCGCTCCGACCCTATCGCCACCCTCGGCTCGACATGCATTTCGTCTCCAACGTCGATCTGGCACACCTCGACGGTGCGCTCAAAGGCGCCGAGGCCGACGAGACCCTGTTCATCATCGCCTCGAAGACCTTCACCACCCAGGAGACCATGGCTAACGCGATGTGCGCCAAGGCCTGGTTCGCCGAACGCATTCCCGACCCCGCCGCCGTCGCCAAGCATTTCGTCGCGGTCTCGACCAATGCCAAGGCGGTCTCCGCCTTCGGCATCGACACCGCCAACATGTTCGAGTTCTGGGACTGGGTCGGCGGGCGCTACTCGCTCTGGTCATCGATCGGACTGCCGATCCTGCTCTCGGTCGGCTGGGAGAATTTCCGCGCCTTGCTCGACGGCGCCGCCGACATGGATCAGCATTTCCGCTCGGCGCCCATTCCGGAGAACCTGCCGGTGATCCTGGCGCTGCTCGGGGTCTGGTATATCGACTTCTGGGACGCGCAGTCGCATGCGGTGTTGCCCTATGCGCAGGACCTCGAACTGCTGCCCTCCTATCTCCAGCAGCTCGACATGGAGAGCAACGGCAAGTCGGTCGCGCGCAATGGCCAGCCCGTGAAGATGCCGACCGCGCCGATCGTCTGGGGCGAGCCCGGCACCAATGGGCAGCATGCCTTTCACCAGCTGCTGCACCAGGGCACGCCGCTCATTCCCTCGGACTTCATCGTGGTTGCGCAAGGCCACACTGAACTCGGCGCGAAGGCGACCGACCGGCACCAGGAATTGCTGGTGGCGAACGCGCTGGCCCAGACCCAGGCGCTGATGCTGGGTCGCACCGCCGCCGAGGTCGAGGCCGAGATGAAACAGGCCGGCGCCGATGCCGCGACCATTGCGCGGGTCCTGCCCTTCCGGGTATTCAGCGGCAACCGACCCTCGACCACGATACTGATCCCGGCGCTCACCCCCTGGCACCTGGGTGCCCTCATTGCGCTTTATGAGCACAAGATCTTCGTGCAGGGCGTGATCTGGGGGATCAATTCCTTCGACCAATGGGGGGTCGAGCTTGGAAAGAAGCTCGCCAACGACATTTTGGCGGGAACAGGCGCGGCAAGGGACGCATCGACAGCCGGTCTGATGGCGCTCTATGATGGCATGAAGAAGACCAACTAAAGCCATCTGCCGGAACCCATCATGTATCGGATCGATCCTGCCCGCGCCGATCTGGCGCGCGAGTACAAGGCGCGGCCCAACGGCCCGCACAGCGCCGAGCTGCAGAAGCTCCTGCTGATCCTCCGCTGGGGCAGCGCCCGCGGCAAATCGATCATTCTGGCTTCGAAGTCGGAGCGCCAGTTCCGCCTCGGCAAGTTCGGGCCGAAGCGCGGCACGCCGATGACGGAATACGGCCCGACCTACAAGACGCCGCAGGAGGCGAGCTGGGCCTGCTTCCGCGCCCGCTGGCTGGAGATCACCGGCCAAGAATGTCCCGTGGAGTGACAGCCCCTGAAGCTTGCGGAAACGATCCAGGGAAATGAACGATGCAGTTCGGTAAGATCGCCCTCGCCATCGTCCGCCTTTGGGGAGCCATGTCCGTCGTTTGCGGGATCGCCTACTTGGTGCTGACTGGCGTGCTTTTCCTGGCGGCGATGGGTCCATTGAGTGCTTACGCCGAATGGGCCTCATCGTTGATCGTGATGACGTTAATCTACGGGGTCATGGGTGTAGCTGCCGGTTTTGCCCTGATTGCCGCCGCGCGGTGGATCGCCGCATTTGCCGTGCGCAACCTGTTTGACCGGGATGAGCCGGGAGTCTTTTCGTGAACGCCTTAGAGTCGAGAGATCATGACTGAGCGCCTCCTTGCCTATGCCGATCGCATCAGCGCCGCCCCGGGCGAGCGCATCGAGATCAAGGTCAGCGCGCCCGAACCCGGCGAATACAGCGCGAAACTGATCCGCCTGATCTGCGGCGACGACAGTCCGCAAGGGCCGGGCTTCAAGGCCGAGGACATCGCCTCGCCGATCGCGAAAGCCTATCCGGCCAGGCTGCAGCCGATCCATGCCGGGTCGCATGTCGAGTTCAGGAAGGGCGGACCGCAGCTCGCCGGCTCTTTCACCTTCATCGCCATGGTCTGGCCGACCCTGCCCTTGAAGGGCGCGCCGCAGGCGATCCTCGGCAATTTCGACGCCGCCAACCGCAGCGGCTGCAGCCTGTTGATCGACGGTTCGGGCCGGCTCAGCGTCCAGCTCGGCGACTCTCACCTGCTGCATCTCGACAAGCCGATGCTCGACCGGCATTGGTATCTGGTGAGCCTCGCCTTCGACGCGGCCGCAGGCACCATCACGCTGCGGCAGCGCCTGCTCAACCACCGCGGCCCGGGCGAGGCAGTCAGCGAGGCTTCGCGCCGGCTGGAGCCGCCGGTGGCGGCGATCGCGCGTACCGGCGTCGGCGTCGGCGGGCCGTTCCGCATCGCCGCCTGGAGCGCCGGCGAGCAGGCCGCGGCTCATTACAACGGCAAGATCGACAGCCCGGCGGTGATCGGCCGCGCGCTCGATGCCGCGACGATCGAGAAGCTGGGCACCGATGCGAAAGCGGCGCGGGCCGCGAGCGGCGTGCTCGCCGCCTGGGATTTCGGCCAGGGCATCTCCGGCATCGCCGTCGCGGATGCGAGCGGCAACGGCCATGACGGCCGCATCGTCAATTTGCCCACCCGCGGCATGAAGGGCTGGAACTGGGACGGCAGCGAATACAACTGGACCAAGGCGGCGGAGCAATACGCGGCGATCCACTTCCACGACGACGACCTCTATGACTGCGCCTGGGAGACCGACTTCACCTGGGAGCTGCCGAAAGACCTGAAGAGCGGCGTCTATTGCGTCCAGCTGAGCCAGAAGGGCAAGACGGAAGTCTACGAGGAGTTCGTGCCGATCTGCGTGCGGCCGGGGCCGGGGCAGAAGCGCAAGGCGCTGGCGCTGCTGATCCCGAGCGCCAGCTATTGGGCCTATGCCAACCACCAGATGCCGTCCTCCTGGACCTTCAACGAGACCAGCATGGGCGTGTTCGAGACCATGACCGAGGCCGACCGCTATCTCGAGGAGCATCTCGGCTTCGGGCTCTCGACCTATGACCTGCACAGCGACGGCAGCGGGGTCTGCTATTCCTCGTCGCTGCGGCCGGTCTTGAACATGCGCCCGAAGAGCCATCTCTGGCAGTTCAACGCCGACACCCATATCACCGACTGGCTGGAAGCGCAGAAGCTCGACTACGACGTCATCACCGACGACGACCTCGAGCGCGAGGGCCTCGAGCTGCTGAAGCAATACCGCTGCGTGGTGACCGGCACGCATCCGGAATACTACACGCTGAAGATGCTGGACGCGGTGCAGGGCTTCACCGATCTCGGCGGGCGGCTGGTCTATCTCGGCGCCAACGGCTTCTATTGGCGGATCGCCTATCACTCGGAGCTGCCCGGGGTGATCGAGCACCGGCGCGCCGAGGACGGCATGCGCGGCTGGATCTCCGAGGGCGGCGAATATTACATGAGCTTCACCGGCGAGCTCGGCGGGCTGTGGCGGCGCATGGATCGCGCACCGCAGATCGTCTGCGGGGCCGGCTTCACCGCCCAGGGCTTCGACAGCGCCAGCCATTATCTCCGCCGGCCGGAGAGCTTCGACCCGCGCGCCGCCTTCATCTTCGAGGGTCTCAAGAAGGATGAAGTGATCGGCGATTTCGGCATCGTCGGCGGCGGCGCCGCGGGCTGGGAGATCGACCGCGCCGACACCGCGCTCGGCACGCCGCGGCACGCGCTGATCGTGGCCGAAGCCACCGAGTTCTCGGCGGCCTATCACTGGGTCAAGGAAGAGTTCAACCACACCCATTCGGCGATCGACGGCGATACCTGCCCGATGGTCCGCTGCGACATGGTGTTCTTCGAGACGCCGAAGGGCGGCGCTGTGTTCTCGACCAGCTCGATCTCCTGGGCCGGGGCGCTGTCGCACAACGGCTACGACAACAACGTGAGCCGGATCACCGCCAACGTCATCAAGCGCTTCATCGACCCGAAGCCGTTCGAGATGTGAACGGCGGCTACTGCGTCTCCTGGGCGCAGGCGGTGTAGATGTCGGCGAGCTTGTCGACCGCGCCCGGCGGCTGCGGCTCGTCCTTCACCGCGGCCTGGCCGACGCCGCTGTAGGTCTCGAACGGAATCTGCGCCTTCATCTTGCCGATGGCGCAATCGCAATAGCGCTGGCAATACGGCGCCGGGTTGCCGGCCTTGGCGCAGGAGTCGCTGCAGCTCTTACGCTCGATCTCGAGGTATTGCGGCGGGATGGTCTCGGCCTGCGCGGCGGCGCCGGCGAGCAGGGCCGCGGCGATTAACTGCCAGAGCTTAACCCGAGACCGCATCCTCGCCTCCACCGAGCCCCCGGGAGATTCTGCCATCACTCGGCGGGGCGGGCAATCGGGCTACTGCAACTGCTACTGGGCCTGGGCGGCGCAGGCTTTGGAGATCGCGGCCATGCGCTCGACCAGCGCCTGGGGCGGCGCCTGGTCCTGGCGCTGGGCGGCGAGGCCGGCCTGATATTCCTCAAGCGTGAACTCGGCGCCGACCCGCTTGAAGGTGCAGTCGCAATAGGGCTTGCAGCGCGCCACCGCAACGCCCTGGCTGGTGCAGGCGGCGACGCAGGAGCGGCGGTCGCCGGCGAGCAGGTCGGGCGGGATCGGCTCGGCCTGCGCCACCGCGCCGAGCGCCGCAAGCGGCAAGGCGGCGGCTGCGAGAAGGTAACGCATGCAGGGGATGGGGCCGGCTATTCCATCTTGGCGCGGCAGACCTTGGTGATCGCGGCCATCTTGTCGAGCACCAGCTTCGGCGGCTCCTTCTGCTGCTTCACCGCTTCGGTGAGCGCCAGGTATTCCTCGAGGGCCAGCTGCTCGCCGTAAGCCTTGGTGGTGCATTCGCAGGCGGCGCTGCATTTCTCCGGCGGCTTGCCGCGGCCGACGCAGGCGGCGATGCAGGACTTCTGGTCCTCCGCCAGCACCTCGGCCGGGATGTTCTCGGCGCGCGCCGCCAGACTGAGCACGAGGCCGGCCAGGAGCGTGGCCGCGGCCAGGCCGGTGCGGCGGGCGTTGCGCGTGGATGAAAGCATGCTGACCTCAGATCAAAAGACGAGTCCCCGGCCGCCACTTTGCCCCGGACTACCGGCTGAGGGCAATCGGTCTGAAGATCGAGGCGCTATTCCGGCGCCTTGCCCATCTCGCTGCGGCAGGCGTTGGTGATGCTCTTCAGCTTGTCGAGCGCCGGTTGGGGCGCCGGGGTCTTCTTCTCGGCGGCCTCGGAGATGCCGCGGTATTCGTCGAGGCTCAGCTGGTCGCCGATCCCCTTCACGGTGCAGTCGCAATAGGCCGAGCAGAAGGCGGCGCTCTGGCCCTTGTTGCTGCAGGCCTGGCCGCAGGACTTGCGGTCGGCGTTGAGCGCGTCCTCGGAAATCTGGCCGGCGGCCAGCGCGGCGGTCGAGGTTGCGGCGGCGATCACCTGTGCAAGAATCAGGGCGGCGAGAGCGGTGGTGCGGATGCGAGACATGGAGTCCTCCTCAGGAACTGCTGAAAGAGGAAGTGGTTGAGCGGACGCTTTGTTTCTTTGGAATCTCCGAATACCGCCCCGCCAGGGGGAGACGGGGCGGCTTCGCGGAGAGAACTGGCGATATCCAGCTTGGGGCACCCCCCTCCCGGCCTCCCCCCGAAGTCGGGGGGAGGGGAAGAGAGTGCGGGAGCGGCTACGCCTCGGCGGCTTCTTCGCCGGCGGCGCCGTTGTCCATCCCCCTACGCGCGTTGCGCTTCGGGGGACGAGTCATTACGCCTCGGCGGCGTCTTCGTTTCCGCCGTTGTCCATCATGTTGCCGGCGACCAGGCCGGCATTGGCGCGGATCTTGCCTTCGATCTCGGCGGCGATCTCGGGATTCTCGCGCAGGAACAGCTTGGCGTTCTCGCGGCCCTGGCCGATGCGCTGGCCGCCGTAGGAGAACCAGGCGCCGGACTTCTCGACCACGTTGGCGGCGATGCCGAGGTCGATGAGCTCGCCGTTCTTGGAGATGCCCTCGCCATACATGATGTCGAACTCGACCACGCGGAACGGCGGGGCCAGCTTGTTCTTCACCACCTTGACCCGGGTCTGGTTGCCGACCACCACGTCCTTGTCCTTGATGGCACCGATGCGGCGGATGTCGAGGCGGACCGAGGCGTAGAACTTCAAGGCATTGCCGCCGGTCGTGGTCTCCGGGTTGCCGAACATCACGCCGATCTTCATGCGGATCTGGTTGATGAAGATGACCATGCAGCGCGAGCGCGAGATCGAGCCGGTGAGCTTGCGCAAGGCCTGGGACATGAGGCGCGCCTGCAGGCCGACATGGGTGTCGCCCATCTCGCCCTCGAGCTCCGCTTTCGGCACGAGCGCGGCGACCGAATCCACCACCAGCACGTCGATGGCGCCGGAGCGGACCAGGGTGTCGGCGATCTCGAGCGCCTGCTCGCCGGCATCGGGCTGGGAGATCAGCAGGTCATCGACCTGGACGCCGAGCTTCCGGGCATAGGTCGGGTCGAGCGCATGCTCGGCATCGACGAAGGCGCAAACGCCGCCGGACTTCTGCGCCTCGGCGATGACCTGGAGCGCCAGGGTGGTCTTGCCCGAGGATTCCGGACCGTAGATCTCGACGATGCGGCCGCGCGGCAGGCCGCCGATGCCAAGCCCGATGTCGAGGCCGAGCGAGCCCGTCGAGATCACCTCGGTCTCGACCAGCTGCTCCTTGCCGCCGAGGCGCATGATCGAGCCCTTGCCGAAGGCGCGTTCGATCTGCTGCAGGGCGGCATCCAAGGCCTTGTTCTTGTCCATATTGTCCCGTTCCGGAATGCGAATCACGTTCTGCGCCATCGCGCCTCTCCTCTTAATGCCGGGAACCCCGTTCTGCCAGCTTCACGCCAGCCTGACCTTGGGGGGAAATCTGAAAGCGACCTTAGTACGCCTTTCGTTCTCCGTCCAGCAAAAAGAACGGGAGAAGAACACGGCGCCGGCCTGCGCGCCGGTCTATATCGGGACCTTTACGACCCGCCCAAATTTCGAGGCTGCGAAAGGGCGCCAAGGCCCTGGTGCAGCAGGAAAAAATCGGTGTCATGGGGCCGAAGCCGATTCCTGCTGGCGTAAAGGCCCTGTAAAGGTTCGCCCTCTCAATGGTCCGTTGGTCCCGGCGGCGGGAGCTCGTCCGGGCCGGGTCGGGAAAAGCGATTCCGTCCGGGTCCGGTCGGGGTTGGCGGATTCGGTCGGGGTCCGATCGGGGTCGGGCAGAAGCGGGTGCTGCAGGGGCTTGGGCACGGGCGGCGGCCTCCGGACGGCGGGGTTCGGGCAGCAATATACCACTTTTGTTCTCCAGCGGCAATCGCGCCCCCTGTGCTTGAGCCAATTGACGTTACGGGCGGGCGGCCGCGATCCGGTTGCGAAAGCGCCCGCCGCCGCCCTACCCTGCGGCCCCGGGCGCCCGCTGTGGCTGGGCCTGCGGCGGCACCGGTTAGTCGGGGCGGTTTGTCGCGCTATTGGGGAGACGGAATCTTGCATCGGGCGAAGCCATCGAAGCGGAGCAAGGGCGCGGCGCGGGTCCTGGCGGCGGGGGCTCTGCTGCTGGGGGTTGGGCTCGCCGCCTGGAGCGGGCCGGCGCTGGCGATCACCGGCAAGGAGCGGCTGGCCGGCCGGCTGGTGCTGATGACGACCGAGCAGGCGCAGGCGAGCGACGTGGTGCCCAAGCTCGACAAGAAGCGGACGGCGAAATGCCTGGCCCAGGCGATCGTCGCCGACATCCCGGAGGCGGACGCCGCCAAGCTCGCCGACATCCTCGACCGCCGCGCCCCCAACGACCCGGCGCTGCAGAAAAAGTGGTTCACGATCTCGAAGAAGGAAGCGCCGGCCAGGAATGCGCAGGTGCTGAAGGCGGTCGATAAGATCTGCCCGGATATCGGGCCTTACGCGAAGCAGATGCTCTAGCGAACAGCGATCAGCCCTCCTTCGCGCGCTGCGCTTCCACCTTCGCCGAGGCTTCGGCGGACACGTCGGAGGGTTTAAGCGGCGGCCCCGGCGCAAGCGAGGTCGGATGGCGCCGGCCAGCGCAGCGCGGGCAGGCCGGGCAGCGCCTCAAAGGCGGGCTTGGCGAAATAGAAGCCCTGCATGTAGCGGCCGCCGACGCCGCGCAAGGCCGCAACCTCCTCCGCGGTCTCGACGCCCTCGATCACCAGCTTGACGTCGATCTCGCGGCAGAGCGCCACCACCGCGGCGACGATGGCAAGGCGCACGCGGTCCTGGTGGACGTCCTGCACCATCATGCGGTCCAGCTTGACGATGTCGGGGCGGAGGGCGGCAAGGCGCGCCAGGCCGGAATAGCCGGTGGCGAAGTCGTCGAGCGCCACCTTGAAGCCGTGGCGCTTGTATTCCTCGATGATGCGTTTGAGGTGCGGCTCCTTGGAGAGCTCCTCCTGCTCGACGATCTCGAAGGTGAGGCGGTCGAGCGGGAAGCCGGTGCGGCGCGCCGCCTCGAGGGTGAGGCGGATGCAGGCCGCGGGCTCGTAGACCGCGTTGGGCAGGAAGTTGATGTTGAGCCGCGCTTCGCCGAAGCCGCCGAAGCCGAGCGCGGTGGCGAGCTCGATCGCCTTCACCCGGCAGGCCTGGTCGAAGGCGTAGCGGTTCTCCGGCGTGAGCTGGGCCAGCACCGCGCCGGCGCCCTCGCCGTTCGGCCCGCGCACCAGCGCCTCATAGGCATCGATCGCCCGGCGCTCGACATCGACCACCGGCTGGAACGCCATGCTGAAGGGAAAGGCCGGCTTGGCATCGCGGCAATTGGCGCAGCCGGTGGGCAGGGCCGGCGCCGGCGCGGGGGTGGTGGAGGACGAAAGAGAGCCGGGCAATTCGGGTGTCAAATCCATGTCCATTCCAACGGGTAAATCGCGCGCAAAACTTCGGCGCGGAGCTTAGCGAAGAAGCGTTGATAGACCGTTAGGGGATCGGTGGGATCTTAGGTAAATGCCGGGAGTGAATACCTCGACAACTCAGCTCTGGAGCAGAGTGGCGCCCGGCCATAAGACCAAAGGTCCACCGCTACGCCGAAACTAATGGCGGGCATCTGAGCGGGCAAAGCCGGTCCATAGGCGAAATGGTAGATACAATGCTAGAACTGGTAACTCCGACTCCGATGTTGGAGGCCATTTAAAAGTTAAGAAGATACCGCCGATGCACTTGTGCGACACGATGCTCGTCGGGGACGGGGAAAGCTAGTGAGACTAACCCAACAACAACTCGAGGCCCACTTGTGGGGCGCGGCGAACATCCTGCGCGGCAAGACTGCAGGACAGGACTATAAGAACTACATCCTGTCGCTCATGTTCTATAAGAGACTCTGCGACCAGTGGGAAGACGAAACGGACGAGGCCATCGCCGAGCAAGAACGGCAGCAAGGGCGGCAATTGAGTGCTCCGCAGAGGGCCGTCTTTCGAGCGAGAGGTGAGCACCGCTTTTCGATCCCGGACGGCAGCCGCTGGGGGGATGTCCTCGCCGCTTCGACCAATTTGGGCGAGACTCTCACCAACGCGATGAAGGCTGTCGCCAATGCCAATGACGAGCTCAAAGGTGTGTTCACAGTCGACTGGGCACAACCTGCGCCGGATGGCAGTGGCAAGCCGCTAATCCCGAACGAAGTCGTCCACGCGCTGATCCAGCACTTCAATGCGCATGATCTCTCCAATTCGAGTGTGCCGCCGGACGTTCTGGGGCGCGCCTACGAATACCTCATCAAGCAGTTCGCCGACGACGCGGGCGCAAAAGCGGGCGAATTCTTCACGCCTCCGGAGGTGGTGGATACCTTGGTCCGCATCCTCGAGCCCGGCCCCGGCGATACAATCTATGATCCGACTGGCGGCAGCGGTGGCATGCTGGTGCACTCAGCGGACTTCCTGCGCGAACGCGGGCACCATGCCACCTTGGCCCAGTACTTCGCCCAGGAAATGAACTGGGGCAATGCTGCGATCGGCAAGATCAACTCCGTGCTGCACGGCTTGGAAGCCACCATCGCCGCAGGCGCCAGCACCATCACCGACCCAGCGTTCAGGGACGGCGCAGGAAAGCTGCGCAAGTTTTCGCTGGTGCTGGCCAACTTCCCGTTCTCTGACGAGTTCTGGTGGCTCAGGCCTGAGCAGCAGACGGACGACAAGAAGAAGAAAGACAAGCTCAAAAAGGAGATTTTCGGCAAGGAAGGCTTCAAGGATGCCTTTGGCCGATTCGGGCGCGGGACACCCTTCCGAGCTCCACCTGCGGGCTATGGCGACTACGCCTTCATCCTGCATATCCTCGCCTCGCTCACCGAAGAGGGCCGGGCCGGCATTGTATGCCCTCAAGGTGTGCTGTTTCGCGGCCAGCCCGAGATGGAAGAAGAAACCGGCGAGTTCGACGACGACGGCAATCCAATATTCAAACGCCGCAAGGCGGACGATGAGCACCTAATCCGCCGCGCCCTGCTACAGTCGCGGGTGATCGACGCGGTGATTTCGCTGCCACTCAACGTGTTCTATGGCGCGGGCGTACCAGCCTGCCTGCTGATCCTTCGCAAGCAACGCCCGAAGGACCGACATGACAAGGTATTGCTCGTCTATGCCGCGCGTCACTACCGAGAGCTCTCCAACCAGAACGAACTGCGCCCACAAGACGTGATGCGCATCCTTGTTCATGTGCAGGCCTATGGGGATGTAGCCAAAGTGCCCGCGCTTGTAGCGCAGCATAGCCAACGTATCCGCGAGCAAATCAATGCACGTGAGCACGATGAGGTCGAGCGGCTGGAAGCTGAGTACGCTGACGCTGCCAACCGGCTCGCCGAGCTGAAGACAGAACTGGCCGAAAGACAAGCGGAGCTTGATAAGATCCCAGAAAAGACGGCGCGC
This sequence comes from Dongia sp., assembly GCF_041905885.1. Lineage (NCBI taxonomy): Bacteria > Pseudomonadati > Pseudomonadota > Alphaproteobacteria > Rhodospirillales > Dongiaceae > Dongia > Dongia sp. Next base: position 55,128 of record NZ_JAYRKD010000006.1, on the reverse strand, counting down.
GATAAGGCCCAGGCTGCGCTTACGAAACTAAAAAGTCACAGCGACAAGGCAGCTGCCAAGGTTGCTGAGCGGGATGAGAAGATGACCGAAGCGCGCCGTCGGGCAGCGGATGACAGGAATGACGTGGACGCCGTAGGCAAGGAGCTCGGCGCCCTATACGGCAATGCCGATGAGCTAATCAAACACGCGCGCGTAGTCAGCATCAATGAAATCGAGGAGAACGAGTTTAACCTTAACATCCCTCGCTACGTGGATACCTTCGAGCCAGAGCCAAGATTGGAAGTCAAGGGCGCGATAAAAGCATTGCGAGATGCTGGAGCAAAACTGGCTTCAGCGGAAGGCACTTTGATGCAATTCCTGAGGAACGCAGGCTATGAGGCCAACTGATGCTCTCCCACATCCCAGCGACTGGCGTACTGCCGTGGTCGGCAGCGCAGTCGAGATCAAGCGCGGCGTGTCTTGGTCAAAAGATCAGGAGCATAACAAGCCTTATGATGGAGCCGTTCCTGTTATTGGCATTAGCAATGTTCAGGAGCGTCTAGAGTCAAATAAACTATTGTGGCTATCGGGATTGAAGCCAAAAGCCATTGAGCAAAAGAAAGTCAAAAAAAACTGGTCGATCATGGTCGGCTCGAATGGTAACCGAGGGCGCATCGGCAACTGTGTTCTCGTGGAACAAGACGCGGAGTTCCTCTTTGCGTCTTTTCTCATCGCCGCAAAGCCAAATGTGGATAGCGGCATCGTCCCTCAGTTCTTCTACCGATGGCTACGGACCGAGGAGGTTCAATCTTACCTGAGTGCATCGTCAGAGGGTTCTACCGGACTGAGCAACCTAAGCCATACGTTCTTTAGAAAGATGGCGATTGCATTCCCTAGGGAAGACGAGCAGCGCGCCATCGTCGGCATCCTGTCAGCAGCGGACGCAGCGATTGACAATGCGAGAGAGGCCTACGCGCGAGCGATCGAAGTCAAGCGGGCTCTAGCCCAAGAACTGTTCAGCCGCGGAACCCGACGTGAGGCGCAAAAAAAGTCGCGTATTGGGCCTATTCCCACGTCTTGGGAGGTGATGGCCATAAGTGCGGCAGTCCGCAACTTCGAGTACGGCTTATCTTTGCCCATGTACCTAAGAGGTGAAACACCTATTCTTCGCATGGGCAACATCCAGCATGGCGATGTCGTGATGGATGATTTGAAGTACGTCACGCTTTCCCACACCACTCTTGATCGCTATTTGCTCAAGCGCGGGGACGTGCTGTTCAATCGTACAAATTCTCAAGAACATGTTGGCAAGATCGGCATCTATCGTCGCGACGACCCTGCGGTCTTCGCTTCTTATCTCATTCGGTTACACGTGGATCCGAAGAGGATCGACAACTACTATCTCGGCCAGTTACTCAATTCGTATAGCGCCCAATGCCGCATCAAGCGTTATGCCACGCCGGGCGTCCAGCAAGTCAACATTAATGCCAAGAATCTCGGCAAAGTGCTCATACCCGTGCCATCTGGCAATACTGGCCTGGACGAGCAGCGCGAGATCAGCTGCATTTTAGAAAATGCTGATTTGCGGAGCCGTTGCTACTTGCCGGTCATTGCTGCACTGGAGCAACTGAAAAGATCACTGGCGCACGACCTTCTCACTGGTACCGTCCGAGTCGACCCCGCGTCGTTAGAGAAGGAAGCTCGCGGATGAGCGAAGCCGGGTACGTCGAACTGCCCATCCTTCAATGGCTTTCAGGCCTCGGCAGCGCCACGCCTGGTGACCCCGGGCTTGGCTGGACCTACCGCGACGAGGCCGCGATGGCTGCCTTCAATCGGCCACGAGAAGACCCGCTGGTGGAGGAGCTACTGGTCGCAGCTATCCAGCGCATTAATCCACACGTCGCCACACCTGAACAGGCGCGGTTGGCGGTGAAGGCATTGCGAACCACGATGGATGCACCGGATAAGCTCACTGCCAACCGCGAGACTCTCGATCGGCTGCGCGATGGCGCGAAGGTGGAGCTGACACCAGGCGAAGGCGCACGCACGGTGCGCTTCATCGAGTTCGATCCGGACAAACAGAATCTCAACGACTTCACCGCCACCAATCAGTACCGCGTTCAAGGCGTAAAGCAGTGCCGCGACGACACCGTCCTGTTGGTCAACGGCATCCCGCTGGTGATCGCCGAATACAAGAGCTATCTCAGCAGCGGCAAGGACTGGACTGAGGCCGTTCATCAGTTGCATCGCTATCAGCGCCAGGCACCGCTGATGCTGGCGCCCAACGTCTTCTGCGTGGCCGCCGACGAGGATGCTTTCCGCTTTGGCACCGTGTTGGCCTCGGAAGCCAAGAAGGAAGAGATCGAACGTCACCTCGACACTTGGGGGCCATGGCTGTCACGCTACCCGGAGCGCAAGGGCTGGTGGAACGAAGCCGAAGCGGACAACCCCGACGACCCGCTGGAGATTCCGGTCAAGGGCCTCTTACGGCTCAAGCCCGCACACGTGCTGGATCTTCTGCAGCACTTCGTGGCATTCGAGACGAAAAAAGGTAAGACCATCAAGAAGGTGGCGCGCTACAACCAGTTCGAGGCGGTCAATGACATGGTCGATCGCGCGCTGGGCCTGATCGGCAAGCCTGCGAGCCCCCAGGATCGCACGGGGCTCATCTGGCATACGCAGGGGTCGGGCAAGTCACTGACCATGCTGTTCGCGGCTTACAAGCTGCGGCGACAAGCGGCGATGAAGAACCCCACCGTTTTGATCGTCGTGGATCGACGGGATTTGAAGACGCAGATCTCCGACGACTTCGAGGCTTGCGACTACCCCAACGTTGAAAAGGCGTTGGGCGTGGAGGACCTCAAAAGTAAGTTGAGGCAGCATTGGCGCGGCACGTTGGTAACGACGCTGCAATCGTTCCAGAGGATGGGCGACCTTGAGCCTCTGCCGGAGGACAATATTGTCACGCTTGTGGACGAAGCACATCGTTCGCAGAAGGGAGGCACTGCTGACAGCCACGCGATGACGATGCGGGTGAAGCTACCAAACGCATTCCGTTTTGGCTTCACCGGCACGCCCATCGACCGTGCGATGGTCAATACCCATCGGGACTTCGGGCCGACGATCGCCGGCCAGCAAGAGCGCTACCTCAGCTACTACGGGATCAAACGCGCGATCAAGGATGGCGCGACGCTTGAGGTGCATTACCAGCGTGATCGCGTCCCCTTCATCGTCGACCAGAAGACGTTGGACGTGAGTTTCGAGCAGATGTGCGCGGAAATGGAGGTGGAGGACGAGGAAGCCAAAGACCTGATCCAGCGCCAACGATCGCAGTGGAAGGAACTTGCGCGTCACCCCGACCGCGTGGAGATTGTAGTCGAGAAGATGTTGGCACACTTTTTGGCATACCCCGACCCCAGCGGCTTCAAGGCGCAATTGGTGGGCGTGGATCGTACCGCATGCGCCCGCTTCAAGGATGCCCTGGACGCCAAGCTGAAGGCCAGAGGCCTGCCGCCAGAGTGGTGCGATGTCATCATCTCAGAAGGCCAGAACGACGACGAAGACCTGGCGCGCTTTCATTACGGCAAGCAGAAGCAGGATGATCTGATCGACTACTTCAAGTTGACGCCGCAGCAGTGGGAGAGCTGGAACCGCGAAGCATTCGGCGAACATCACAGCAAATGGCGCCCACCGCTTAAGATCCTAATCGTTTGCGACCGGTTGTTGACCGGCTTCGATGCGCCGGTTGAGCAGGTGATGTATCTGGACAAGCCGTTGCGCGACCACAATCTATTGCAGGCAATCGCGCGCACCAATCGCCCACTGCCGGCGATGAACAAGCGCACCGGCGTGGTCGTCGACTACTTCGGGGTCTTTAGCAATCTCGAGAAGGCGTTGAACTTCGATGAGAACATCCGCGAAGAAGCGCTGATCGACTGGGAAAAACTAAAGGCCACCGTTCCCGGCGAGGTGGCGCGCTGCATGGAGAGCTTTAAGGGCATCACTATTGCCGATACGCGTGAATGCCTGCTCGCGGCGTTACGAGCCATCAAGGATCCCGATGCAGCCAAGATATTTGAACACAACTTCAAGAGTCTCGAGCGGCTTTGGGAAGCGGTGTCGCCCGACCCAATCCTCTATGAACACCGGTACGTCTACAATTGGCTCTGCAGTGTTTACATTGCACATCGCCGCCGCCAGCGCGGCGCGGCACAACGAGGCACCTTCGGCGAGCTTTCGGCCAAGACCAGGGAACTGATCGAGCAAAACACCACGTTCATGGACTTGGTCGATTCACTGCCGGTGTTCAAGATCGACAAGGATTACGTCGCAAAACTCGAAGACCTGCCAAGTCCGGCGGACAAGGCCGCTGCATTGGAAGCCATCCTGACTGCCGAACTGTCCGAGGACGATGCGGGCTTCACTTATCGCCAGCTCGGCGAGAGGCTGGCGCGCCTTAAGACGCAAAAGGACACCGCCGATAAAGCTGCCGAAAAACGGCTAAGGGAGCTGCAAGCCATCGCTGACGAGAAAGCGAAGGTCGATGAGGAACCGAGTCGCGTGGGTCTGACACAGCCGGGAGAATATGGCCTTTTCACCGTGCTGCGCGAGTACTCCGTCGACAAGGACGAGACCTATCTCGCCGATTGTGCGAGGCGCATGATCGCCCATTTGCACGAAAACAATCTGTTGCCGCCTGGATGGAGTAACTCCAAGGGCGGCAGGATGCGCGTGGAGCAGTCGCTGCTGACCGAATCTTGGAACGCAGCGTATTCTCGTTTAGGCTTCGATGCGAATGATGTTCATCCCTCATTCCTGACGCCTGCAGTGACTGAATTGGTGAACAGCGATGGCGCTGACTCAAGCGATCGGAGCTAAAGTGTCGGGGCACCTCGTGCTCGATGACCAAGTGATCGAATGGCGACTCGTGCGCTCTTCAGCAGCTAAAAGACTGCGGATCAAAGTCGGTCCGGATGGCGTGGTTGTCGTGCTACCCGATGGAAGGGATGGTGGAGAGGCCGCCGCGTTTGTTGCAAGCAATCAGGCGTGGGTGGCCGAGCAGCTTGCTCGCACTCGCAAACTGCAAGCGGCACGTCGCCCGCAAATACGGACTAAGGGACAGATATGGCTTAGAGGCGAGCTGGTCGACGTGCGCGTGTTGCATTCAGCGCAGTGGCGCGGGCCGAACAAAGTTTCGCTCGATGGCGGAGTAATCACAATTACCTGCAAGCAAGAGAGCCGGACCAGTACGGACCGGTCGCTAGAGAACTGGTTGCGCAAGCAGGCGCGTCAGCGTATCCGCCAGATCATCCCGGACGTTGGTGAGCGCGTGAGGCGTACTCCGAATCGCGTCTATGTGATGGGACAGCGCACCAAATGGGGAAACTGCTCGGCGCTGGGCAATCTTTCATTCAACTGGCGACTCATCATGGCGCCGGATTATGTGCTTCGTTACATCGTCACACATGAGATGGTGCACTTAGCCATCCCAGATCACTCGAAGCGATTTTGGCTGACTGTTCAAAGTCTCTGCCAGAACTCGGACCGCGCCAGACAATGGCTCGTTGCGAACGCCGACCAGCTTACTGCAACCCTAAACAATCGCCCTTGAGATCTCAAATGCCCGAACCCACCCTCGATCCCGCGATGATGGCGAAGCTCGCCTCCGCGCTCTCGTTTATCTGCGGGGCGGAGCATGATTGCACCGTCGCGCTGAAGAAGGCTGCGGAGAGCGGGGATAAGGCGGATGTCAAACGCGCGCATACGCTGTTCAAGAAGCTCAAGCCCGCGGAGCGGGCGGCGGCGTTGAATATGCTGCGGTGATCTAGGGCGGTAGCCCAGAGAGCCTTGGTTGGCGCGCGTGGCCGCGCGCGCTACCCCTCACCCTAGCCCTCTCCCGCAAGGGGCGAGGGGATTCTTTGTTGGCGCGCTGACGCGCGCGTCAACCCCCTACCCCAACCCTTCCCCCATCTTGGGGGAAGGGGGACCTCGCGACGGGCTACGCCCGTCTTAAATATATGAACCAGTACATGCCGGCGACCAACGCGCCGCCGCCGATCAGGTTGCCGATGGTCACCGCGGCGAGATTGGCGAGCGCGTTCGCGGCGGTGAGGGCGGGGTAGTCGGTCGGGAGCTTGGCGACCTGCTGCCAGAAGCCGGCTCCGGCGAAGTCGTGGATCAGCAGCGCCATCGGGAGGAAATACATGTTGGCGACCGAGTGCTCGAAGCCGGCGGCGACGAAGGCGGCAATCGGCAGCACGATCACCAGCACCTTGTCGGCCGCACTCCGCGCCGCGAAGCAGGCCCAGACCGCCATGCAGACCAGCACGTTGCCGAGCACGCCCAGCAGCATCGCCTGGAAGAAGGGCTCGGCGGATTTGGTGCTGGCGATGGCGAGCGCGGCGAGGCCGATCTTGCCGGCGCCGTATTCGTGATGGCCGGCGAGGAAGACCAGGATCGCGGTGCCGACCGCGCCGCCCAGGTTGCCGGCATAGACGATCGCCCAGGCTTTCAGCATGCGGGCGAGGCCGAGCTTGCCGCCGGCCCAGGCCATCACCATCAGGACGTCGCCGGTGAAGAGCTCGGCGCCACCCACCACCACCAGGACCAGGCCGAGGCTGAAGCTGAGGCCGATCAGCAGGCGCGCGACGCCGAACGGGAGCGTGCCCGCGCTGTCCGCCGCGACCACGGTCGAGAAGATCGCGCCGAAGGCGATGAAGGCGCCGGCCAGCACCGCCAAGGCCAGCAGGCGCAAAGGGTCGAGCGCGGCCTTGGCGACGCCGGCCGCCTCGGCGCGCGCCGCCATCTCCGGCGGCAGGCGGGCGTCGAGGGTGGGTGGCGTTTCTTCCGATTGCGTCACGGCCGTCCTCGCGCGTCTTGAGTCTTTGATCCACCTACGCCAAGGCTTCGGTGGACGCTGTTGCGCGCCCGGAAGGCGCGCCCCCTCCCCCGCCCTCCCCCATTACGGGGGAGGGGAATCTAACGGGGGCAGTGCGGGTTATAGCAGAACTGGAGGGACGCGGCGCCTTGCGGCGGATCAAAGGGAATGTGAAGCGGATCTACCTACGCCGAGGCTTCGGTAGACAGGTCAATGAAGTGTAATGCCGTAGGTCAGTGCCCTCGCGACCGAGTCTTCCAGGAGTGCCCGGCCGAAGGGTTTGTGGAGGACGCTGACGGCGCCCATGTTGACCGCCGCGGCCATGCCGGTTTCGCAGTCCACGGTCTTCTCGCCGAACTCGCCTTCGTCGATATGCTCGCCGGAGATCACGATCACCGGGATGTCGAGGCCGTTGTCCCTGAGCCAGTTCATCAGGTCGATGCCGTCCATGCCGGGCATCTGCACGTCGGTCACGATCACGTCGGGCTTGGTCTCGCCGATCGCCACCGCCGCCACCTCGCCACTGTCGGCGCAGGTCACGTCGTAGCCGCGCTGCGCCAGGCAGCGCGCGATGGTCTCGCAGAAGGCGTGGTCGTCATCGACCACCAGGATGCTGGGACGCTTGTCGGCAACGGCCGCGGCCGCCTGCTCCAACGCGTCGATGGGACTGCTCCAGGTCACTGCGCCGGTCTTTGCAATCTTCTGGGACATTTCTTGGCCCTCTCCTGACTTTCCCTGCCGGGGCGGCGGTTCCGCTTCCGGCTCCGATCTTCGGCGGCGCGCGATCCAAACTCATTGACGAGGATCAAGTCTTCTTGTCGTTCAGCGCGCCTGCAGGAACAGGGATAGGCCCAACTTCTGAACAGATTATGAAAATTGCCGGTCCTAGGGGTTTTTCCTGATCCCCTGTCCAGCGGAATGTGCGGGAAGTACGTGAATATCCCTAGCGGGCGGTCCCCCTGCGCTGAAGCTTCGGGGGATTCGCCGGGAACCGCCTAATGCGGTTCCCGGCGATCCGAGAGGGTGACGCCGAGCGCCGCCAGCATGACGCAGGCGACGGCGAGGATCATGCGGGGGCCGGCGGGCTGGCTCAAAAAGATCACGCCGACCAGGGCGCCGACGGCGGGCTCCAAGGTCACCAGGATGCCATAGGTGCGGGCCGACATCCGCTGCAGGGCCTGGAATTCCAGCACCAGCGGCAAGACCACGCCGATCAGCGAGACGCCGAGCGCGCCGGCGAGGTCGAGCGCGCCGGCCGCGGCGATGCTGCCTTCCATCAGCGCCGGCGCCAGCAGCAGCAGCGCCGAGACCGACATGCCCAGCGCCAGGCCCTGGTTGCCGGGGAAGATCGCGCCGGTCTTCTTGCTGAGGGGCACGAAGGCGGCCCAGGCCAGCGCCGCGATCGCCGCGTAGAAGAGGCCGAGCGGGTCGAGCTCGGCACCGATGTCCGGCGTCAGCAGCGCGACGCCGAGCGCGGCAATGCCGATCCAGAGGAAATGAATGAGCCGCCGCGAGGTCGCGACCGCAAGCCCGAGCGGCCCCAGGAAGGCGACGGTCGCGGCGATGCCGAGGGGGATCCGCTCCAGCGCCAGGAAGAAGGGCAGCACCATCGCCACATCGACGATGCCGAAGGCGAGGACCAACCGCCCATGGCGGCGGATGAGTGTCCCGCTGTGCAGGAACAAGGCACGCGGCCGACTCATCAGGATCAGCACGACGGCGGAGAAGAGCGCGCTCGCGAAGGCGGTGCCGATCGGGCCGAGGCGGGAGAACAGCACCGTCGCCAGGGCCGAGCCCAGCTGCACGCAGACGATCGCCAGCAACATGACGGCGGTCGGCGGCAGCCTGGCAAAGCCGCCGGCGATGCCCATGGCGTCGGGCGCGGCGGGCGGCGCCGGCGCGGGATCGGATTTCGGTCCCAGGCCGGGGCTCGGTTGGGTGAGGACGGCGTGCATATTTTCTCCCCTTGCGCCTTCCGATTGAACCCCTCCGCAGCGCCCTTGGTCAACCGGGCGGCTTCGCGGTAGAATCCGGCGGCGGACGGCGAGGACGGGGACAATGCCGGGTTGCGCTACTGCAAGGCGGATCTGGAAGGCGCTGCGGGCGATGGCCGCGGGCGCGGCGCTGCTCGCGCCGTTTTCCGCCGCGGCGGATTTCCTGCCGCCGAAGACGCTGACCGTGGCACTCGACGACAACTACGCGCCCTATTCCTTCCGGCCGGAGAACGGTCCGGCGCAGGGGATCATGCGCGATCTCTGGGATCTCTGGTCGCAGCGCACCGGGGTCGCGGTCGACTATGTCGCGGTCGAGCGCTCGCAGCGGCTGGTGGTGCTGGATTCCGGGAAGGTCGATGTCGCCGGCTACCTGGTCGGCACCGATACGCGCAACGCCAGCTACCTGATCGCGCCGGTGCCGCCGGTCGAGGTCGAGATGGTGATCTTCTTCGACAAGGCGATCAGCGGCATCACCGGGGTCGAGAGCCTGGACGGATTCACCGTGGGCGTGGTCGGCAAAGGCAGCTGCACCGACTTCCTGCAGGAGCACGGCGTCACCAAGCTGAAGGACTACGGCGACTGGGATAAGCTGTTCGCCGCGGCGGCCAGGGGCGAGAACAACGTGTTCTGCAGCGGCCGCGCCGCCGGCATCCGCCGGCTCTACAAGCTCAACCTGCAGGGCGAGTTCAAGCTGACCGCGACCTTGTTCGCCAAGCCCGCGGTCTGGGCGGTCAGGAAGGAAGACACCGCTTTGCGCGACTTCATCGCCGCCGGCTTCACCCTGATCCGGCCGGCCGAGCGCGCGGCGATCGAGGAGAAGTGGATCGGGCGGCCGGTGGAATCGCTGTGGGATAACCCGGCTTTGCGCTTCCTGGCCTGGATGCTGGCGGCGGCGGCGATCGGCGCGCTGCTGCTGGTGACCTGGAACCGCAGCCTGCGGCGCCAGGTGGCGGCCAAGACCATGGGACTGGCGGTGAGCGAGCGGCGCTATCGCGAGCTGGTCGAGGCGCTGCCGGTCGCGATCTTCGAGAGCGATGCCGAGGGCGGCAACACCTATTCGAACGGCGTCTGGGTCGAGATGACCGGGCTCTCGCGCAGCCAGACCCTGGGCGAAGGCTGGATCGCCGCGGTGCATCCGGAGGACCGCGCCGCGCTGCACGCGCGCTGGCGCGCCGCGATCCAGGCGCGCGAGAGCTTCCGCAGCGAGCACCGGCTGTGCCGGCTGGACGGCACCGAGTTCTGGGTGATGGTGGAAGCGGTGCCGCGCTTCGACGCGAGCGGCGCCTTCTCCGGCATGATCGGCTCGATCGCCGACGTGACCGAGCGGCGGCGGCACGAGGAGGAGCGGCTGCGGCGCGAGGCCCAGAGCCAGGAATCGAAGAAGCTGGAAGCGCTCGGCCAGTTCGCCGGCGGCGTCGCCCATGACTTCAACAATTTCCTCGGCGCCATCCTCGGCTATGCGCAGTTCATCGTCGAGGACGCGGCTTTGGATTCGAAGGGCGATCACCCGGCGAATTCCTCGGCGGGGCGCTACGCGCAGCGGATCCTGACCGCGGGGCGGCGCGGCCGGGCGCTGGTCGAGCAGATCCTGACCTTCACCCGAAGGACGCGGATGACGCGGCGGCGCTTCCATCTCTCGGAGCTCCTGGGCGAGATCGAGGAACTGATGTTCGCCAGCGCCGTGCCCTCGGTCGACTTCCGCTGCGAGAACGCCGATCCCGACGCGGTGGTCGAGGCGGACCGCGATCAATTGGGCCAGCTGCTCTTGAACCTCTGCATCAACGCGCAGGACGCGCTGAGGGGCCGGCCGGGCAGCGTGACAGTGCGGATCCGGCGCACGCGTTTGAGCGCCGAGACCGCGGTGAAGCTCCAGGATTCGAACGGGAGCGACGCGGTTACGGTCTGGACCGACGCGGATGGCTGGGCCTGCGCGGTCGCCGGCAGCTGCGATCCGGCGGCGTCGCAGGTCTCGCTGATCGTCAGCGACACCGGCTTCGGCATGGATGCGGCGCTGCTGCAGCAGGCCTTCACGCCCTTCTTCACCACCAAGGAGAAGGGCCAGGGCACCGGGCTGGGGCTGGCGGTGGTGCGCGGCATCGTGCTGGCGCATGGCGCGGCGCTGATCGCGCAGAGCCGCGAGGGCGACGGCACGTCGATCGAGATCGTGCTGCCGCGGATCGAGATCGCGATCCCGCGGCCAGGATCGATTGCAGGGGGGCCGGCGGCGCTGCCGGCGGCGGCACGCTCGCGGCGGCGCATCCTGCTGGTCGATGACGACGCCGATTTCTGCGACATGATGCACCTGTTGCTGGAGCGGCTCGGCTTCGAGGTGGTGCCTTACACCCGCGCCAAGGAGGCGCTGGAGGATTTCCGCGAGCTGCCGGCGACCTGGGACGCGCTGATCACCGACCAGAACATGCCGGAGATGAGCGGGCTGGAATTGCTGGCCGTGGTGAAGGCGGTGCGGCCGGACCTGCCCTGCCTGATCTGTTCGGCGTTCAGCGAGAATCTGACCGACGCCGCCTTGCGCGAGGCCGGCGCCTTGGCGCTGATCCGGAAGCCGGTGGACAAGGACCTGCTGCTGGCGACTTTGGAGCGCGCGCTCGGCACCGCGCGCGAGGCGCGGGTGCATTAGGTCGAGGTAGTGTTTCGCCCTACGGCAGCACTTCCTTCACCTTCGCCGCGAGCTGTTTCAATGTAAAGGGCTTCATCAGGAAATGCGCTTCCTCGCCGGCGTCGACGCGTTTCCTGAACGCGTCCTCGGCGTAGCCGGAGATGAAGATCACGCGGATGTCGGGGCGGCGGGTGCGGAGCTCCTTGATCAGGGTCGGGCCGTCCATCCGCGGCATCACCACGTCGCTGATGACGAGGTCAATGTCCTTCATATGCTCGGTGACGATCTCCAGCGCCGCTTCGCCGCTCCTGGCTTCCAGCACCTTGTAGCCCTTGTTGCGGAGCGCGCGGGCGCTGAACAGGCGGACCGCGTCCTCGTCCTCGACCAGGAGCACCGTGCCGATGCCGGTCAGATCGCGGCGGTCGTCGGCCTCGCCGGTGAGGCGCTGGGTGGCCTCGCCGGGCGCGCGCGCATGCTCGGGCAGATAGATGCGGAAGGTAGCGCCGCGGCCGACCTCGCTGTCCACGAAGACGAAGCCGTCGGTCTGGCGCACGATGCCGTAGACGGTCGAAAGGCCGAGGCCGGTCCCCGAGCCCACTTCCTTGGTCGAGAAGAAGGGTTCGAAGATGCGGTCGAGGATGTCCTTGGGGATGCCGGTGCCGGTGTCGCCGATCTCCAGCATCACATAGGAGCCGGGCGGCATCACGTCGGCGCCGCGCTGCATGGTCTCGGTGGTCTTCACGTTCTGGGTCTTGATGGTGAGCTTGCCGCCCATCGGCATGGCGTCGCGGGCATTGACCGCGAGGTTGATGATCACCTGCTCGAGCTGGCCGGCATCGGCGCGGACCGGTTTCAGGTCCTGGCCGTGGATCATCTCCAGCTCGATATTCTCGCCGATCAGGCGGCGCAGCAGATGCGAGAGCTCGCCCAGCACGTCGGTCACGTCGAGCACGCGCGGCTGCAGGGTCTGCTGGCGCGAGAAGGCCAAGAGCTGGCGCACCAGATTGGCGGCGCGGTTGGCGTTCTGCTTGATCTGCATGATGTCGGCGAAGGACTGGTCGCCGGCGCGGTGCCGCAGCAGCAGCAGGTCGCAGAAGCCGATCATCGCGGTCAAGAGGTTGTTGAAGTCATGGGCGATGCCGCCGGCGAGCAGGCCGACCGCCTGCATCTTCTGCGACTGGGCGAACTGCTCCTGCAGCCGCCGCGCCTCGGTGGAATCGACGAAATGCGCGATGCAGCCGGGCGAGCCGGCGCTGTCCTCCCGCCTTGACGCGAAGATGGTGACATAGCGCGCCCGCTCGCCGCCGGAGACCCGCACGGTCAAGGGCGGCGCCTTGCCATGGCGGATCACCTCCGCGAAATGCCGGGCATAGGCCGGGCGGTCGTCGGTATGGACCAGCTCCATCAGCGATTTCGAGCGCCAGTCGGCGCCGGAGAGCAGCTGGACCAGCGCCTCGTTGGCCTGCTCGACCCGGCCGGAGGCATCGATCAGCGCGATTCCGGTCGGCGCCTCCTCGAAGAAACGCTTGAAGTATTGCTCGGAGGAGCGGACCGCCTGCTCCAGCGCGCGCTCGCGGGTCAGATCGTGGACGGCGGAGCGGGTGCGGAGCTTCGGCGTGCCGCGCTCGCCGTCGCCGCCGGTCGGCGCGGAGACGGTCTCGAAGCGGATGAAGGCCTGGAAGGCGCGGCCGTTCGGCCCGCGCAGGGTCACCTCCCCGCCGCGCGCCGTGGGATCGCCGAACGGGCTGAAGGCGGGTGCGCTATCGGCGATCGGATCGGCCAGGATGTCGTGCAGCTTCTGCGGAAAATGCCCGCCGGGCTCCGCCTGCAAGCCGAGCCAGCCGGCCAGGGTCGAGTTGACGAACAGGAAGTCGCCTTTCTCGTCGACCGAGTAGAAGCCGATCGGCGCATGCTCGATCAGGTCCGCGAATTTCTCGTGGTCGCTCCTGATGTATTCCTCGATCTGGCGCTGGGTGGTGACGATGTCACAGCTCCACAGCACGTGATGGTCGCCGCCCTTCAACCGCTGCGCCTGGACATCGAACCAGTCGAGCTCGCCGTCGCGGAACCTGACCTGCAATTCAGCGCGGGCGCGGCCGGCCTCGGCGACGGTGCGCGGCAGCTGGCGCAGCAGCTCGGCGGAGCTGGAGCCGGATTCGACCAGCGCCTCCAGCGCTTCGGGCAGCGGCACGTTGTGGTTGGCGAAGATCCGGCGATAGGCGGCGTTGGCGAAGATGATCCGGCCGTGCGGGCCGACCAGCTGCCGGGCCTGGCCGGACGTGTCGAAGCTCTGCATCAGCAGGTCGCGGCGGCGCCCGGCCCTGGCCAAGGCCAGAGCGGTGCCGGCGCCGGCCAGCAGCAGCAGCACCGCCACCGGCCCGGCCGCCCAGGAATTGCGCTCGAACCAAGTCGGCTCGTCCTGGGCGAGCGCCGCGCCGGAGGAGAGCAGCAGGAGGAGCGCAGCCTGTGCCAGCCGCTGCGTTGCTTGCCAAACCCCTGCCCGCATCATCCCCGAATCCCGGCTGCCCATAAACCGGCCGGAGTTTAGACGAGTTTGCCGCGCGGCGCATGGCGGTATTCCACGCTTCCACGCTGCGGAACCAAGCGCTTCGGTGCCGCTTATTCCGACACAGGACCCGAAACCAAACGGAGGACATGATCATGGGATTGGGACGCGGTTTTCTGCTCTGGATGCTGGGCATCCCGCTGCCGATCATCATTCTGCTCGCGCTGTTCTGGCGCTAGATCCCCAAGCAAACCAAGGAGAGCGCGATGGCCGACATCACCGGCACCCCCGCCTATATCAACAACCCCGTGGGCGTGGAGTCGCGCTTCTCCGGTGTCTCCTGGGGCGCCATCATCGCCGGCGGCGTAGCGGCCGCGGCGCTGACAGTGCTGCTCTGGACACTCGGCGCCGGGCTCGGCCTGATCGCCGTCTCGCCCTGGTCCAATGAGGGCGCCTCGGCCGAGACGGTCGGCATCGGCGTGATCGTCTGGTCGATCATCATCGAGGCCGCGGCTTTCGGCGTCGGCGGCTACCTGGCCGGCCGGCTGCGCACCAAATGGGCCAACATGCACGGCGACGAGGTCTATTTCCGCGACACCGCGCATGGCCTGGTGACCTGGGCGCTCGGCACCCTGGTCTTCATCTGCCTGGTCGCCAGCGTCGCCGGGCAGGTCGCGCGCGGCACGGCGGAAGTCGGTGGCGCCGTCGGCGGCGCCGCGATCGCCGGCGCCGGCACGGCGGCGGCCGCGACCGCGCCCGGCATGATGGCGGCGGGTCCGCGGGGCGGCGGCATGGAAGCGATGCGCGGCAACCCGATGGATTACTACGTCGATCTGCTGTTCCGCCCGGCCGGCGCGCAGGGTGCCGCCTCGCAAGGCGCCGTCACGGGTACCGATACGACCACGAGCGCCACGGGCTCGACCACCGATACGACGACCGGCGGCACGACGACGACGCCGGGCACCACGACGATGCCGGCGCCGATGCCGATGCCGATGGGCGACCAGGCCGCTGACCAGCGGCAGGCGCGCGGCGAGATCCTGCGGATCGCGGCAACCAGCTTCAGGGACGGCACGCTGACGCTGGCGCCCGAGGATAAGACCTACATGGCGCAGCTGATCGCACAGCGTACCGGCATGTCGCAGCAGGATGCCGAGAAGCGGATCGACGAAGTCACGGCCAAGGTGAAGGCCGCAGCGGACGAAGCCGCGACCAAGGCCAAGGAAGCCGCCGATGCCGCCCGCAAGGCCGGCGCCGCCCTGGCGATGTGGACCGTGGTCGCGATGCTGATCGGCGCCTTCGTCTCGTCCTACGCCGCGACGATCGGCGGCCGGCACCGGGATCTCTAGACCGCTCTCGTGCGCCAAACCCGGGCTGCGGTCGCGATCACCGCAAGCGCGTCGGTGGTACCGTCGGCTTCGCCTTTCTCAAAGTCACCATGGACCTGCGCCATCTGGTTGGTGACATGGGCGAAGCAAAGCACGTCCCGCCGACGCGACTCGGCGAAGGCATAGAGAGCCGCCGCCTCCATTTCCACCGCCAGGAGCCCACGTTGGCGCATGGCCGCAACCGCGGCCTCGGTCTCGCGGAACGGCGCATCCGTCGTCCAGGTCCCGCCGCGTTCGACCGGCTGGCCGACATGCGCGAAGGCGCCTTCCATGAGATCGATCAAGCCGCGATCCGCATGCGCGAACTCCGTCGCCGGCAGATAGTGATAGCTCGTTCCCTCGTCACGAAGCGCCCGGTCGATGAGCACGAAGTAAGGCGGCGGCCGGAGCGTGGCAAGCTGCCCGGCGGAGGTCATGCTGATGAGAAAGCGGCATCCAGACGCGAAGAGTTGCTCGGCCAGGAGCACCGCGAAGGACGCACCGACGGCGCAGCCGATGAAGCCAAGCTCCGTGCCCCCCTGCGTGTGACGGTACAGGTCCGTATGATAAC
Organism: Dongia sp.; assembly: GCF_041905885.1. Classification (NCBI taxonomy): domain Bacteria; kingdom Pseudomonadati; phylum Pseudomonadota; class Alphaproteobacteria; order Rhodospirillales; family Dongiaceae; genus Dongia; species Dongia sp. The sequence goes on along the minus strand of NZ_JAYRKD010000006.1, from coordinate 39,220 downwards.
AGGCCCAATTGGGGTCCCGCTTCGCAACACCGGTCTTCGTTAACCGACGGACGATATCGCCGTCCGGGTCGAGGACACACACTTCGGGAACCGTATCTGTGGGCAAGCCCTTCTGGCGGCGAGCCTCGCGCAACAAGGCCTCGGGAATAAACACCGAAGGGGCGGTGTGGTCCTTGTCCTGAAGGATCGGGACCGTGGCATTTCCTTCCGGCAGCCACGCCTTATCCGGGCCCTGCTTGGTCACGCCGCCTCGACTTCCAGCCCTGCTGCCTTCCATTCCGGAAACCCGTCCTCAAGCCTGCGCACCTTGAAGCCTTTGGCGCGCAGCATGGCGACGGCCTCGAACGACAGCACGCAATAGGGTCCCCGGCAATACGCGACAATCTCCTGCTTCTTCGGGAGCTCTTTCAGACGTTGCTCCAGTTGATCGAGCGGGAAGTTGAGTGCGCCCGGCAGATGCCCGAGCGCAAACTCGTCCTCAGGGCGCAGGTCCAGCAGCGTCACGCTTCCGTCGTGCAACCGCTCGACCAACGCCTCGCGAGAGACCGGCTCGAGCTGATCGAGCCTGGTGAAGTAGTCGCCGACGATTTCGCGCACTTCGGCGCTGCTTCTCTCCGCATAGAGTCTCAGCGACGCCAACAGGTCCAGTACCGGCCCATTGCCAAGCCGATAGAGGACGCGGTTGCCGTCGCGACGCGACTGCACGAAGCCGCCGCGGCGCAAGTGCTGAAGATGCTGGGAGGTGTTCGCGACCGAAAGCCCGGCAAGCTCCGCCAACCGCTCCACTGAGCGTTCCCCTTGCGAGACGTGCTCGAGGAGCCCGAGCCGGTGGGCGTGACCGAGGACCCGGGCCAGCTCGGCAAATTGGTCGAATAGCCGTGATTTCGCGCCAGCCATGATCCAGACTTTAGCCTTGCACAAGTATTCAAGCAATATCTAAAATAATTGATTATGTCATTTGCACGGTTCACGCGGAGGTTTGGTGAGTCCTTCGTTCCCCGGAACATCCATGCCCGACCGCGACTGGTGGGCCGCATTGTGGCCTGATCCCACGGCGACACTGCGGGCGCTGGGGATCGAGCCTTGGATGTCGGCCTTGGACCTCTGCTGTGGCGACGGCTACTTCACGGCGCCCTTGGCTGCGCTCGTCAATGGCCAAGCGTATGCTCTGGACAATGACCCGACGATGATCCGCTCCGCGCAAATCGAAGTCGCTCGACAAGGCGCATCCGTACGGCAATGGTTCTGCGCCGATGCCGATTTGGCAGCGGAGCTTATCCCGGAGCCGATCGACTACGTGCTCATGGCCAACACGTTTCACGGCGTTCCGGACAAGCCAGCGCTCTTTCGCACGATGCGCGACGTCCTCCGACCTGGCGGCCTGTTCGGCATCGTCAACTGGCACCCGCTCCCACGCGAAACCACGACCGTCCTCGGCAAGCCCCGCGGGCCCGGCACCGAGATGCGCATCTCAGCAGAAGCGGTGCGCGCGATCGCGGAGGCAGCGGGATTCCAGTGCGCACAGATCGTCAACCTCGCGCCCTATCACTACGGGATCGTGATACGCGCTGGTGACTGACTGGGACCCCTCTCGGCGCTGCTCACACCGGCAGTCCCGCACGCCGAAAGGTTTCAAAGAGTTCCTCTCGGCGATCGGAATCGGCAATCGGCAGAATACGCAGGAGATACGCGCGCCATTCGTCCACGTCGTCACCGGGGTAGTCCGCCATCTTCCCGCGCTTCAGCGACATGAAGTGCTGCATGGCGTCGCGCGCCGCGTCAGCCTGGCCGAGATTCCAGAGCGATGCCGCCCGAAAGGCGTGAGCCTCATCGATCGTTCGAGCCACGCGGGCAAACCCGCTCGCCGCATCAGCAAAGCCGCCTTCGAAGTAAGCCCCGACGGCAATCGCAAAGAGACAGGGATCGGATACAAGCGGGTTGAGCTTGAGTGATTCCAGGGAATAGCGTTGACCCTCCGTCGCATGCCCATTGCAGGCAAAGGCGAAACCCAGCAGACACATGCTGAACTGGTCGTTGGGATTCTGAACCAGCGCTATCTCGGCCTGCGCTTTGGCGACATCGAAATTCCGGTTGCAGTAGAACTGCGCCTCTGCAAGGGCGCGATGCCCATTGCTGTTCGTAGGATCGATCGCAATCGCCTGCTCCGCGGCGGCGATCGCTTCCCGCCTGGCGAGATCGAGATCCGTGCTCCAGTCGCTCTGGTGTTCGTAAGAGTATCCTAGAGACAATTCCGCATGGGCGGATGCGAATCGCGGCTCGCGGGCGATGGCCTCGCGAAGCAAGGTCCGCGCCGCCAGGATGCCCTCCTTCTTGCAATCGCGCTGCTGGAATCTGGCTTTCAGGAACAAGTCATAGGCCTCGTATCCGATGGGCGGCTTTTGCAGAACCTTCTCCATTTCGAAGGCCTGGACGCGCGCAGACAGCACGGTGACGACGCGGCGGACGATGTCGTCCTGAAGCGCGAATAAATCCGCAAAAACCCGGTCAAACCTTTCGGACCACAGCGTCACGCCATCGGCAGCATGAACGAGGCTCGCGGTGATGCGGACACGCTGCTCCGCGCGGCGGACGCTGCCGCGAACCATATACTCGGCATCAAGGCCGCTCGATCTGCCTTCGTCCGCCTGGGCATGTTGCCTTGCCGACGCCTGAGCAATGACCGCAAGGTCCGCGAAACGGGAAAGCTCGGTGCTGAGGTCTTCGGTGAGGCCCGCAGCGAAATGAAGATCCTGCGGATCGCCACCGGATTGTTCGAACGGCAGAACGGCGATTGAAGCCTTTGGCACGCGAGGCCGGACAACAAGCGGCGACGCGGCGGCGGATGAGCTTGGAACGCTGCACTGTACAGGCGCATCGAGAACGATCGATCGAGTCAACGCGTCGGGCTCCACTCCCAACTCCCGATCGAGCTTCTCGCGAAACTCCTGATAATGTCTGAGCGCAAGGCTGCGGTTGTTCATGGCGACATGCGCCCGGATCACCGACTGGTGAGCCAGCTCGCAGAGTGGATCGACAGACAGTAAGCGACCGGCGACATCCTGGCTTCGACGATGGTCGCCGTCGCGCTCCAGAACGCGGAGCAGCCTTGTCGTCGCCTCGCACCAGAGATTGTCGAGCGCCCGGCGGTTGTCTTCCAGCCAATCGGCAAAAATTGAATCTTCGGGCGCCAAACCTTCGAGAAACTGACCGCGCCGCAGCGCGAATGCTTGCTCCAGGCTCTGCCGGTCGTCGCCCCGGCGATGCCGGTGAAACTCTCCGATATCGGAAGCGATCGCCGCCGATTCATAGAACGAGATGACGCCGTCGGTCTCGGTATCGAGGACCTGCCTCGCCTGGCCGAAATCCTGGCGAAGATCGACGAGCAACTGGCGCAAGCTGGCCCGAGCCTGGGTAGTCTGCCGGTCCGACCACAGCAGCGCGCAAACGTGATCTCGGCCGACCGGCTGACCGTCTGCAAGGGCAAGACAGGCCAGCAGCCCCGTCCCCTTGCGCGAGCGGATCGTCACCGGATTGCCCGCCAGGGTCTGAAACTTGGGCGGGCCCAGAAGTTGGAACCGGAAACCCGTCATGAAAGCTCATCCAAGGCCGGTTATCTGGTCCCCTGACAGGGCGAATGGACGTCACGCTAGCATAATTGACGCAATATTGACAAAGGACTGACGCGCGGATTGTCGGTCGGCTGACGGCGCATCGAGAGAATAGCCTTCACGGAACAGCACACGGCGTTCCGTCAGAAGGGAGAACGGCGATGCGCTTCGACCTGCTCGACGAATACTCGACTCTGGTGCCATTCGGCCTCGGCGCTTTGCCCAAGCGGGCCGCTCCGGCCGAGACGGCAGAGCGCGAGACGACCGAACCTCTTGCCTACCGACAGGGAGCCCCACGCAAGCGCCTGGCACCACTCCGCCATTTGCTGCTGTCAGCACTTCTCTTGGCGCGGTCCTAGAGTTTCTTCCGCTTCAGGCGGTAGATGTAGCCGATGACTTCGGCGACGGCCTTGTAGAATTCCGGGGTGATCTCCTGGTCGACCTCGACCGCGGCATAGAGCCCGCGCGCGAGCGGCGGGTTCTCGACCACCGGCACGTCGTTTTCCTTGGCGATCTCGCGGATCTTCTGCGCCACCTTGTCGACGCCTTTGGCCACCACCTTCGGCGAGGCCATCTGGGCGTCGTATTTCAGCGCCACGGCGTAATGCGTCGGGTTGGTGACGACCACGTCGGCTTTCGGCACCTCGGCCATCATGCGCTTGCGGGCGCGCTCCATGCGCAGCTGGCGCAAGCGGCCCTTCACCATCGGGTCGCCTTCGCTCTCGCGCATCTCGTCCTTGATCTCCTGGCGCGACATGCGCAGGCCCTTGATGTGCTCGTAGCGCTGATAGAAGACGTCGGCCGCGGTGATCACTACCATCGCGGAGAAGACAGTGAGCAGCAGCCGGGCCAGCAAGTCGGTGATGACGCCGAGGATCTGGACGATCTCCATGCCGATCAGCTTGTGCAGGTCGCCGACCGAAGGCGTGATCACCGCGTAGACGATGCCGCCGACAATGGCGAGCTTCAGCAGGCCCTTGATGAAGTCGGCGAAGGAGCGCAGCGAGAAGATGCGCTTCAGTCCCGCCATCGGCGAGATCTTCTCCAGGCTCGGCATCAGACCCTCGCTGGAGAGCAGCAGGCCGAACTGGAGATAGCCGGAGAAGAAGGCGGCGAACAAGGCCAGCACCAGCGGCGCCGCCCCGGCCAGCAGCACCAGCCCCAGCAGCTTCCAGCCCATGGTGGTCAGGTGGCCGAGGTCGGTCGGCACCATGTCGGGCGTCTCGATGAAGGGCAGCGACATGTTGACGATGTCGCGCGCCATCGAGCCGCCGAACACGATGACCGAGATGGTGAGGGCGAGGATCATCAGGAGGTTGTTGACCTCCTGCGATTTCGCGACCTGGCCCTGCTCCCGCGCTTCCTGGAGTTTTCGCCCGGTTGGGTCTTCGGTTTTTTGTGAGTCGTCGTCAGCGGCCATCGTTCACCTTCACGGGACGAAGGGCGCCAGCTGGCGCTCGTAGGTATCGAGGAACCAGATCATCATCGAGGAAAGCGTCACCGCCAGCAGGCCAAGGCCGATCAGGAGCTGCGCCGGCATCGCGACGAAGAAGACCTGCAGGGTCGGCATCAGGCGCGCGAGCAGGCCCATGGCGCCGGTGAAGACCAGGCCGTAGACCAGGAACGGCGCCGACATCTGGATTGCCAGGGTGAAGCTGTCGGCGACGGCGCGGGCGTCGAAATTGGCGAAGTCGCCGAGCGGTGGCAACCGGCCCGGCGGCATCACCGCGTAGGTGCCGACCAGGGCCTTGAGGCTGGTATGGTCGAGGCCGGTCGAGAAGATCAGCACCAGGGTCACGACCACCAGGAAGTTGCCGGTGACCGCGGCCTGCTGCGCGGTGGTCGGATCGACCGAGAGCGCGTTGGCGATGCCGGTCTGCAAGGCGATGATGCTGCCGGCCGAGAGCACCGCCATCATGATGATGCGGCAGAGGCTGCCGAAGAACAGGCCGATGAAGATCTCGCTGGTCAAGGCCATGACGAAGCGGTCGAGATCGGCGGGCAGGACCGGGACCTTGTCGGCCAGCATCGGCATCAAGGCGAGGCTGAACATCAGCGCGAATACCAACCGCACCCGGGGCGGCACATAGGCCTCGCCGAAGCCGGGCAGCAGCATGACCGCCGAGCCCACCCGGCAGAACACCATGAAGAACTGGAAGATGCTGCCGTTCAGCAGCGTTTCCAGGGTCTCGCCCGGGGGCATGGAGGACCTAGCCGACGATGCGCTGCATGATCTGCTCGGTGAAATCGACGAGCACATGCAGCATGAAAGGCGCCAGCAGCAGCAGGGAGACGAAGACCACCAGGATCTTCGGCACGAAGGTCAAGGTCGCTTCCTGGATCTGAGTCAAGGCCTGGAACAGCGAGATGACCAGGCCGACGATGAGCGATATCAGCATGATCGGCGTGCCGATCTTCAGCACCACGACCACCGCATCCCGGCTGACTTCCAGAAGCGCCGCTTCATCCATGGTTGGGTCGCTCCACTTACGCGGAGAGAGTCATTGCGGGGCACCCCCTCCCCAACCCTCCCCCAAAGATGGGGGAGGGAGAAGAAGATGGCCCTCCCCCAAAGATGGGGGAGGGAGAAGAAGATGGCCCTCCCCCGACTTCGGGGGAGGGTTGGGTGGGGGTGCCACACACTCGATGCATCCTTAGATCGGCATCCGCAGGATTTCCTGGTAGGCGGCGACCGCCTTGTCGCGGACGGCGGTGACCGCCTGGAGGGTCACTTCGGCCGCGGAGACCGCCGTCACCACATCGGTGACATTGGCCTTGCCGGCGGTCGCGAGCAAGGACTGCTTTTCCGATTCGGCGCCGGTCTTGACCGAATCCGTGGCCGCCTTCTGCAGCAGGTCGCCGAAAGTCTCGCCGGCCGCCGTGACGGCGCCGTTGTCGCCATCGACCGCGCCGGTCAGCGCCTTGGCGGCATTGGCGTAGGCGGCGACGGCGTTGTTGATCGAGGTGTTGGCCATTTCTTAGTCCTTGGCTCTATCTATCACGCGGCACCCCCTCCTCAATCCTCCCCCGAAGACGGTGGAGGAGGACGTAGCCAAGAGAGTCTTCACCGCAGCAGATCGATGGTGCGCTGGAGCATGCCGCGCGACACTTCGATCACCTTCAGGTTCGCTTCGTAGGAACGCTGCGCCTCGCGCATGTCGTTCATCTCGATCAGCGTGTTGACGTTGGGCAGCTTCACGTAGCCGGCCTGGTCGGCGGCCGGGTTGTTCGGGTCGTATTTGCGGGTGAACTCCGAAGGGTCGAGGCCGACCTTCTTCACCTTGACCAGGCTGACGCCCATCTCGCGGTCGAGCGCGTTCTTGAAGGTGATGGTCTTGCGGCGGTAGGGATCGCCGCCCGGGACCTCGGAGACCGAATCCACGTTGGCGATGTTCTCCGAGATGACCCGCAGCCGCTCGCCCTGCACCCGCATGCCGGCGGCGGAGATCATCAGCGATTCCATGAGGTCCATGACCAGGCTCCTGTTACACGCCGCGACCGATCGCGGTCTTCAGCATGTCCACATGCTTGCGATAGAGATTGGTGATCTGGCTGTAATCCGCCTGGGTCTGCGAGAGCTTCATCATCTGCTCCTCGATCACGACCGAGTTGCCGGCGGGCGCCGTCTCGTAGGTCTTCTTCTGCTTCTTGGAATCCACCGGGTCGGCGGCCGGGATGGTGCCGGCGATATGCTTGGGGTTGGTGCGCTCCGGCTCGACCGCCGCCAGCTTCTTCAGATGGTCGCCGAAATCCAGCGGCACCACGTCCTTGGGCTGGTACTGCGGCGTGTCCGAGTTGGCGATGTTGGTGGCGATCACCTTCTCGCGGGCGCCGAGCCAATTCATCCGCTCGGTCAGGCGCTGGAAGAGTGGTATCTTGAAGAGGTCCATCGAATCCGGTCGCCCGCAGCCTTTCCGCGTTCGCCGGCATCATGCCCCACACCCCTTAACGGCCCGTTAATTTGCCTAAAATGCTAGGCAAATTTTGCGCTAAATCCGGGACTTAGCACCGCCGCCCGGGAAGTCTTTGATTCGACGGGGTTTTGCTGGCAACCTCCACCCCGCCATTAACCCGGCATTAAGCAAGCGATGCGATGCTGCGGCGGCAAAAGGGAGCTTCCATGGCCTCTTCCGACCGCGACCCCGGTAACAAATCGGGGAGTAAACAAGGTTCCAAGCCGGAGCCCTCCCCTGGGCCCGAGGACCCGATCGGCCCGCCGCGGCCGCGCTGGGGCGACCCCAAGCCCCGGGCGCCGATCGCGATCGCGCTCGACTACAAGAAGGGCGGCAAGCTCGACCCCAAGGCCGGGCCGCGCGTCGCCGCCACCGGCAAGGGCGCCGTCGCGGAGCAGATCCTGCAGATCGCCTTCGAGCGCGGGATCCCGGTGCGCGAGGATCCCGACCTCGCCCAGATCCTCTCGACCCTGGAGGTCGACAGCGTGATCCCGACCGACGCGCTGGCCGCCGTCGCCGAGATCCTCTCCTATCTCTATCGCCTCAACGGCAAGGTCCTGGACGGCCGCGCCGGCAGCGAAGACGCCGAGACCGGCAGCGAAGCAGCCAGCATTGAGGGAGGAGCGGTGCGATGACCGCGACCGGACATCAACTGGAAGAATCGATCGACCAGCTGGCCGCCATGATCGAAGGCGCGCAGCAGATGGCCGAGGCCGGGCAGATCGTCGAGCTCGACGTGCTGGCCTTGAAGATCGCGGTGCTGACCGATGCACTCCACGACAAGGAAGAGGTCGAGCGGCCGAACCCGCTGCTCCCCCGCCTGGAGCATCTGGTGGAAGCGCTCAATCACCTCGAGCTGACCTTGCGGAAGCGCAACGTGAACCTGGCGCTCGACCTGCAGCAGGCCGACCGGCGCCTGCGCGCCCAGGTCGCCTATCGCAGCGAGCGGTCGGACGGGTGATGGCTCTGGCGGCACACCGAATTTGTGGCACCCCCACCCAACCCTCCCCCAAAGATGGGGGAGGGCTTTGCATCGCGCCCGTGACTCCCTCCCCCGACTTCGGGGGAGGGTTGGGGTGGGGGTGCCACGCAATGAAAGCAGCCTGCTAGCTCTCCATGGAATTCGACACTTATCTCCGTTTCATTCTGGTCCTGATCTTCGTGCTCGGCCTGGTGCTGGCTTTGGGCTGGGTGCTGAAGCGTTCGGGCATCAGCGGCAGCGCGGTCGCCGGCAAGGGCAAGCGGCTCGGGATCGTCGAGACCGCCTTCCTCGGGCCGAAGCACCGGCTGATCCTGGTGCGGCGCGACGAGGTCGAGCACCTGGTGCTGGTCGGGCCCAACACCAACACGCTGATCGAATCCGGCATTGCCGCCGATCCCAAGACGCGGCAGAGCTTCAAGGCGCTGGTCAAGGCCGAGGAGATCAAAGAGGAGCGCGGCCAGTGAAGCAGATGCGTCTTGCCGCCTGGATCTTCTCGGGTGTTTTCGGTCTCGGTGCCTTGCTGCTGCTGATCCATCCGGCTTTGGCCCAGAGCGTCACCCTGGACATGGGTCCGGGCGAGCGCGGCGCCTTCACCGGCAAGGTGATCCAGCTGGTCGCGCTGATGACGGTGCTGAGCCTCGCACCGGGCATCCTGGTGATGGTGACTTCGTTCACCCGCATCGTCGTGGTGCTGTCGATCCTGCGCTCGGCGATCGGCGCCACCGGCACGCCGCCCAACATGGTGCTGGTGAGCCTCGCCATGTTCCTGACTGCCTTCGTGATGGCGCCGACCTTCGAGCAGGCCTACACCAACGGCGTCAAGCCGCTGATGGACGAGCAGATCACCGAGGAACAGGCCTTCACCCGCAGCGTGGCACCGTTCCGCTCCTTCATGCTGGCGCAGGTGCGGGAGAAGGACCTCGCCCTCTTCGTCGACATGGCCAATGTCGGCCCGATCGCCACCCCGGACGACACGCCGCTGAAGGCGCTGATCCCGGCCTTCATGCTGAGCGAGCTCCGCCGCGCCTTCGAGATCGGCTTCCTGGTTTATCTCCCGTTCCTGATCATCGACATGGTGGTCGCCTCAGTGCTGATGGCGATGGGCATGATGATGCTGCCGCCGGTGATGATCGCCCTGCCCTTCAAACTGATCTTCTTCGTGATGGTGGACGGCTGGTACCTGATCGCCGGCAGCCTGGTGCGAAGTTTCAACCCGGCGGGATAGCGGCGCTTTCAGGCGTCGCCTCACGCAGCCTCAAGACCCTCACCCAGCCCTCTCCCTCCGGGAGAGGGAGCTTTCATCGCTACTGCCCGGCGGGTTGCGTGGGCTGGCCGGCGGTCTGGTCCGGGGCGGTGGGCGCCTGCGTCGCCGGTGCGCCGGAGCCCGACGTCTCCGCGGGCTTGTCGAGCGGGGCCATTGGGCCCATGTCGGTGGCGGGCTCGGTGGCGGTGCTCAAGGCCTCGGCCTGGAGGATCTTGCGGTATTCCTCGACGAAGACGCCGAGCTGGTCGACGCTCTTCATCTGCGCGGTGATGGATTCGGTGAGGCCGCTGTCCGGCGAGGTCAGCACGCGGAACGGCTTCGCCAGCATCGTGGTGTCCATCTGCTTGCCGAACATCCGCGCGAGGTCCTTCATGCCGCGGCGATCGTTGGCGAGCGACAAGGCGACGGCGCGTTTCAGGATCAGCGCCGACAGCACCGGGTCGAGCAAAGGTTTCTGCGCCGGCGCCGCGTCCGCGGCTGCCGCATCGCCGGCGGCCGGTGCGGGCGCGTTGGGATCGGCATCCGCCGGGGCCGGCTGGGTCGCGTCGGCGGCCGCGGCGGCCTGGGCATCCGCCAGCGCCTTGTCGAGCCCCGATTGATTCAAGACCGAGGCGGGATTGGCGGCGATGTCGTCCGGCGCCGGCCCCTTCACCTCGGCGAGGCGCTTGGCCTGCTCGGCGGTGATGAGCTCGCCGAGCGCGTCGGCCGCGGACGGCCATTCGCGCAGCTTCCAATACATGTCGGACTTCAGCCAGAGGCCTTCCAGGCTGCCGTCGCTTTCGATCAGGCCGAGGCCGCGCAGGGTCTCGCCGGTGTCGAACAGCGCGCGGGCCTTGAGGCGCTGGCGCTGGGCCTGCAGCTCCGGCGCGGTCGCGGCGGGATTCTCGGTCTCGCCGAGCGCCTTCAGCGCGGCGTCGGGCTTGTCGTCCAGCAGGCGCACCGCGGCGAGCCGCGTCCCCGCCCCCACCTTCGCGGCGCCGGAGAGCCGGGTCTTCACCTGGCGGTCGAGCAGGTCGCCGGCGCGGTCGAGCAGGTCGACCTTCACCAGCCGGTCGGCGAGCGCCGCGATCATGCGGTCGCCTTCGGCGCCCGGCGGGGTCAGCTCGCGGAACTCGTCGTAGAGCGCCACTGCCGTCAGGGGCGAAAGCTGGTCGGCCCGGCCGCCGAGATAGAGGCCGCGGAACTCGGCCGTCATGTCGTCGGCGGCCTGCTTTGCCTTCGGGTGATCGGGGAAATGGGTCGCGGCCTGGCGCAAGGTGATCAGGCCCTTGCGCGGCTGCGCGACGTCGAAATAGAGGTGGCCGAGCTTGCTCAGCAGATCGAACTCGAAGGTATCGCCGCGGTAGAGGAAGCGCAAAGTCTCGAGCTTGGCGACCGCGTCCTTGGGATCGATCTTCTTCTCCTCGAGCTGCTGCGAAACCACCTCGAAGGTCGAGCGCGCCTTGATCTCGTCGATCGGGCTGTCGGTCAGCTTCTCCCAGGTGGCGAGCGCCCCTTCCTTCTGGCCGATCTTCTGCTGGCGCAAAGCGTCGAGGAAGGCGGCATGCGCCTCGGTGGTGGCATCGAGCTTGTCGCGCTTCAAGGGATCGAGATAGTTCTGCGCGGTCAGCGGATCGCCGCTGTCGAGCAGCGCGCGGGCGGCGAGCAGGCGGACGTCGTTGCGGAACGGGTTCGGGTAATCCGAGATGTCGGGCAAGGCGCCGCTGAAGATCTTCGCCGCCGCCGCATCGTCGCCGCGCTTGGCGGCGATATAGGCGGCCATCAGGTTGGCTTCGGGCACATTGTGCAGCGCCGGCGCCGCCATCAGCCGCTCGGCGCGGTCGTAGGCGCCGTGCATGGTCTCGGCCGCGGCGCCGATCGCCATGATCAGCGGGTTGTTCTGGGCGTTGCGGTCGGCATCCAGGATCTCGTTGATCCGCCCCGCCGCTTCCGGGGCGCGGCCGTTGGCCAGCAGGAACTGCGCATGCTCGAGCAGCGCACGGTTCTTGTCGCCGGGCGATGCGGCCTCGATCTTGTCCCGCAACGCCTTGTTCTCTTCCACGAAGCTGGCGTCGCCGCCGCGTCGCCACTTCTTCATGTCGAACAGGCTGGCGGTGGTGGGCAGCGCCTTCGGCACCGAGACCACGACCGGCGGCGGCGGTCCGCCTTCGGGAGTCGGCGCCGGCGCGGACTCCTCAGGCGCTGTCTCCGCCGGCGCGGCTTCCGCGGGTTGCTCCGGCTTCGGCGGCTCGGGCGGCGTTGCGGCAGGCGCGGTCTCCGGCGCCGCTTCGGCAACGGCTTGCGGCGGCGTGGTGATGACGACGCCGTTGGGGCTGGCGGTGACCTTCGGCCGGTCGTTGAGCAAGGCCACCACCACGCCCTGGTGGCTCGGCAGCAGCTTGAAGTCGGGCCAATCGGACTGCCGCTCGATCCCGGCGCCGGCGCGCTGAGTCGGCGTCACCACCAGCTTGCCGCGGTCGGCCGGATCCTCGAGATCGATGGCGGCGCCGGCGGCGATCACCCGGACGATCAGGCTGGTGCCGCCGTTCGGCAAGGTCTCGCGGCTCTGCTGCAGCGCCTCCGCCGGCGCGATTGTTTGGCCAGGACGCAGCGTCACTTTCCAGCGCGCGCCCTCCGGTTCGGTCTTCGGCGAAGCCGCGGCGCCGCCGGTGATGCGCAAGGCCAGCGCGAAGTTGGTGGGCACCGGCTCGACCTTGCCGATCTCCTTCTCGACGCGGGCAAGCGGCTTCAGGTCGGCCTTGCCCGGGCGATCGAAGACCAGCCAGAGCGCGTCGCCGCGGCGGAACACCGCCAGCGCCACCGGCTTCGGCCAATCGAAGAAGAGGGTGGCGCCATCGGAAAGAGGCAAGGCTTTGACTTTAACATTGACCGCGGGCGGCGCGACCCGCGGCGGCTCGAAGGCGGTCGGCGGCGCCGCGGTCACCGGCGTCGCGACGCCGGGGCCGGAGACGCCGGCGGTGGTCGGCGCCGGCTTCGGCGCGGCGACTTCCGGCAGGGCCGATTGCAGTTGCGGCGCGAGCTCAGGCTCGGGCACCGCGGCGGCGACCTTCGGCGCTTCCGGCTGGGGCGCTGCGGGTTGTGTTGCTGCGGGTTGGGGCGCTGCCGGCTGGGTGGTCGGAATCTCCGCCGGGATGTCCTGCAGCCCCGGCTCCGCCGGGGTCTGCGGTTGCGCGGGCTCGGGTTGCGCGCTCGCGACTTCGGCGGGGACCGGCGTGGGCGCGGCCGGCTTTTCCTTCGGCAGGTTGGCGGCGTCGCGGTCGTAGACGTCGAGCACGACGGTGTTGCCGCTGCTGAAGTCGCGCAGCACCATGCCGGGCTTCAACGCGAGCTTCACGGTGAGGCCGCTCGCGGTGGCATCCGCGCTCATCCCATCGATCCGCGGCGGCAGGTCGCCGGCGACCTTCTCGAGATCGATCGCGCCGGGGCTGGCGAAGATGAGCTCGGCTTGGTTGCCGGTCTGCTTGATGGTGTAGCGCACGTCCTTCGGCCAATCGAAGGCGAGGCGCGAATAGCCCTGGTGCTCGCCGCTGCGCAGCTTCACCGCGGCAGGCGCAGGCTGCGCCGTCCCCGGGGCGGACCCTGGGGCGGCCGTCCCGTTGGTGGCGGGCTGCGTCGCGCCGGCGGTCTTGACGGCGCGCGCGGTGGCATCGGGGCCGTTGTCGAATTCCCGCTGGCTGGCATCGTCGGCGAAGGCGAAGTCGAGCGCCAGCTTGGCGCCGTCGTTGAAGGCCTGCCAGGTGACCGGGCCGTGGAAACTCAAGGTCAGGCGCTTGTTGTCCGGCGAGAGCGTCGCCTTGGTGATGTAGTCCTTGAGCGTGGAGGCGGCTTCGGCGAGGTCGATCCTGTGCGCGCGGTCGAAGCGCAGCTCGAGGCGATCGCCCTCGCCCGAGATGTCGGTCGCGACCGCGCCGGGGAAGTCGATCACCAGGCGGCCGAAATCCTCGTGCAGGCCGCCGCGGGCCGGGACCGTCTGCGCCAGCGCGCCAGCCGAGACCACCACCAGGCAGGCGACCGCCACGAGACCGGTGTGCCATGCGGCGACCAGCGTTCGGGCAATCCTGCGGAAGTGCGGTTCAGTCATCGACCCGGAATCTCTTGAGATCTGCACGAATCGGAGGAGCACAGAGCGTGCCAGCATCATACCGGGCTTCGCCGGCTAAGTCTTTGGCGGGATTGTGGAGTCGCCGGCTTACGGATTGGGGCGCTTACGGATTGGAGGCGACCGGGGCCTTGTCGAAGACGATGAGGTCGATGCCGGCGGCCTCCCCCGGCGCGGTCAGGCGGGTGCGGGCGGCAATCGGGCCGGCGGCCCCCGCCTGTTCGAGGCGCTGGGCGAGGCGGACGGCATAGGTGAGGCCGGCGGTGAACTCGGCCGGCCGGTCGGGCCGGACCTCGACCGCGATCGTGTTGGGCACGGTGCCGAGCGCGCCGCCGACGGCAAAGACCAGGTCCTGCCCGGCCGCTTGGCCGGCGCTGCCGACGGACAGCAGATCCTTGGGCGGAAGCCGCAGGATGACGCGGTCGCCCTCGCTCCTGACCGCGATATTGGCCAAGGCCGGATCATGCTCCAGCTTGGCCTTGATCACCGAGGCGAGGTAATCGACGTTGCGGCCCTCGTCGCTCGGCGCCACCGCCATCGCGCGGTCGGCGCTGCCGGGGATGTCCTCGACCACCTGGCGGCCGGGCATGCCCTCCATCAGCCGGTCGAACTTCGCACGATCCACGGCCACGAGGGAATAAAGCAGGACGAAGCTGGCCAAGAGGCAGCTCACGAAATCGGCGAAAGTCATCAGCCAGGGCGGCTGCGGCGTCTCGGTCGGCGCCGGTATCGACGAAAGCAGATCGGGCTTGGGGCCACTCGGGATCATCACGGGGCCCCCGGGATGCGCGCGTTGGGGCGGAGCCGGATCGTGAGCGAGATCTGCTGGCCGTCGCCCGGGATGAGGCTGACCGAAGCGGCGTCGTTGGCGAAGCCGGCTTCGCGCAAGGCGGCGCCGACGGCGCTGGCGCCGACGATCGCGGCGTCATCCATGCGGGGCGCGCTCAAGGCGACCTCGACCTCGTAGGCGAAGTCGGCGGGGCCGGTCTTCAAGGCGTGCATAGCCTGGGCAAGAATGCCGTCGAAGCCGGAAGCGAGCTTGCCACTCTCGCCTTCGAACACCAGGCGGCGCGGCAGGGTGAGCACGTATTCGTCGGCGGTCTCGGGCTTGACGCCGGTGACCAGCGGCACCTCGGCGTTCAAGGAGGCGCGAAGATCGCCGAGCAGCTTGCGCGTCTCCGCTTCCTCGCCGACCGGCGTCGAGGGCGCCAAGCCGGTGTCGGAGAAGGCGCGGGCGAGACCCGACATCACCGACGCCTCGCGCTTCTCGTTGCGCATCGAGATGCTGGTAAGCACGATGAAGAAGCACATGACCAGGATCAGCAGCCCGACCAGGGTCGGCAGGCTGGGATTGCGCGCGACGCCGTGCTGCTTCAGGCCGGCGGCGGCATCAAACCATTGCGGCATCGCCGCCTTCAGTTCGGCGACGCGCGCCTCATGCGTGGATGGATCGCTTTCCGGGGAAGCGGCGGCTCCGTTGCTGTATTCGGCGGCGCCGGTGGTCAAGGCCGCCTCAGTCGAAGCTGGCCAGCAGCGCGTCGATGTCGTCCTGCTTGCCGGCATTGGCCGCGAGCTGCGGGCCGTTCAGCAGGGCGGCGTCGCTCATCTTGTCCTCGGCCTTCTCCGGGGTCGGGTGCGCGGCCTTGTACTTGGAGATCTCGTCGCCGAAGGCGGCGACCAGGGCATCGACCTTGGATTCGATATGCTTCAGCGCCTTCACCACCTTGGTGATGCGCTGGCCCGTGATGTCCTGGAAGTTGCAGGATTCATAAACCAGGGTGACCGCCTCGGTGACCTTCTCGGCCATCGCGGGATCCATCTCCGCGGTCAGGCCCTCGAGCGATTCCATCGCCTGGAGGATGCCGTTGGTCGCCTCCTCGGTCGAGCCGACGATGGCGTCGAGCTCGTCGGTGGCGCTCGGAATGTGGTCGCTCATGATCTCGTCGGGGCGGAGCGCCGCGATCTCGCTCTTCGCCGTCACGATGTAGCGCGCGAGGGATTCGACCTCGGCGTAGAGCTTCAGGTTCATCTCCGAGAGATCGCCTTCCATGCTGGAAAGCATCTCGGTGACGACCTCCTGGATTTCGTCCTTGGTATAGCTCGGCATGCGCGTCTTCAGCGCGCTGAGCTTGGCAACCAGTTCGGCGGGAACCGCACCAGACATATTTGTTCTCCCGGGGCCTACAGGGCTCAGAAGTTGCCGATCACCGACGCGAGCTTGGTCTTCAGGGTGGCGGCGTTGAACGGCTTCACGATGTAGTTGTTGACGCCGGCTTCCTTCGCCGCGATCACGTTCTCGGTCTTGGATTCCGCGGTGATCATGATGAAGGGCAGCGCCTTCAGCTTGGCGTCGGCACGGACCTCGCGGAGCAGCTGGATGCCGGTCATCGGCTCCATGTTCCAGTCCGAGATCACCAGGCCGTATTCCTTGTCGCGCAGCTTCTGCAGCGCCATCGAGCCGTCGGTCGCCTCGTCCACATTGTTGAAGCCGAGCTGCTTCAGCAGATTGCGGATGATCCTGAGCATCGTCTTGTAGTCATCGACGATGAGGATGTTCATTTGCATATCGACCGACATTTCGAATTCCTCTCGGCTCTCTTCTCAAGCCCGCTGCTTCGATGAGACTGAATAGCCCTGTAATCGTTAAGCCCGGGTTAAATCCGGCAAGTTTTCCAAGTTCTTAGCCTTTTTAGCTGGCATTCCTAAGGCTTGGTCCCAGGACGCCAATCTCACATTAAGGAACCACCGGCAGCTGCTGGCGCTGGGCCAGCTCGAAGGTGACCTCCTTGGCCTTGGTCGGCGTCATCAGGGCCAGGATCGGCGCCACCTTGCGTTCCTTCATCCGCGCGATGACTTCCAGGAGGATGTCCATGTCGAGCTCCTCGAAGACACCAGCGGCGGCCTTGGGCTTCATGTTCTCGTAGATCTTGACCAGGCTCTGGAGCTGGGCCTCCTCGGCATCGCTGCGCTTCTTCAGCAGGTCCTGGAGCGTGGACTGCATGGCTTTGAGCTCGGCCATCTTCTGGTCCATCTTCTGCTCGGCGGCGGCCACCAGGGCCTCGCGCTCGTCGAGCTGGCGCGCCTTGGCATCGAGCTCCGCGCGCCGCTTCGAGAGCTGCTGCAGGACGTCCACTTCCTCGTCGGTGTAGTTGAACGGATCGACCGCCGCCGCGGAATCCGGCTTCGGCGCCTCGGCCGGCGCCCCTTCAACGGCAGCGGGGGCCTCGCCGGCCGCCGGGGCGGCGTCGGTCGGAGCGGCCGGGGTGGCCGGGATCTGTGCCGTCGGCTGCGTCGGGGTGACCGGCGGCGGTGCCGCGGGGGTCGCCGGCTGCTGCGCGGTCTGGGTATCGGGGGCGAGCTGGGTCGGTTGCTGCGCGGCGGGCGCCGCGGGCGTCTGGGCCTGGGGTTGAGGTTGGGTTTGGGCTTCGGTCTCGCTGCCGACGGTGACCGAGAGCTCCTGCCAGATGCCGCCGATCTTCACGGTCATCATCAGCGCCAGCGCGCCCATCAGGGCCGGGAGCAACCGAATGCGGAACTTTGCCACGCTCACTTCTCCTTCAGCGCATGCCGGAGAGCGAGGACAGGAACGCCTTCGCTTCCGGGGAGACTTCGGCTTCCGCGACGCGCGCCGGCTGACCCGGGTCAGAAGCACCGCGATCCACGGGCCGATTCTCCATCGCACCCAACAAAGCTTCACTCCGCCGCGCAGCCGCGACGGCTTCCTCCAGCCGGGTCGATGAGGCATCGGCCCGGCCGATCAACAGGCGCAGGTCATCCGAGACCCGCTGCACCTCGGCGATCACCTGGCGACCGCGCTCGGCGCCGCCGTCGAGCTGCTTGCCCAAACCCTCGGCATTGGCGCGAAACGCCGCCAAGCCCTCGGTCGCCGCCTTGGTCTGCGCCGCCAGGTCCGCGGTCAGCTTCTCGAACGCGGCGCGGCCTTCGCGCAGTTCCGCCATGCGCCTGTTCAGCCGATAGACGGAAACAAGCGCTGCGCCCAGCAGAACGATCAGCAGACCGTCGGCCAGCAAACCGATACTCATCCCGCCTCAACTCACTTCATAAGCCGGTCGGAAATCTTGACCGCAATCTTGCCCGAGCGCCGGCCCATCTGGCCCTTGAACAGCTGGACGTCGCCGCACCTGAGCTCGACCTCGGAATCCGGCGTGCATTCCAGCGCCAGGCGCGAGCCCGGCTTCCAGTTCAGGACCTCGCCCAACGGCAGGGTCAGCTCATCCAGCACCGCGTTGATCTCGACGTCGGTCTGCCAGAGCTCGCTCGAAAGATGGGTTTCCCAGATCGAGTCACGGCCGAACTTCTCGCCCATGAACATCTGCAGCAGCAGCTCGCGCACCGGCTCAAGGGTCGCGTAGGGGATCAAGAGCTCGATCCGGCCGCCGCGGTCTTCCATATCGACCCTGAGGCGCGCCAGCACCGCCGCGTTGGCGGCGCGCGCGATCGCGGCGAAGCGCGGGTTGGTTTCCAGGCGCTCGAAGCGGAAGGTGACCGGCGACAAGGGATCGAAGGTCGCGGTCAGGTCGTTCAGCACGACGCCGACCAGCCGCTCGACCAGGTTGCGCTCGATCGTGGTGTAGGGGCGGCCCTCGATGCGCATCGCGGCGGTACCGCGGCGACCGCCCAAGAGCACGTCGACGATCGAATAGGTGAGCGTGGAATCCACCATGATGAGACCGTAGTTGTCCCATTCCTCGGCCTTGAAGACGCCGAGCATGGCGGGCAGCGGGATCGAGTTCAGATAATCGCCGAAGCGGATCGCGGTGATGTTGTCGAGACTGACCTCGACGTTGTCCGAGGTGAAGTTCCGGAGGCTGGTCGAGAGCATGCGGACCAGGCGGTCGAACACGATCTCGAGCATCGGCAGGCGCTCGTAGGAGACCAGCGCGCTCGAGAGGATCGCCTGGATGCCGGAGGGCTTGTCGCCGCCACCGCCGCCGCCGCCGCTGATCCCGAGCAGGCTGTCGATCTCGCTCTGGTCGAGCACGCGGTTGGAAACGGGCCCGGCGGCATCGCCCTCGCCGCCCTCGCCGCCTTCGTCGGCCATCTGCTCCCAGGCCGCCGCGGCGGCCTTTTCTTCTTCGGAGAGCTCTTCTTCGCCCTGGTTTTCGTCGTCGCCAATCATGCCCTTGCTCCGCCTGGCTCGGTTACTGCGCCAGCATTGATTTGATCAGCACGTCCTCGACCTCGATCGGCTTGGCCGCGGCCTTGGCGCGCAGCAGCAGCTCGTCGCGCATGCGCTGCACGCCGTCGGCGCCCTGCAGGTCCTCGATCCGGAGGCTCCTGAGATAAACCTGGAATTGATCGACCACCTTGGGCATCACGCCCTCGAGCTTCTTGGCGTCTTCCTCGGTCTTCACCGCGAGCCAGAGATCGAGGTTGAGGTAGGGCATCCGCTTGCCGGTGCCGACCAGATTGACCTGCAGCGGGTTCTCGAGCGCGACATAGACCTGTGGCTCGTCGGCGGCATGCTCGGCCGCCCCCTCGGCGGCAGGTTCCTCGGCCGCCGGATCCTTCTTCAACAGCAGGAAATACGCCGCCGCGCCGCCGCCGCCCAACAGCAGGACGGGCAGGAGGATGAACAGTACCAGCTTCTTGCCGCTGAACTTCTTCTTCTTCGGTGCATCTGTTGCCGGTGCTTCTTCGGCTGCCGCCATGACCATGACCCTAAAATGACCTCATCCCAGCGGACCGCCTCCGGCCCCCACGGCTGAGGGGAATGTATGAAGGTGATGGTTAACATCTCGTGAAAACCGGAACGCGATCCCACGCCCGAATGACGCAGGGAAATCCCGGACTCGACTATTCCGCGGCGCATTCCGATGGAGCGGCGCGCGGGCCGCGGCACGGCAAGAACTGCCGGGACCGCCGACCGGATCGACCGGGGCTGCCGCCCGGGCCGCCCCGCCCATCACCGATCAAGTGGTTGGAATAGCGCGAAATTATTCTGGCACGCGTCCTGCATTCAACTCTTCGACCGGCCGAAGTGCCGATTGGACATTGACCCAGAAGGGGCACCGTCATGGAAACACCGAGTTACGTCGCACTGTCGCGACAGACTGCCCTCGTGCGGCAGATGGACGTGGTCGCCAACAATCTCGCCAACGTGGCGACGCCCGGCTTCAAAGCCGAGTCCGAGATCTTCACCACCGTTCCGATTCGCTCCCAGGTCCGCGGCGCGCCGCAGAAGCTGGCCTATGTGCAGGATTTCGCGACCGCGCGGGATTACAGCACCGGGCCGATGCAGCCGACCGGCAACGATCTCGACGTCGCGATCCAGGGCAACGGCTTCTTCGTGGTGCAGACCCCGAACGGCCCCCGCTACACCCGCTTCGGCCATTTCCAGCTCAACGCCGCGGGCCAGGTCGTCACCAAGCAGGGCTATCCGGTCCTGGCCGGCGGTGCCCCGCTGCAGATCGATCCCGATGACGGGCCGGTGCAGATCTCCGGCGACGGCAGCGTTTCCGCCGACCGCACCCAGCAGGGCAATGCCCAGGCGGTCTACGGCAAGCTCGACGTGGTCGATTTCGCCAAGCGCGACTCCCTGAAGCCGGAAGAAGGCGTGTTCTTCACCAGCGACGCGCCGCCGATCCAGGTGGCAAACCCGGGCGTGGTCCAGCGGATGCTGGAGCAGTCCAACGTGCAGTCGGTCAAGGAGCTCACCAGCATGATCTGGGTGCAGCGTTCCTACGAGGCCGTGCAGCGCTTCATCGACGGCGAAGACGACCGCATGAAGCGGGCCGTCAATTACATCATCCCGAGCAGCTAAAGGAAGGCCACCCATCATGCGCTCCCTGTTCACCGCCTCGACCGGCATGGCCGCCCAGCAGCTGAACATCGACGTGATCGCGAACAACATCGCGAACGTCACCACCACCGGGTTCAAGCGGAGCCGGGCGGAATTCTCCGACCTGCTCTACCAGGAATACCGCCGCGTCGGCACCCAGTCCTCCGATACCGGCACGATCGTGCCGGCCGGCGTCCAGGTCGGCCTCGGCGTGAAGCCGGTCTCGGTCTATCGCATCAACGAGCAGGGCTCGCTGATCGCCACCAACAACCAGCTCGACATCGCGATCAAGGGCCGCGGCTTCCTGCAGGTGACCCTGCCGGACGGCACCACCGCCTATACCCGCGACGGCGCGCTGAAGCTCGATAACACCGGCATCATCGTGACCGCCGACGGCTTCCAGGTGCAGCCGGCGATCACCGTCCCGGCCAACGCCACCACGCTCACCATCAACGCCGACGGCCAGGTCCAGGCCACCATACCGGGCCAGGTGAACCAACAGCTGCTGGGCCAGATCCAGCTCGCCAACTTCATCAACGAGCCCGGCCTGCAGTCCAACGGCGACAACCTGCTGGTCGAGACCGAGGCTTCCGGCGCCCCCACCGTGGGCAATCCCGGCGACATCGGCTTCGGCCAGCTGCAGCAGTTCTTCCTGGAGCAGTCGAACGTCAACATGGTCTCCGAGATGACCGATCTCATCACCGCCCAGCGTGCCTATGAAATCAACTCCAAGGTCATCCAGGCCTCGGATTCGATGATGGGCACCGTGACCCAGATCCGGTGAGGCAGCGATGATCCGCTTTGCCTTCCTGATGCTGACCCTGGCGCTCTCGGCCTGGCTGGTGTTCTCGATGCCGGCCGGCGCCGAGGAGCTCGACGCCACCGCCGCCGCCGAGAACGGTCTCACGCTCAAGGAGAACGTGACGGTCAGCGACGACGTGGTGCGGCTCGGCGATCTGTTCGAGCAGCCGATCTCGCTGGGCGACTCTCCGGTCGCCCAGGCGCCGCTGCCCGGCCAGACCATCGTGCTCGACAACCGCTTCCTGCGCTCGCTGATCCGCGCCTATTCACTCGACTGGGCGCCGGCCAGCAAATACCAGCGGGTGCTGGTCGCGCGCGCCGCGCAGAAGATCGACCCCGAGCAGGTGATGAGCCAAGTCAAGGATGCGCTTCGCGACACGCTCGGCACCGACAAGGAGGTCGCCATCGCCTTCGACGTCGGCGACATCAACTTGGTGCTGCCGACCAGCGTCGAGCCGACCCTCGCGGTCCAGGACGTGCGCTTCGACCCCAACTCGCAGCGCTTCGCCGTGCAGCTGGTGGTGCCGGCTTCCGGCCCGGCCCTGATCAACCGCACCGTGGCCGGCAGCGTCCATGAGACCGTGCAGCTTCCGGTGCTGGCGCGCTCCGTGGCGCCGGGCGAAGTGATCCAGCTTCCCGACCTCGACTGGATGGCGGTCCGCATCGATCGCATCGCCGCCAACGCCGTGACCGATCCGAAGCAGCTGGTCGGCATGACGGCGCGCCGACCCTTGCGCTCCGGCCAGATGTTGCGGATGAGCGACGTCGCCATGGCGCCCAGCATCCACCGCGGCAGCATGATCACGCTGATGGTGCAGACCGAGAACATGACTCTGACCGCGCAGGGCCGCGCCCTCGAGGATGCGGCGATCGGCCAGCCGATCCGCGTGGTCAACACGATGAGCAACAAGACCCTGACCGGCGTGGTGAAGGACGCGACGACCGTCGTGATCCCGATCGCCGGCGCCATAGCGTTGAACTGAGGAGACGGGCAATGACGACCCGAATGAAGCAAGGCCTCGCGCGCACCACCGGTTTGAGTTCCGGACGGCGCAAGCCGAAACCCGTGAAGCGCGTCCTGCCGCTGGCCCTGATCCTGGCGGTGGCCTCGGTCTCGCTCGGCGGCTGCGGCAACATGCTCCAGCGCATCGCCGACGTCGGCAAGGAGCCGGCGATCGACCCGATCGAGAACCCCAATGCGCAGGCCGACTATCAGCCGGTCACCATGCCGATGCCGGCGCCGATGAGCGACGTCCGTCAGGCGAACTCGCTGTGGCGCCAGGGCAGCCGCACCTTCTTCGCCGACCAGCGCGCCAGCAAGGTCGGCGACATCCTGACCGTGGTGATCAAGATCGACGATTCCGCGACGCTCGACAACGAGACCACGCAGAGCCGCGACGGCAGCAACAACGCGCAGGCCTCGGCGCTGCTCGGCTACGAGAAATACGCCAACCAGGTGTTCACCGATGCGACCGATCCCGCCGACCTGATCGACACCGACAGCACCACCGACCAGAACGGCAAGGGCACGGTCGATCGCGCCGAAGCCGTCAACCTGCGGGTGGCCGCGGTCATCACCCAGGTGATGCCGAACGGCAACATGGTGGTCAACGCGACGCAGCAGGTGCGGGTCAATTACGAGCTCCGCGAGCTCAATGTGCAGGGCATCATCCGGCCGACCGACATCTCGACCGCGAACGAGATCAACTACGACCAGATCGCCGAGGCCCGGATCGCCTATGGCGGCAAGGGCACTCTCTCCGACGTCCAGCAGCCACGCTACGGCCAGCAGGTCTACGACATCCTGTTCCCGTTCTAAGTTCGCAATTCGCGAGTCAACCGGGGCGTTTCCAGCCGGTCGGGTTCGTTCTAGGATGAACGCCCCCGATCCCAAGGAGGCGCCCCGGTGCTTTCGATTGGAATGGTTGTCGCGCTCACCCATCTCTCGCTCGGCCTGAAGCCGATCGAAGTCCATGGCGAAGCCGAATGGATCATGCGCGACCCGGCGATCGCCTGGTGCTGCGGCCCGAAGGAATGCGCCGTAGTGCCGGAGGGCGCGGTGCAGCTGGAGGGCGACAGCTGGTTCGTGCCGGCCACCCGCCAGCGCTTCAAGATGGGCGATCCCCATACCTACTGGTCGCGGGACCGAAAGATGTGGTGGTGCCGGGTCAAGGGCAACCTGACCGGCGCGCCCATGGAGGGACCGGTGCAGTGCCTGTTCGTGCCGAAGCTCGAGTTTTGAGCCTGGGAATTTTGAGCTTGCCCGGGACCGCATGGACCTGACCGCCGCCGCGCTCGGCAATCCGATCAACCGCAAGATCCTGGAACGCCTGCCGATGCTGGGCGCGCCGAATGCCTGCCTGGTCGCGGGCTCGGTCTACCAGGCGTTCTGGAACGCACTCTCCGACCGGCCGGTCGCCGAAGGCGTCAAGGACTACGACATCTTCTATTTCGACGCTTCCGATCTCTCCTATGAGGCGGAGGACGTCGTGGTGCGCAAGGCCGCCGCGCTGTTCGCCGATCTCGACGTGCTGGTCGATGTGAAGAACCAGGCGCGGGTCCATCTCTGGTATCAGAAGCGCTTCGGCGGCGGCGACTACCCGCCCCTGCTCTGCGTCGAGGACGGCATCAGCCACTTTCTCGTGCGATCCACCTGCATCGGCCTGATGCCCCAGGTCGACGGCACGTTGCGGCTGATCGCCCCCTATGGCACCGCAGAGACGCGACAGGGCGAGCTCCGGCCGACCGCGTTCCGGCGCGATGACCTGACCCGGTTCCGCGAGAAGGCGCACAGCTATGTCGCGCGCTGGCCCTGGCTGAAGATCATCGAAGACGAATGACGGGTGCGAGTCAGGTGCCCCAGCTGACATAGCCTTCCGGGCTGATCGGCCAGGCGGGATTCCAGGCGATCTCCCAGGCATGGTCGTCGGGATCGGCGATATAGCCACGGAAGCCGCCGTGGGGCGGCGCATCGCCGGGGCGCAGCATCTTCCCGCCGAACTGCGCCAGCCGATCGAGCAAAGGCTGCACTGCCTCGCGGCTCGGCACGTTGTGGGCGAGCGCGAAGCCGCCGCTCCGCATGGCTTCGCGCTGCATGTCCTCGGCCAGCGCTTTCCCGAGCCAGGTGCCGAGCATCAGGCCGTTCATCTGGTAGAACACGATCTCCGGATTCTCGAACACCGGCTT
Source organism: Dongia sp. (assembly GCF_041905885.1). Taxonomy (NCBI): domain Bacteria; kingdom Pseudomonadati; phylum Pseudomonadota; class Alphaproteobacteria; order Rhodospirillales; family Dongiaceae; genus Dongia; species Dongia sp. The sequence continues at coordinate 14,525 of NZ_JAYRKD010000006.1, read as the reverse complement.
CCAGCCGAAGCCCTCGACATAGAAGCGGCGCGAGCGCGCGAGATCGGCGATGCCGAGCGTGATCACCGAAATCTGCTGTTGCATGGCTGAACTCCCGAACGGGATGAATCAGGTCTCGCCGTAGAGGAAGGCGAGCAGGACGAAGCGCCGGCCCTTGGTCACATGCATCGGCTCGTGCAGCAGCGAGCAGGAGAAGGTGATGGCGGCGCCGGTTTCCGGCCGGTAGAGCTGGTTGCCGAATTCCGGATAGCGGAGCTCGCCGCCCTCGAACTGCTCGGTGTTGAGATTGATCGAGCAGGCGAAGCGGCGATGCGCCACCATCGGCTTGGTGTTGTCACGATGGCCGTGCAATTCTCCGCCGCGCTCGCCCTCGTAGCAGCCGATGCGATAGGCCTCGCGCCGGGTGATCCGGTACTGGAACGACTTCTGGATCTCCGGAATCAGGCGGCGGTTGATGCGGTCGTCGATGAAGGCGTTGGTCTCCGGCTGGCGGATCCAATGATCGATCCGGTCCTTGCGGCCGTATTCCGGGATCTTCTGCTTGTAGTCGGAATTCCCCGGCGGCAGCGTGCCATGGCCGGGCTCGACATAGGTCTGGCCCTGCATGGCGAAGATGTTGATCAGCTTCTGGCAATCGGCGCGGGAAAGAACATCGGGCAGGATCAGCACCGGCGGATGCGACGTCATCGAGACGGTGGCGCGGGCCGCGGCGATCTTCGCCAAGGCGGCTTGCGCGGCCGCGGCATCGCCCCCGATATAGGCGATGTGCCGGTTGGGCGCGATCAGCACCAGGCGCGATTGCCCAGCCGCGCCGAACAGCGCGCGCACCGTGCCCTCGGCATCGGCCGCGGATTCGAAGCCGTCCAGCGTCGCGGTCTCGCCGAGCGCGGTCGCCAACACGGCACGGCCCTCGGCGGCCTTCACCGCCGCCAGCAGTGCCTCCAGCCCCTGCGGCAGAGCGTCGCCGGTGCGAAACAGGAGCAGCAGCGGCTTGCCGGCGACCAGGTCGCTGGCGGGGTCGATGCCCTCCCCGGTGGCAGCCGCCAGGCGGAAGGCCGGGGCAATATCGCCCGCTTCCAGCGGCGGTTTGGCGGCGGTCGGCGTGCCAGGCTGCAAGGTGGGGGTTTGGGACAGGGCCATGATTTCCCGGAAGGTCGCTAGGGGCTTGTTCGGTGGGCATTGTGCGGATGGCGGGCGGCCGATCAAGCGAATTTGCCGGCCTGAAGCCGGGCGAAATATCCGGTGAAAACCATCGCCCGCACCCTTATATTAGGCATCCCATGATCGACCCGTTCGGCCGCACCATCTCCTATCTCCGCGTATCGGTCACCGACCGCTGCGACTTCCGCTGCGTCTATTGCATGGCGGAGCATATGACCTTCCTGCCGAAGGCGGAGGTGCTGTCGCTGGAGGAACTCGACCGGCTGTGCAGCGCCTTCATCGGCCTGGGTGTCAGGAAGCTGCGGCTGACCGGCGGCGAGCCGCTGGTCAGGAAGAACGTGATGGAGCTGTTCCGCGCGCTCGGCCGGCATCTGAAGAGCGGCGCGCTCGAGGAACTGACCGTCACCACCAACGGCAGCCAGCTCGGCAAGCATGCCGATGAGCTGGCGTCGCTCGGCGTGAAGCGGGTCAATGTCTCGATCGACACGCTGGATCCGAAGAAATTCACCGAGATCACCCGCTGGGGCAAGCTCGACACCGTGCTCGACGGCGTGCGCGCCGCCAAGGAAGCCGGCCTCAAGGTCAAGATCAACACCGTCGCCCTCAAAGGCGTCAACGACGGCGAAGTGGATTCGCTGGTCGAATGGGCCGGCCGCGAAGGCCACGACCTCACCTTCATCGAGGTGATGCCGATGGGCGATATCGGCGGCGAGAACCGGCTCGACCAGTATCTGCCGATCTCGCTGCTGCGCGCGAACATGGCGCGGCGCTGGACCCTGGAAGAGACGTCCGAGCGCACCGGCGGCCCGGCGCGCTATGTGCGGTTGAAGGAAACCGGCCAGCGGGTCGGCTTCATCACGCCGCTCACCCATAACTTCTGCGAATCCTGCAACCGGGTGCGCGTCACCTGCACCGGCATGCTCTATATGTGCCTCGGCCAGGAGGACAGCGCCGATCTCCGCGCGCCGCTCCGGGCCAGCGAAAGCGATGCGCCGCTGATCGCCGCGATCGAAGAGGCGATCGGCCGCAAGCCCAAGGGCCATGATTTCATGATCGACCGCCGCCACCAGGGTCCCGCGGTCGGGCGGCATATGAGCGTCACCGGCGGTTGACGCCGGCGCTGGCCTTGGCCAGCAGAACCGAGATCACAAACAGCAGCAACCCATCGACCAGGTAAGGCGTGATCTGCGCCGGCTCCGACAGCAGGTAGCCGTAGGACTCGATCGACAACTCAGCCTCGAAATGGACTGGAGAGTAGACGAGGTCGACCGCGATGCCGCGCAGGACAATCAGCGCCACCAGAACCACGGGAAACAGCGCGAACCAGCCGGCCGCGCCAGCATCGGCGATCGCGCGGAAAAGCCCGGCCTTGTCGATGACGAGGTAGGCAACGGCCGATGTGACCAGGACCACCACCAGGACCCAATGCTCGCCGGGCGGAAACATCTGCGCCATCGTCTCGGGCGACGTCATATCCGCCTCGGCGATCAGATAGCCGACCATCACGGAGAAATAGAAGCTGATCGTGCCCAGGATCGCCGCACCGAGAAGCTGGAGCAGCAGAATGCCGGCCCGGCCCGCGCCCGCTCCATCCGCTGCTTCGCGCCGGATCACCGCCGGTTCGCTGTCTCGTCCCATACTCGGATCGGCTCCCTGGCCAGCGGCTATCTCAGCCGCTTCTCCATCGAGAAATTGTCGAAGATCTGGCCGTTATAGGTGATGCGCTGCGCCTGGAGGGTGGCGAAGCCGAGGCGCTCGAAGAACTTGCGCGCGGTGATGCTGGACTGGGTCCAGAGCCGCGCCGCGCCGCGGCGTTTCGCCTCGCGCTCGATCTCCTCCATCAGCCTGGTCGCGATGCGCTTGCGCAAGAGATCCTTGTGGACGAAGAGCTGGTCCACATAGTCGTCGCCGTCGAGATTGGCGAAGCCGACCACCATGCCGCCGGAGACCGCGACCATGAAATAGCTGGCGTCGATCACGACGCGCCAATGCTCCAGGTCCACCTGATAGGGCGCCCAGGCGTCGAGATGGGCTTCCGAATAGTCCTGGCGGTTGACGGCATGGACGGTGTCGCGGAACAGGCGGGCGATGGTCAGCGCATCATCGGGGCGGCCGCGCCTGAGCTCGATGACGAAACGGGTATCGCGCGCCCTCAATCGACCCCCATCAATCCACGATGACCTGGTGCGCGAAGTCCCGCCCGTCGGTGATGGTGATCTGGCGGAAGCCGAGCAGCTTCATGAAATCGAAGAAGGTGGATTCCTCGGGCTGGGTGTTCTGCTGGAAGAACGGCGTCGAGCGCGCCACCGCGGTCAACTGGGCGAGCAGGGCGCGGGCGCGGTAGATGGTGTTCAGCTGGCCGTCGATCATGCCGACGATGATCAGCTTCTCCGACTGGCCGCCCTTGGCGAAGATGGCGAAGCTCGGCGCGTATTTCCCGTCTAGCAGCTGCTTGGTCATGCCGATGATGAAGGCCTGGCGACGGACCTTGTCGCTTTCGCCGAGCGTGATCGTGCGCGAGACGTAATGTTCGACCGTCTTGGGCTTCGGGTAGTAATAGCCCTCGTGCAGCGACTGCTCTTCGGCCGGTTCCTGGCTGAAGGAGACGTTGTCCTGCGCGGTCGCCGTTCCGGACAGAATGCCCACCGCGCTCAGGCCGAGCGCCAGAGCACCCGCGACAGACCAGCGAGACAGGCGACGCATTCGAACCCCCAAGAATCCAGGATGTTAGAGTGCGGCGGCGGCACCCTGTTTGCAAGGAGAGATTGGACTTTCGGCGGAGGCCGGCGGCCTGTCATGCACTTTCCGGAGATTGCCGGCACGGCTATACTCGATGACAGTCCCGCAACCGCGCCCCTTACCCTTCATCCGCAAATGGCAAAACCGACCTTCGCATTCGTCGCGGCCCCCAGTGCCGAGGCCCAGGCCGCTTTGGCGGAGCTGAAGTCCCGCTACGGCGAGGCCGATCCGGTGCATGCCGAAATCCTGGTCGTGCTGGGCGGCGACGGCACCATGCTCGAGACCTTGCACCGGCATATGGGACGCCAGGTCAGCATCTTCGGCATGAATTGCGGCACCGTCGGGTTTCTGATGAACCGCTACAGCACCGACGACCTGGTGGAGCGGCTGGAGCGCGCGCAGCTGGTCACCCTGCATCCCCTGGAGATGCGGGCCAAGACCACCGACGGCAGCGAGCAGGTGCGGCTTGCCATCAACGAGGTCTCGCTGCTGCGCGAGCTCGCCCAGGCGGCGAAGATCACCATCAAGGTCGATGGCGTCGAGCGGATCTCCGAACTGATCTGCGACGGCGTGATGGTGGCAACGCCGGCCGGCAGCACCGCCTACAACCTCTCGGTCCACGGGCCGATCCTGCCGATCGGCTCGGGCGCCTTAGCGCTGACGCCGATCAGCGCCTTCCGCCCGCGGCGCTGGCGCGGCGCGATCCTGCCCCGCACCGCCAACGTGCGCTTCATCATCCGCGAACCGCAGCGCCGCCCAGTCTCCGCCACCGCCGACTTCGCAGAGGTCCGCGACGTCGCCGAGGTGAAGATCCGCGAGGACCGCAACATCACACTTAACCTGCTGTTCGACCCCGAGCATCACCTCGAGGAACGGATCCTCCGCGAACAGTTCATGGCTTAGCGTCTTCGGGCTCCAGCGCTTCGACGGCGGTGAGGTCGTCGGCCTTGCGCAAGGCCGGGAACCAGATCGCCCAGAGCAAGGCCACGGCGAGAATGCAGATCCCGCCGATCACCACCGCCGGGATCGCGCCGAAGATCGAGGCCGACATGCCGGCGCGGAAGGCGCCCAGTTCGTTCGAGGCGCTGATCGCCAGCATATAGACGGCGTTGACCCGGCCCCGGAGCGAGTCCGGGGTCCAGAGCTGGACCAGGACCTCGCGGATGTAGACGCTGATCATGTCGCTGGCGCCCATGACGATCAGCGCGCCGACCGAGACGCCGATCGAATGCGAGAGGCCGAAGACCACGGTGCCGAGGCCGAACACGGCGACAGTCACGAACATGATCGCGCCGGCGTGGCGGCGGATCGGCTTGGCGCCGAGGAACAGGGCCATGGCCAGCGCGCCGATCCCGACCCCGGCGCGCAGCAGGCCGAGGCCCCAGGGCCCCGTCACCAGGATGTCGTGGGCGAAGACCGGCAGCAGCGCGGTGGCGCTGCCGAGCAGCACGGCGAAGAGATCGAGCGTGGAAGCGCCCAGCACCACCTTCTCGCGGCGCATGAAGGCGAAGCCGCCGATCATCGAATCCCAGGCCCCGACCTCGCGGGCCTGCGGCTCCTCGACCTTGCGGATGCCGAGGATGGCGAAAGTGCCGACCAGCGCCATCGCCAGCGCGACCGAATAGGCCGCGGACGGCGCGAAGCCGTAAAGCACGCCGCCGAGCGCCGGTCCGGCGATCGAGGAGAGCTGCCAGGCCGCGGTCGAGCAGGCGATCGCCGACGGGATCTGCGCGCGCTCGACCAGGGTCGGCGCCAACGCCAGCGAGGCCGGGCCGAAGAAGGCGCGGCCGATCGCCAGGGCCGAGACCAGCAGCAGGATCGGCCAGGTGTGGGTGAGCGAGGCGGTCGCTACCAGGAAGATGCCGAGGGTGCAGGCGAGTTCCGCCAGCATGCAGAACATCAGGATGCGCTGGCGCGGGTAGCGGTCGGCGACCGTGCCGGTTACCAGCACCAGCAGCATATGCGGCATGAACTGAGCCAGGCCGACCAGTGCCAGATCGAAGGGGTCGCGCGAGATCTCGTAGACCCGCCAGCCGATCGCGACGATCAGGATCTCGGCGCCGAACGAGGCCAAGAGCGAGTTCAAGGTGTAGAGAAAGAAGTTCCGGTTCCGGAGAACGGAAATGGCGGAGACGCCGGACATGACGCGGAATCTGCCCCTGATGTTTCGCCAGCAATAGCCGATCGGCGGTGTGCTGGCTACTCGCCTTCCTGGACCTCCGGAAGCGCGCCGATTTGCTGCTCGACGAAGCCGGCGACGGCCGCCAGCATGCGGTCGATGTCGCGTTTCAGGGCGTCGAAGCCGGCGGTCTTCTTGATCTTCTCTTCGTCCATGTAGAGGCCGCGGTTGACCTCGATCTGCAGGCTGTGCCGGCCGTCCCGCGGCCGGCCGAAGCGCTGCACCAGGGCCGCCCCCTTGAACGGGTGGTTGAGCTTCACCGCATAGCCGAAGCTGCGCAGCGTCTCGGCGACGAAGGCGGTGAACTCCGGATCGCAGCTCTCGCCCTCGAGGTCGCCGAGCACGAAATCATCGCGCGGAACCGGCTTGCCCTGCTTGCGACCCAGCGCCTTCATCGAATGGGCGTTGATATGCCAGACGCCGCCGAAGCGCCCGTGCATCTCGGCGAGCATCGCTTCGAGCTCGTCGTGATAGGGCCGGTGGAAGCGCGCGATCCGCCCTTCGATCTCGGCGACCGGGAGCTTGCGGTCATAGACCGGGACATTGCCGCGGATCAGCCGGCGGATCAGGCCAAGGCCCATCTCGGTGCGCTCGCTGGTCTCGATCGCATTCGGCCAGATCCCCTCCAGCATGGCGGGATCGATCTCGCCTTCATGGCGGTTGGGATCGACATAGCTGCGCGGGAACAGGGCCTTCAGGAAGCCGGCGCCGTGGCGCGGCGCGTTCTCATAAAGGTCATCGACGAAGGCATCCTCGGCCCGGCGCAGCAAAGCCAGGGGTGCTGCATGGCCGAAATCCTCCGGATAGGCCCGGCCGCTGTGGGGGGAATCCACGACCAGGGGCAAAGCCGCACCGGCCGGAGCGGTGCGGACCAGGACGCCGGGGAGGAAGCGGACCTTCTTGATGTCGGTGCTTGTCATCGAGTGGATGGGTTGCCAGCGATCCTCCAACCGCTATGCTGAACGCCAACAAAGGTCAACAGAAAGCAGGCCCAACGTGGCGGCGCTTCCCCAGAGCCTCGAGCTGACCCGCAAGCTGATCGCCTTCGACACGACCAGCCGGAACTCCAACCTGGAGCTGATCAACTTCGTCCGCGACTATCTCCACGCGCATGACGTCCAGACCACGCTCATCCCCGACCAGACCGGGAAGAAGGCCAATCTCTACGGCACGATCGGCGCAGACGACAGGCCCGGCATCTGCCTTTCCGGCCATACCGATGTGGTGCCGATCGACGGGCAGAACTGGAGCAGCGATCCCTGGGCGCTGACCGAGAAGGCCGGCAAGCTCTACGGCCGTGGTTCCTGCGACATGAAGGGCTTCCTCGGCTGCGTGCTCGCGGCCGTGCCGCAATTCTCCAAGACCAGGCTCGGAACCCCGCTTCATCTCCTGTTCTCGTTTGACGAAGAGGTCGGCTGCCTCGGCGTGCGGCGGGCGCTTTCGGTGATCAAGGATCTGCCAGTGAAGCCGAAGGGCTGCATCATCGGCGAGCCGACCCTGATGCAGGTCGCCATCGCACATAAGGGCAAGAAGAGCATGCGCGCCCATGTGCACGGGAAGGAATGCCATTCCTCGCTGGCACCGAAGGGCGTCAACGCGGTCGAGTATGCGGCGCTGGCGATCGCGCATCTCCGCAGCATGGGCCGCCGCTTCGCCGCCGAGGGGCCGTTCGATCATGATTACGACGTGCCGCACACGACCGTGCATACCGGAACGATCCAGGGCGGCACCGCGTTGAACATCGTGCCCAAGGATTGCACCTTCGCCTTCGAGTTCCGGCACCTGCCGGTGCAGGACCCGGAAGCGCTCTATGCCGAGTTCAAGCGCTATGTCGAGACCGAGCTCACGCCGGAGATGAAGAAGATCGCCCCGGAGACCGGCTTCGGCTTCGAGCAGATCTCCGCTTTCCCCGGCCTCGACACGCCGGAGGATTCCGAGATCACCACGCTCGCCAAGAACCTGACCCAGGCCAACGGCACCACCAAGATCGCCTTCGGCACCGAGGGTGGCCTGATCCAGGAGATCGACATCCCGACCGTGGTCTGCGGCCCGGGCTCGATCGAGCAGGCGCATAAGCCCGACGAGTTCGTTGACATCGCCCAGATCGCGCAATGCGAGGCCTTCATCGAACGGCTGCGGGGCAAGCTCGCGGCGTGAGCGGACCCGAACTCTGGTTCGACGACGACCACACCCATGCCGCGGCCGGCGTCTTCCTGCTGACCCAGGACCGGCGGCTGGTGCTGCAGCTCCGCGACGACAAGCCGGACATCCACTATCCCGGCATGATCACTTCCTTCGGCGGCGCGGCCGAACCCGGGGAGACGCCGGAAGCATGCGCCTTGCGCGAGCTCACCGAGGAGACCGGGATCCGGGCGCGGGCGGAGCAACTGGAGCGGTTGGGTGCGGTCTCGAAGGTCGACTTTCGCGGGCATCGAACCGCCTCCGTCTTCTTCCTGCTGCGCGGAATCGACCCCGCGCAACTTGTGATCACCGAAGGCAGAGCGGTCGTGCTAAGCTTCTCCGAAGCCGCGTCGGATCCGCGCTTTACGGAGAACTGCCGTCGGTTTTCTGCCGAAATTGCCGCAATGCTGCGGCAATGAGCCTGCCGTAGCGTCAATATCGAGAGATGAGCGCTTTTCATTTGAATGGCTCTCGCCGCGCGCTAAATCACGTTTAACCCGAATACCAGCCGATCCGTTGAGGCGGGGAACCGCTCCCTTATTCCGGCGTCTATATCGCCGCCAAGCCATTGCCCCTTAAGGAGATACCGTGCCGAAACGGCGACTGCGCATTACCGTGCTGGATCTGGTCAGCAAGGGACCGACCCGGAGCACCTTTCGCCGGTTGATGAACGCCAACACCGCGAGCCTGATGCCTCAGGTGATCGCGACCTGGTGCGAGCAACTCGGCCACAAGGTGCGCTATATCTGCTACACCGGGTTCGAGGACATCGACGAGATGCTCCGCGACGACTGCGACGTCGTTTTCGTCGGTTCGTTCAGCCGCTCGGCACAGACCGCCTACGCGATCAGCAACCTCTATCGCCGGCGCGGCGCGGTCACGGTCCTCGGTGGGCCGCATGCGCGCTGCTATCCGGAGGATGCCGCGCTCTATTTCGATTACGTCCTCGGCTTCACCGACAAGATCGTCCTGGACGAAATTCTCAACGAAGCCGCGCCGCACCGGCCGGCCGGGCGCTTCCTGAGCGCCGCAAAGCAGCCGACCGAATTGCCGCTGCTGGAGGAGCGCTGGAAGTTCGTCGCCCAGACGCTGGCGAAGGCGCCGCTGGTCAAGTTCGTGCCGATGATCGGCAGCATGGGATGTCCCTATACCTGCAGCTTCTGCATCGATTCCACCGTCGACTACCAGCCGCTCGCCTTCGACCGGATCCGCACCGATCTCAAGTTCCTGCAAACGAAGATGCGGCGGCCGGTCGTCGCCTGGCACGACCCCAACTTCGGCGTCCGCTTCAACGACTATATGACCGCGATCGAAGACGCGGTGCCGAAGGGCCGTATGCGCTTCATCGCCGAGAGCAGCCTGTCGTTGCTGTCGGAGCCGAACCTGCAGCGCATGCAGCGCAACGGCTTCGTCGGAATCCTGCCGGGGATCGAATCCTGGTACGAGCTCGGCAACAAGTCAAAGACCGGCAAATCGACCGGCATGGACAAGGTGCGCCAGGTCGCGGCCCATGTGAACACCATCCTGCGCTATATCCCGACCGTGCAGACCAATTTCGTGCTGGGGCTCGATTGCGATTCCGGCGAAGAACCGTTCGAGCTCACCAAGCGCTTCATCGATCTCGCCCCCGGCGCCTATCCCGCCTTCTCGCTGCTGACCGCCTACGGCGCGGCGGCACCGCTCAATCTCGACTTCCAGCGCGCCGGGCGGGTGCTGCCTTTCCCGCACCATTTCCTCGACAGCAACCACGCCATGAACGTGCGGCCGCTGCATTACGACTGGGCCGAGTTCTACGGCCTGGCCGAGGACCTGACGCTTTATGCGCATTCGCGTTCGCAGCTGTGGCGCCGCTTCAGCGCCAATCGCGGGCTCACCGCCAAGGCGATGAACTTCGTCCGCGCCTCATCCTCGGGCCGCGCGAAGTTCCAGGGCAAGATCCACCGCATGCTGGTTAACGATCCGAGCGTGCGCGGATTCTTCGCCGGCGAGACCACGGTGTTGCCGGATTTCTACCGCAACCGGATCCGCCGCCAGATGGGACCGCTCTGGGACGCCCTGCCCGAGGGCGCGCTGATGCATGACCCGAACGCCTATCTGAAGAAGCACGAAGCCGCCCGGCTCGCGGCGGAATAGTTCAGCCCGCCGCCGCCATCACCTTGGCGGTTTCCTTCAGACGGCGCATGTCGAGCTTGCCGGTGCCGAGCGTCGGGAGCTCGTCGATCCTTCGCAGGTCCTTCTGCTTCGGGATCCAGAGCTTGGGCAGGCCGCTATCGGAGAGGCCTTTCCAGACCAGCTCTGCGCCCATCGCCTCGTCGGCGACATAGAGTCCGAACAACCGCTCGCCGCGATCGGCATCGGGCACCGCGACCACCGCTGCGGCGCCGATGCCGGGGATCCTGAGCATCGCTTCCTCGATCTTCAGATGCGGCACCATCTCGCCGCCGACCTTGGAGAAGCGCGAGAGCCGATCGGTGATCTTGATGAAGCCGTCCTCGTCGATGATCGCGATGTCGCCGGTCACGTACCAATCGTCCTGCAGCACCTGCGCGGTGCGATCGGGATCGGCGAGATAGCCGACCATGCGGCCGGGGCCTTTGAGGAGCAGCAGCCCCTCCTCGCCTTCCTGCTTCGCTTCGCCGGTCTCGGGATCGACCACCTTGGCGGCGACGCCGGGGATCGGATGGCCGACCGTGCCCAGCTTGGTGCCGATCTGCCGGTCCGGCCCTTCCAGCACGTCGGGCACATTGGTGGCCACCACAGGCCCCATCTCGGTTGCGCCGTAGCCTTCGAGCAACTGGATGCCGAACTTCTCCTTGAACTGCTCGCCGAATTCCGGGCGCAGCCGCTCGGCGCCGACCACGACATGGCGCAGCGAGGCCAGGTCCTCCGGCGCGCAGGCGCGGTAGTAGGACTGGCAGAAGGTCGGCGTGGAGATGAGCAGGGTCGCCTTGTATTTCTTGATCATGCCGCCGATCGATTTCGCGTCGAGCGGGTTCGGGTGATAGACGGCGCCCAGACCCAAGACCAGCGGCATGAACAACGTGCCGGTAAAACCAAAGGCATGGAAGAAGGGCAGCACGCCCATCACGCGGTCATCGCGCGTCGCGCCGAGGATCTGGCCGATCGCCTCCAGGTTGGAGATCACGTTGTGGTGCGAAAGCATCACGCCCTTGGGCTCGCCGGTCGAGCCCGAGGAGAACATGATGGTGGCGAGATCCTTGAAGGGATCGCCCGGCGGCACGGTCATGCGGCACAACAAGCCGGCCGGCGTCAGCAGCGCCCGGACATAGGTGAGCACACGCTCGGCCTTGCCCACGCTGGCGATCAGGTCCTCGATGAAGACCATCTCCGGCCGCGCCTCCAGCTTGGCCTTGGCGAGGAAGGCCTTGGAGGCAATGATGGTCTTGATGCCGGATTTGTGGATGGCGGCTTCCATCGCCTCGGCGCCGATGGTGAAGTTGAGGTTGATCGGCGTCTTGCCCGAGAGCATCAAGCCGTTGTTGACCAGCGCGCCGGCGACCGAGGCCGGCAGCAGCACGCCGAGGCGTTTCTCCGCCGCGCGCTCGCGCTTGAACCACTTAGCCAGCATCAGCGATGCCGTGAGCATCGCGCCGAACGTCATTTCCCGCCCCAGCGAATCCGCCATGCAGAAGCGGAACCAGTTCTTCTTCGCCGTGTGGATCACGCGAACCGGCACCAGGTCGCGGGTGGTGCGGCGATGGTCGAAGGCCTCGGCGCCGAGCTCCAGCAGGCGCGTCCGGAGCTCCCAGGCACGCGTGGTCGACGGCAATGGCGCGCCGAAGGTGATGGTGACCGGATAGAAGAAACGCTTCGGCCATTTCCAGAAGAACTTGCCGTCCTTGAAGCTGAAGATCGAGCCCCAGACCTGGTCGAGATGCACCGGGATCACCGGCACGTCGAGGCCCTGCACGATCTTCTCGAAGCCGCGCTTGAAGGGCAGCATGTTGCCGGTGCGGCTGATCGCACCCTCGGCGAAGATGCAGACGCTGTGGCCGGCCTGGAGCTCCTCGCGGGCGCGGCGGATCGCGGCGATGCCGTCGCGGCCGCCGCCGGTCGGGATCGCGCGCATCTGGGTGAAGAGCTTGCCCAGCAGCGGCAGCTTGAAGAAGGGCGCATAGACCATGAAGCGCACGAAGCGCTGGATCGAGGCGCCGACCAGCAACCCGTCCACGAAGGAGAGATGGTTGCAGACCAGCAAGGCCGGGCCGTTCAGCGGCACGTTCTGCGGGTTGACGATCCGGATCTTGTAGATCGTATGGGTGATCAGCCAGAGCGAGAAGCGGATCATGAAATCCGGCAGCAGGATGAGGAGGTAGGCAGTGACGGCGAAGGTCGCAAAGCCGGAAACAAAGATGACCTGGTCTGGCCGCAGCCCGGCGAATCCGCCGAGCAGATAGTTGACGCCAGCCGCGAGCAGGATCGCCAGGAAGTTCAGAACATTGTTGGCGGCGATGACGCGGCCGCGTGCATCCGCCTCCGACTTCTGCTGCAGCATCGCGTTGAGCGGTACCGAGTAGAAGCCGGCGAAGAAACCGAGCAGCGAGAGGCAGGTGATCGCGCCCCAGAAGGTATGCGCGGTTACCAGGAAAAGCGAGGTGATGCCCATGCCGATCGAGCCGATCGGAACCAGACCGAGCTCGACCTTGTGGCCAGAGAGCCGGCCGGCGGCGACGCTGCCAATGGCGATGCCGATCGCCACCGCAACCCACAGCCAGCTGGTAGCGCTTTCCGAGATCTGCAGCACCTGCTTGCCGTAGACCGGCATTGCAAGCTGAAGCAGGGAGCCCAGAAACCAGAACCAGCAGATACCGAGCACCGTCAGCCAAAGCCGACGGTTGCGCTTGACCGCGCGGATCGCGAAGACGCTATCGATCACCGGATTGAGCTGGAACACCTTGCGCTGCTTCGGGTTGGGCGTGCGGCCGATGCCGAGGCTGGTCAAGGTCCCGATGACCGCGATGCCGATCGTCACCCCACCCAGGAACCAGGGATGGGCGCCGAAGAACTGGTAGAGCGCGCCGCCGCCGGCGGTGCCGATGATGATTGCCAGGAAGGTGCTCATCTCGATGAGAGCGTTGCCGCGGGAGAGATCCTGGTTCGGCAGCAGTTCCGGGAGGCAGCTGTATTTCGCCGGCGAGAAGAAGGCGGAATGCGTCGCCATCAGGAACATCACCACGAGCATCAGCGGGATAGAGCCCAGCAGGAAGGCGACGAGGCCGATCACCATCGCCAGGATCTCGACGCTCTTGCTGGCGATGAGGACGGTGCGCTTGGAGAAATTGTCGGCGAGCTGGCCGGCATAGCCAGAGAACATCAGGTAGGGCAGGACGAACAGCGCCGCGATCAGCGACGTGTAGAGCTCGGCTTGATCCGGCTTTCGGGCGATGACGTAAAAGGTGACGATGAACTTGTAGACGTTGTCGTTCAGCGCCCCCAGAAACTGGGTGACCAGCATCCAGCCGAAACCCTTGTCCAGGATCAGCTGCAGATAGCTGCGGTCATTCATGGTGAAGCCCGTCCCTTAATTCCCCGCCCCACTTGAACGGGCGGGAGGGAGTCGGTCAAGCCGCGGTACCGGTTTGGTGCGGCGCGTCACGGATTCGTCTCACGAATCCGTCAAATGGCGGAAAACTGCGGTTTCCGGGGCTTGAAACCGGCGCCCTGCGGCACGACGTGCAATTGACAATCATTCTGAGTTGCCGTTAAGGTTTGGCCATGATCGTTTGCATCTGCAACGCCTATCGCACCGCCGAGATCGAGGCCAAGGCCCGGGAAACCGGGCATGGCGACGCCTATGCGGTCTACCAGGCCCTGGGTGCGGCGCCGCGTTGCGGCTGCTGCCTGGACATGGCGCAGGACATCGTGGACGACGTCCACGGCAGCCCCCGGACGCTGCGCAAGGCGGCGGAATAGATGGTTATCTGGCGCTCCGTTCCGCTGTCGCGCTGGGCCGCCGTCCTCACCTGGTTCGGCATCAAGCGGCCGACGCGGTAGTTCTTTTTCAGTTCCGGAAATCTTCACGCGGTGAGGTCAACCCCCGCCCCAGCCCGCCCCCATCTTGGGGGCGGGGGCTGGGTAAGGGTGGGGGTTGATGGGAGAGCGAGCCTCGGTGCTAGCTGTCGTTGCTATAGAGGTTGTTCACCCGGGCCGACCGGAGGAAGCTGGTTGTTGCGAAGCAAACAGCGTCTTTCTGGGGGCCCGGATGAACGTGCATAAGAATGCGCGCACCACCCCGTTCAGTCGA
>NZ_JAYRKD010000042.1:0-48233 GCF_041905885.1 Dongia sp. | reverse complement strand
CGGGCTTCACGATCAAGGGCGTCGGCGACGTCGATGGCGACGGGCAATCGGACGTGCTGCTCTATAACAGCACGACCGGGGCGGCCCAGGTGCAGATCATCAAGGACGGCGTGGCGCAGACGCCGATGGCGCTGCCGTCCTGGGGCGGCTGGACGGTGGCGGGCTTCGCCGACTTGAACGGCGACAACAAGAAGGACGTGCTCTACACCGCCGGCACGACCCAATACGGGATCTACATCAACGGCAGCTCGGTGACCTGGGCGCCGGTCAGCGGCAAGACCGCGGACGCAGTCGGAAACTTGTCCGGCGGCAATGCAGGCACCGACACGGTCGTATCGAGCATCAGCTACACGCTCGGCACCGGGATCGAGAACCTGACCTTGTCCGGCGGTGCTGCGATCAACGGCACCGGCAATGCCGATACCAACACCATGATCGGCAACACGGCGGCCAATATCCTGACCGGCGGCAAGGGTGCGGACACGCTGACCGGCGATCTCGGCGCGGATACTTTCGTGTTCGCAGCGGGCGACACCGGGGCGACCCAGGCGACCCGGGACATCGTCACCGATTTCCAGGTCGGGACCGACAAGCTCGATATCTCTGCCTTGGACCAGTTCCGCTTCCTGGCGACCGCGGCCTTCGACGGCGACAAGGACGCGCTGCACACCGTCTCCTCGGGCGGCAACACGATTCTCGAAGGCGACATCAACGGCGACAAGGTCGCCGACTTCCAGATAGAGCTCACAGGCAGCAAGACACTGACCACGGCGGACTTCTCCGGCGCCAGTTTGCTGCTGCCGCTGACCCTGACCGGCGACGGTAATCCCAATACCTTGACCGGCGGTCGCCTGGACGACGTGCTGTCGGGTCAGGGCGGTAACGACACGCTGACCGGCAATGGCGGCAACGATGAGCTCAAGGGCGATGCCGGGGCCGACAAGATGTCGGGCGGCAAGGGGGACGACAAGTATTACGTCGACGACATCGGCGACCAGGTGATCGAGAACTCGACCCCGGCCTACACGCCACCGGCGGGCTTCGAGATCAAGGGCGTCGGCGACGTCGACGGCGACGGCCAGAGCGACGTGCTGCTCTATAACAGCACGACGAATGTCGCCCAGGTCCAGATCATCAAGGACGGTGTGGCGCAGACCCCGATCGCGCTGCCGTCCTGGGGCGGCTGGACGGTGGCGGGCTTCGCCGACTTGAACGGCGACAACAAGAAGGATGTGCTCTACACGGCGGGCACGACCCAGTACGGGATTTACATCAACGGCACCTCGGTGACCTGGGCGCCGGTCTCCGGCAAGACCGCCGATGCGGTCGGCGCGCTGGCCGGCGGCAACGAGGGAACGGACACGGTCATCTCGACCATCAGCTACACATTGGGCAAGGGTGTCGAGAACCTGACGTTGGCCGGCAACGGCCCGATCAACGGCACCGGCAACGCCGATGCGAACGTGATCATCGGCAATGCGGGAGCCAACATACTCGACGGCGCCTGGGGCGGAGACGGTGGAGATCAACTGATCGGTGGACTCGGCGACGACACCTATTGGGTCTACCAGAACATCGACAAGGTCGTGGAAGACACCAACGGTGGCTATGACACCGTCGTGTTCAAGGATTGGCAGAGCTGGACGGTCGAGAATGTCGAGGTCTTCACTTATACCAACGACTTGATGAACTGGAACTTCACCGCCAACGCGCTCGACAATGTGATGACCGGCGCCGGCGGCAACGACACCATCGACGGCGCCGGCGGCGAAGACACCGTCGTCTTCCAAGGCAAGGCGGACGGGTATCGCCTCGTCTATTCGAACGGCTACGCCTATTTCGAGGATATCGATAGCAGCGACGGGGATGACGGTGTTGACGCGCTCATCAACGTCGAGCATGCCAAGTTCTCCGATGGCACTATCAACATCAAGCTGCAGCCGATCATCCACGGCACCGCCGCGGACGAGGGGGTCGGTGCATCCGTGGCGGGTATCGGCGACATCAACCAGGACGGCTACGACGACTTCATCATCGGCGCACCCGCGACCAACGCCGGCACCAGCGGAGGCGCCTATGTTGTCTTCGGAGACGCAAGCGGATTGCCGCCGGTTCTCGATCTGTCGGCCTTGAACGGGAGCAACGGCTTCAAGATCACCGGATTTGAGGCCGCCGATCGCGCGGGAATCAGCGTGGCTGGTGCCGGCGACGTCAACAAGGACGGCTATGACGACTTCATCGTCGGTGCTCTGGGCGCCAATCCGAACGGGCTGGATTCCGGCGCCGCCTATGTTGTGTTCGGCCATGGTGGTGCGTTCAACGCCAACATCAATCTGAGCGCACTGAATGGAACCGACGGCTTCAGGATCAGTGGTGCCGCCGCCGCGGACTTTGCCGGCGCCTCAGTTTCCTCCGCGGGCGACATCAACGGCGACGGTTATGCGGACTTGATCGTCGGCGCCGACAGCGCAGACGCGAACGGGACCAACAGCGGTGCAGCTTATGTCGTGTTCGGCCATGGCGGCGCCTTCAATCCGAACATCGACTTGTCGTCCTTGAACGGGAGCAATGGATTCCGGCTGGTTGGTGCGCTCGCTTATGACCGGGCCGGATGGTCGGTCTCCTCAGCCGGCGACATCAACGGGGATGGCTTCGACGATCTGGTGGTGGGTTCGATCTTCGCCGGCACGCCGGGTGACTATTCCGGCGCCGCTTATGTGGTCTTCGGCCGTGCCGCGGCGTTCTCTGCCAACTTGAACTTGTCGAACCTCGGTTCCGCAGGGATCACGCTTTCCGGAATCTCCCAGTATGAACTCGCCGGTTTCTCGGTGGCTTCCGCCGGCGATTTCAACGGAGATGGCTTCTCCGACCTGATCGTATCGGCGCCTTATGCGGATGTGACCGCGACCAACTCGGGCAGCACCTACATCGTGTTCGGCCGCGCCAACATGTCGTCCCTCGACATGGCGCAGTTGAGCGGCAACAACGGCTTCAAGGTAATGGGTCTTGAAGCCAACGACTACAGCGGCTTCTCGGTCTCTTCCGCGGGTGACGTGAACGGCGACGGGCTCGATGATCTAATCATCGGTGCCCCGAATGTCGACGCGCAGAACTACGGCGCCGCCTACATCTTGTTCGGAACGACCGATCAGATGAGCCCGTCGGTCGACGTTTCGAAGCTCGGAACCAAAGAGGGCTTCTGGGTCTATGGCGACTTTGCCGGTGATTTCGCGGGTGTCTCGGTTTCGGCGGCGGGGGATATCGACGGCGACGGCATCGACGACCTTCTTGTCGGCGCCCCCGGCGCCGATCCGCACGGCGCATCGTCGGGCGCGGTCGAGGTAATCTATGGAACGGGCATCGACGGCAACCACATCAGTGGGACCATCAAAGCGGATGCGCTGACCGGCACCGCTGATGCGGATGTCATGCGCGGCCGCGCCGGCAACGACACCTTGGTCGGGCTCGCGGGAGCCGATCTTATGGATGGCGGCAGCGGCAACGATGCCATGAAAGGCGGCTCCGGTAACGATACCTACATCGTTGACAGTGCCGGCGACACAATCGACGAAGAGGGAAACACCGATGCTGCCGATCTGGTGCGGACGACCGTTTCGGTTGATCTTTCGGTGCTGGGCGGCGGCGCGATCGAGAACGCCATCCTGCTCGGGCAGGCTCTGTCTCTGACAGGCAACGCCGCCGACAACGTGCTGACGGGAAATGCCCTTGGCAATACCCTCACCGGCAACGACGGAAACGACACTCTGGTCGGGGGCGGCGGTTTGGATAAGCTCTCGGGCGGTTCGGGCGCCGACCGGATCGTGGTGAAGGATGTCTTCTTCACCAGTGTGAATGGCGGGTTGGACGAAGACACCCTGGAGATAAGCGGCCAGGAGGTCGATGTCGACTTCTCTGCCTACGCTGGCACCAAAGTCTCCGGCGTGGAACGACTCGATCTGACCGGCGATGCCATCTTCGTCCGGCTCACACAGGCTGCCGTGCTGGCGGCATCAACCACCTCCGACACTCTGCGGATCGACGGCGGCGAGAACGATCTCATCGTCATGTCCAGCGAGTTTAGCTTGGCGGGAACGCAGCTCTTGGGTGGGATCCAGTATCGCGAGTATCACGCTGGTGCTGCGGTGGCGCTGATTGAAGACGAAGTGACCACCTTGCCGCCCGGAACAATGCTGCCCGCCCGGCTGGTTGATCTAGCGAATCTCACAGCGGAACAAGGTTACAAGCTTGATGTCGCCTTCGGCGTCAGCCCATTGTTCTCAGATGTTTCTGTGCACAGGGTGGGCGATTTCAACGGTGACGGTCGCGACGACGTCTATGTGCAATCAGATAACTGGGGCTATTCCCCCGAGATGTGGATGGTTTTCGGCGCGAAGGACCAACCTCTCGACGACCTGGCCGAAACGGAGCTTGACGGGAAGGTTGGGTTCCAAATTGAGAATTTGGTCGGCTATCAGAATGGTTCGCTGCCGACTGGCGTTTCAGCCGCTGGCGATGTCAATGGCGACGGCATCGACGACATCGCTTTGATCGGCGGCACGGGCGCCTTCATCGCTCTGGGTCATTCGGGAGCGTTCGCATCAGCCCTCGATGCGTCCCAACTCACGACAAGCGATGGTTTTCGCATCATCGGCGCCGTAACCGGAGTTGTAGCTGCGGGGGATGTCAACGGCGACGGCTACGACGACGTTTTCGTCGCAGCGGATGTTTCGACTGACAGCACGAATGCGGGTGCGCTCTATGTCGTGTTCGGACATCAGGCCGGAGTCAATACCACCGTCAATCTCTCGTCGTTGAACGGCTCGACTGGATTCCGCCTCGATGTCCCGGACGCGACTGTGTATCGTCAACCCTACATCCTCGGTGGCGACGATCTGAATGGCGACGGCTATGCCGATATCGCCGTCGGTGGGTGGCCTGATCGCACCTTCGTCTTTTTCGGGCATGGCGGTAGCTTCGGCAGCACGGTGACGGCGGTGCCGGACGGCAAAGCCATGACCGAGTTCATCGGCAGCGGCGGTCCCTTCACCACAGGCGACATCAATGGGGATGGCTTCGCTGACTTTGTGGCGACCGATCTGTGGGCGGGCGTCGCCGGCGGTGGAACCCAGGATGGCGCGGCCTATGTGGTGTTCGGCACAGCCAGCGGCCTCGGGTCGCAAGTCGATATGAGGACGCTCGACGGGAAGAACGGCTTCCGCATAGACGGTACTCCAGGCTCGGCCGTTGGATGGGCGGTGGTTTCGACCGGTGACTTCAATGGCGACGGGTACAGCGACGTGCTGCTCAATGGCGGA
Organism: Dongia sp.; assembly: GCF_041905885.1. Lineage (NCBI taxonomy): Bacteria > Pseudomonadati > Pseudomonadota > Alphaproteobacteria > Rhodospirillales > Dongiaceae > Dongia > Dongia sp. Next base: position 42,918 of record NZ_JAYRKD010000042.1, on the reverse strand, counting down.
TCGAGAGGTCAGGGCGATGGCACGCATCCCGCCAGCGACTATTTGGTCTATGGCCACGGCGGTGATTTTGCCGCTTCTTTCGATCTCGCGAAACTCAACGGATTGAACGGTTTCGAGATCGCGCCTCCAGACATACAGTATGGCAAGGCCGAGTTTGTCGGGGACCTCAACCACGATGGATATGACGATATCGCCGTGACCGCGATCTCAACGAATAGTATCCCGGGCACCAGCTACATCCTCTACGGCGGTGATGTCCGCGCTGATGCAACGCAGCTCGGCGATGACAAAGCGAACACCCTGACTGGAACTGCCGCGGCAGATCTGATTGCCGGCGGTGACGGCAATGACACGATCTTCGGCGGCGGCGGCCGCGATTCCCTGCAGCCCGGGACGGGCAACGACGAGATCCATGTCGCCGACCGCACGTTCTTCCGCGCCGACGGTGGCTCTGGCGCGGACACGCTCCATCTCGACTTCGCCGGTGCGATCGACTTCGGAAACCTCGATGCCAACGCCGCCACGTCCGATCGCGGCAAGATCAGCGGGATCGAGACCATCGACGTGGATAACGGCCAGAACAATGGCCTGTCGCTGCACTTGGCCGACGTGCTGGACATCGATGCCAACAACAGCAATGTCGGTGGCGTGGCGACCCTGGACAACGTGCTGAAGATCGACGGCAATGTCGGCGACACCTTGCAGCTCTTTGCTGCGGACGGGTGGAGCGCTGCCGACAAAGGCGCCCTGGCCGGCTACGCCGTCTATACCCACGTGAACGTCAAGATCGCGATCGATACCGACGTGGTGGTGAGTACGGTCTAGGGCAGTCCGGCCCGGGTCCGGTGGGCCGGGCTCACTCCTCGATCGTGAGGACGCGGCGGATTTCGTCGGTCTTCAGTCCGAGCGCCATCGGCCGGCGGATTTCGGGCAGCGTGACCACGTCGTAGAGCTCGTGCACGATGCCTTCGATCTTCAGCCAGTGCACGGTCGCGCCGGACTTCAGGTCGATCACCATCAAGGCGCATTGCGGTCCGGCGCCGCGCTTGGCCAGGGCGTCGTCCAGGGGTAGGCCGGCAAAGGTCTTGTTCTCGCGTGGCTGCGACAGGCCGACGATGGCGAACCGGTCGTGGAACGCGAGCCCGCGCAGATAGCCGGGGCAGAAGGCGACGGCCTCGAACCGGCCCGAGCCGGGCTCGACGAAACCGAGGTTGCCGGTGCCGGAATCCAGCAGCCAGAGCTTGCCCTGATGCAGCCTTGGCGAATGCGGCATGCAGAGGCCCCGAGCGACGATCCGGTCCGCGGCGACGTCGATCACGATCCCGCCGCCGACCCGCTTCTCGCGCCAGCCATCCGCCACGTCGGTCTCGCCGACTGCGGTCACGTACGCCGGGCGGCCGGCTTCCATGGCCAAGCCGTTCAGATGGCAGCGGTCCTCCGGCAGCAGGCGGCTGACGAAGCCGGGTCGCCAGAGCGGCCGGAAGCTCTTGGTCTCGGAAGGCTGGGCCAGGCAGGAGAACAGCGTGTTGACGAAGACCGGCCGGCCGGCGGCGTCGATCGCGATATCATGGGCGTCGATGTCCCCGGTGGTGTAGGCCAGCTGCGGCACGTAAAGCCGGTCGTAGCCCTGGTAGACCTCGCCCGCCTGAAGCGCGTTCTCGAAGCGCCAGATCTGATAGAGCGACGTCATCCAGATCGTCTGGCCGTCGCTCCAAAGGCCCATCGAGCGGTTGAACGTGCGCTCGAAGATCGAGAGCCGGCCGTTCGGCTGCAATCCGATGAAGAACAGCTTGCCCGCCTGGTAGGTCGAGAAGCAGAGCGAGAGCCGGTTCTCAGCCAGCCATTCGGGAAACTGCCGCGACGGCAGGAACTCAAGCGGCGGCGTGCCGGAATCCGTGGCGGTCTCGGACATCTCTCATCCCCCGGTCAATACCACCGCGGGTATAGGATGGGGGAGGATCGGTGTCGAGGGGCGCCTGCGTTCAGGTCGCCGGGGACGAAGCCTTGCCGCGCGCCGGCAGGGAGCGTGACTGCCGGGTCGCGCGGCACCTCTCCAACTCGCGCTGCAAACCGCCGGTGGCGGCGAGCCAGAACATGCGCAGATCGGCAATAGCACCCCAGACCGGGTTCACCCGGATCATCGACTGGTTCTTCTCGATGAGGACATGCGCGCCGATGGCGATGCCATAGGCGATGCCGATCCCGACCAGAAAAGCCGGCTGCAAGGTGAGCGCCGAGGCGAGCGCGCCGCCGACCCCGACAAGGGTGGCGGCGTAATGCACGGCGCGGGTCATGGGTTGGCTGTGGGCCTGCAAATAGAGCGGCCAGAACTCGCGAAAGGTCATCGGCCCATCCGGCTGTTGCTTCTGGTCTGTTGCTTCTGGTCGGAGGCTCGAACGGCCCGCAATCTCGCGTGAAATTCGTCGGCCCGACGGTGAGTAACGCCGGCGCTGTTGAGGGGTTCCGCGCGCGCTTGGCAGCCGCCGCTCGGATCGAACCGCCGCTTCTCGGGTTACTTCGGTAAATCCGAATCCTTGCCGGCACGGTGGAAAGACATGCGCATGAACTCTCGTCAGAACCTCGTGCTGGCTGCGGCGGTGGCGGCTGTCATAATTCCCGGCATCGCGAGCGCACAGAGCAAGGTCTATCCGCCCGAGGCGGATTGCGCGAACCAGCCGACCATCGCCGAGCGGCTGCTTTGCGGGCGCCAGGAATTCCGCCGGCAGCAGGGCGTCTCGGTCGAGACGCCCAACGGACTCACCCCGGGCGAACCGGGGCCGTTTCCCGACCAGCCGATGCCGCCGGCCGAATTGCGGCCGGCGCCCGGCCAGGCCGAAGAGCTGGAGCCGAACACCGCCAGCCCGAATCACTGAAGCTGACGACTGGGAAAAGCATGATCGATGAACGCGCCCACCGGCAATTGATGCAGCTCTCGGCGACCAGCCGGGTCGCCACCGCCGACGCATCGGAGTTCCGCGCCGACCCGGCTGCAGCCACGGACGGCGGTGCATTGGCCTTGAGCGACATGCTCGAGATGGGATTGGAAGCTCTGCTCAGCCAGTTCCGCAGACGCTAGCGCGCCGCGGCTTCACCCTTCGTCCATATCGAAGGGATGCGGCCCGGCGAATTCCCCGACATAGACCTGGTGCGTCACCAGCTTTCCCTCCGGGCGCCAGTGGTGCAGCAGGAAGGCGGGCGGCTCGAAGTTGAAGGTGGCCGGTCCGTCCGGCCGGAGGTCGAGCGTCACCTGGTGGGCGACGCTGGGCGCCACCTGCGCCAGGCTGCCGCCGAAACGGACGACGATCGGCCGGTGCGCGTGGCCGCACAGGATTCGCTCGACCTGCGGATGGCGGCGGATCACGGCCTCGAAGGCATCGGGATTGCGCAGGCTGACTTCGTCCATATGGGCGATGCCGGTGAGAAAGGGCGGGTGGTGCAGCGCCACCAGGGCCGGCTGCTGCGGCGCTGCCGCCAGCGCGCGTTCGAGGAAGGCCAACCGCTCGGCGCAGAGCTCGCCATGCCCTTGCTCGGGCACGATCGAATCCAGCATCACCAGGCGGACCGGGAGATCCTCGATCACGTACTGCACGAAGCGGGGATCGGCGGCGACGCCGGGAAGATGGCCGAGCCGCGCCTTGATGCCCTCGCGCCGATCGTGATTGCCGGGGATGAGATAGACGGGCAGGCCGAGATGGCGGCGGATCAGGCCGCCGAGGGCGTCGTATTCCGCGTCGGTGCCGAGATCGGTGAGATCGCCGGTGAGCAGCACGACGTCCGGCTTGGGATCGAGAGCCACGACCGCCTTGAAGGCGCGTTCGACGAAGGGGTTGGTGTCGACCACGCCGTAAGCCAGCACGCCAGGCGGCTGGACGTGGAGATCGCTGAGCTGGGCAATGAGCATGATCCTACGCCACGACATCCCGGGGTTGACCGGTAGATTGGCCGCGGCAACGTCGCCCGGGCAACAGAAATCCCAAACCGACCTCTGGGCCTGCTCATTTGCCCCGGAAGGTGATAGCGTCGCGCCCGTGAACGACGGACAGAAAACCGCAACATCGCAGCCGGCCCGGTCGCCCGAGGAGAACTGGTCGGTGCTGATGGCCAAGGCCCAGCAGGGCGATGCCGCGGGCTATCGCCGGCTGCTGCAGTCGGTCACCCCCTATCTGCGCGCCCTGGCCCATCGCTTCGGCCTGAGCGGTGCCGACCTGGAGGATGCGGTACAGGACGTGCTGCTGACGGTCCATTCGATCCGCCATACCTATGACCCGGCCCGGCCCTTCGCCCCCTGGCTGACCGCGGTCGCCCGGCACCGGCTGCTCGACCGGCTGCGGCGGCGGGTGCGGCAAACCGGCCGGGAGACCGAATTGACCGAGGCGCATGAAACCTTTGCCGCGGTCGAGACGAATCACCCTGAACTGGCCGGCGAAGCCGCGCGGCTGCAGGCGGCGATCGCCAGCCTGCCCGAAGGCCAGCGCCGGGCGGTCGAGATGTTGAAGCTGAAGGAAATGTCCTTGAAGGAGGCAGCCCAAGCCACCGGGCAATCGGAAACCGCGCTGAAGGTCTCGGTCCATCGCGCGATCAAGCGGCTGCGCGGCCTGCTGGGGGGCGCCTGACATGGCCGCGACCGAGCAGCTGATCGACAGCCTGACCGCGAAACTGGAGCCGGTGCAGCCGCTGCGCAAGCCCGGCTTGCGGGCGGCCCTGTGGAGCGGCTTTGCAACCCTGGTGATCGCCCTGGTCGGCGCGATCGGCGGCTCGGCGGCGGATCTCACCCATGCGATGACCGAAGCGACCTTCCTGGTCCCGCTGATCGGCAGCTGGCTCACGGGGGTGACCGCGGCGACCGCGGCCTTCCAGGTCATCCTGCCGGACCGCTCGCGGCGCTGGCTCTGGCTGCCGCTTGCGCCGGTGCTGCTCTGGGGCACCGGCTTTGCCTATACCTGCCTGGTCAATCCCGGCGACATCCTCGGCAGCCTGGCACTCCTGCCCGAAAGCGCCTGCGTGATGACCATCGTCGCGACCTCGGCCGGCCTGATCGCCGTGCTGCTGCCGATGTTGCGGCGGGTGAAGACCCTGCGCCCGCAGCTGACCGCCTGGCTAGGCTGTCTCGCGGTGGCCGGCTTTGCCGACACCGCCCATCTCCTGGTCCATACCGAGCAGGATTCGCTGATCGCCCTGACCGTGAACCTGGTGCCGACGGTGATCCTGGTGGTGCTCGGCGGGCTGGCGGGACGGCGCGCGGTCGCCTAAAAGGGGCGCGGCCCACTATTCCGGACGAATCCCGTGCCCGATCTCATCTGCCTCGGCGAAGCCATGGTCGAGTTCAACCAGCAGCCCCATTCGGCCCATGATTCCGAAGGGAACGATCTCTACAAGGCCGGATTCGGCGGCGACACCTCGAACACCGCCATCGCCGCCGCGCGCCAGGGCGCGAAATCCGGCTATGTCACCGCACTCGGCACCGACCGCTTCGGCGATCTGCTGATGCAGCTCTGGGCGCGCGAGGAGGTGGATGCCGCCGGGGTGAAGCGCGACGAGAAGGCGCCGACCGGAATCTACTTCGTCACCCACAGCGCGGCCGGCCATCAGTTCCACTATTACCGCGCCGGCTCGGCGGCCAGCCGCATGACGCCGGCCGATCTCCCGCTCGATTACCTGCGCGGCGGCAAGGTGCTGCATGTCTCGGCGATCAGCCAGGCGATCTCGGAGACCGCTTGCGCGACGGTCTTCGCCGCCATGGACGCGGCACGCGCGGCCGGGCTCGAAGTCTGTTTCGACACCAATCTGCGCCTCAAGCTCTGGCCGCTGGAGCGGGCGCGGGTTGCGATCGACCAGGCGATCCGCAAGGCCAACATCCTGCGCCCGGCGCTGGATGACGCCCGCACCCTGACCGGCATCGAGGACCCCGATGCGATCCTCGACCATTTCCTGGCGCTCGGGCCGAAGCTGGTGGTCATGACCATGGGCAAGGACGGCGTGATCCTGGCGAGCCGCGAGGCGCGGCACCGCCTGCCGCCCAACCGGGTCGACGCGGTCGATGCGACCGGGGCAGGGGACACGTTCAACGGCTCCTTCTTGGCGCGGCTGATCGCCGGCGATGCGCCGCTCGAAGCCGCGCGCTATGCCAATGCGGCGGCGGCGCTTTCGACCACCGGCTATGGCGCGGTGGCGCCGATCCCCCGGCCGGCCGAGGTCTACAGGTTCCTGCGCGCCTGACCCCTTCGCAGTCGCAAAAAGGAACCCTCCGCCGCGCCTGTTCCGGCCGCGGCACCCATCTCTCCGACTCTTGAAGGGCTTGCCATCGCCCCAAGCCGGTCCCAAATTGAACTTGGCAGGAGTGCAACAGCCGCGGAGGGAACGCGCGATGAGTGTCGCAGCCATTCTCCAGGGTAAGCCCGAACGCCTGATCGGGCTGCCGGAAAGCAAGTCGCTGGCCGATGCCGCGAAACTTCTCACCGAGGAAAAGATCGGCGCTTTGGTCGTCCGCAACGCGGGCGGCGAGATGATCGGCATCCTCTCCGAACGCGACATCGTCCGCGCGGTCGCGCGCGACGGCGCCGCCGTCCTGGAGCGGCCGGTCTCCACCATCATGACCCGCGACGTGATCTGCTGCGCGCCGCAGGATTCGGTCGCCGACGTCATGGGCATGATGACCGCGCGGCGCTTCCGCCATCTCCCGGTGCGGAGCAACGGCAAGCTGATCGGCATGGTCTCGATCGGCGACGTCGTGAAGGCGCGGGTGGAAGAGGCGGAAGGCGAAGCCGCTCAGCTCCGGGAATACATCGCCTCTTAGATCTAGACCGCCGCCGTCAGGGGCATCAGCCGCGCCGCGGGCAGGATGACGCGCACGGTGGTGCCGCGCTGCGGCTTCGAGGAAACCTCGATCCGGCCCTGATGCAGCTCGATCAGATTCTTGCAGATCGAGAGGCCGAGCCCGGCGCCTTCCTGCTGCGGATGGGCGCTGCGGTTGACCTGAACGAAGGGCTCGAACACGCGCTCGAGATCCTTTTCGCTGATGCCGATTCCGCTGTCGGCCACCGACATCACCAGGTTGCCGGAGGGCTCGACCCCGGCGGCGACCGTCACGGTGCCGCCCGCCGGCGTGAACTTCACCGCGTTGGTGGCGAGGTTCAGCAGCACTTGGGTGATGCGCCGTTCGTCTGCATTGAGGGCCGGCAGCCGCTCCGGGACCTCGAGCTTCAGCTTCAGGCCGGCCCGGTTGGCCCGTTCGCTGATCATGTGGACGCAGTGGCTGCAGAGCGCGTTGACGTCGATCGGCCCCTCGACCAGTTGCACAGTGCCGGAATCGATCTTGGAATAGTCCAGGATCTCGCTGATCAGCCCGTAGAGATGCTGTGCGCTCTGCAGGATGTCGCTGGAATATTCCGCGACCTTGGCATGCTCCGGGTCGTTCCAGCGGTCGCGCAGGATCTGGGCAAAGCCCATGATCGCATTCAACGGCGTGCGCAGCTCGTGGCTCATGTTGGCCAGGAATTCCGACTTGGCGCGGTTCGACGCCTCGGCCGCGCGCCGCGCCACCATCAGCTGGCGCTCGAAGTTCTTACGCTGGGTGATCTCCTGGACCGTGCCTTCGTAGTAGAGCGGCTTGCCGCTCTCGTCGCTGACCAGGCGTGCATTCTCCTGCACCCAGATCCGCTCGCGGCTGCGGTGGCGATAGACCTCGCTTTCGAAGTTCCGCACCTCGCCGTCGCGCGCCATCGCATCGACGAATTCCTGGCGCCGCTCGGGGCGGACGTACCATTCCTTGGCGATGTCCTTGACCGAGAGGATCAGTTCCTCCGGCGAGGAATAGCCGTTGATCTCGGCGAGCGCCCGGTTGGCCACGATCATCCGCCCGTCGAGCGAGCTGATGTAGACGCCCTCCAGCGCGTTGTCGATGATGCTGCGATAGCGCGCCTCGGCCTCGCGGAACGCCCGCTGCGATTCCACGAGGTCGGTCACGTCGACCATGGTGCCGAGGATCGAGATGTTGCCGCCGGGATCCTGGGCCAGGGTGGTGGAATCCGATACCCAGAAGCGGCTGCCGTCGCGCCGCTTCATCTCGGTGACATGGGAGGCGACCCGGCCGGAGCGCTTCAGCTCGGCGATATGCCAGTCCCGGTCGCTCTTGCGGACGTAGACGGTCTCGTTGGTGGTCCCGGTCGCGGCGATGAACTCGGCCGGCGTCTCATACCCGAACATGCGGGCCATGGCCGCGTTGGCCTGCACCACGCCGCCCTCGATCAACGTCTGGTAAACGCCGATATCGGACTGCTCGAAGATCGTCCGGTATATGTTCCCGTGGTCCAACGCTATCCCCTCGCTGCGCGGGCGAAATATTCTTAACCGGAACCCCTTGATTTAGGAAGCACCCGCCCCCGGATCCTTGGCACGGGCCTTGCGATATCTGTCCCGAGAAGCCCGTGGAGGGGCCTGAAGATGCGGTTTTCGACCAAGCGAGCGATGGAATTGGCAGCGGACCCGGCAAGTCTTGCCGGGTGGAACGCCGGTTCCCCGCGGGAGATCCGGAAATGACCCCGGCCCTGTTTGCCACCCAGCCGATTCGTGCCGGTGGATCGACCATCCAGCCGGACGTGCTTGCCAGCATCCAGAAGGCGAGCGCCAACACCGGCGTGGATTTCTCCTACCTGATGGCCCAGGCCTCGCGGGAGAGCAGCTTCGACCCCGCAGCCAAGGCCTCGACCAGCAGCGCCACCGGCCTCTACCAATTCGTCGAGCAGACCTGGCTCGGGACCTTCAAGGAGCATGCCGCGGAATACGGCTACGGCGACCTGGCGAACAAGATCACCAAGCGGGCCGACGGCCACTTCGTGGTGGCGGATGCTGCCGCCCGAAAGCAGATCCTCGACCTGCGCAAGGACCCGACCCTCAACGCCGCCCTGGCGGCCGAGCTCGCCTCGGACAACAAGACCAAGATGGAAGCCGCCCTCGGCCGCCCGGCGACGGCGACCGATCTCCACTTGGCGCATTTCCTGGGTCTCTCCGGCGCGCTTCGATTCATCCGCAAGATGGACAGCGATCCCTCGACCACAGGTGCGGCGATGTTCCCGCGCGCCGCCGCCGCCAATGCCAACGTCTTCTACGACGAGAGCGGCAATGCGCGGACCGTGGCCGAGATCTATAACCGGATGAACACCAGCATCACCAGCGACCAGCAGACCTTCGCCTCGCTGGCGACCACGCCGGCCGGCGGCACGTCGCCGGCCAGCACGACCGCGGTCGCCTCGGCCGCGGAGGCACCGCTGCAAGGCTTCAGCAATCCGGGGAGCATTCTCTCGCCGCTGCTCCTGGTGACGATCGCGGCCTTGCCGCTCGCCAACGAGCAGGAGAAGGAGGCCGCCAACGCGGCCGGCCATGGCGGCGGCCCGCGCCACGGCGCGATCCGACCGACGGTCAATCCGATGGCGGCCTTGGGATTGGGCTAAGCGCCGAGAGGCGATCGCGCAGCCGCAGCGCTACTCGCCGCGGCCTTCGAGCATCTTCCTTCCGGCGTCGGTCAGCTTGCAGACCAGCCAGTCGGGCTTCAGCGGGTTGGTGAACCAGGGCTCGGCCCAGCCATGGTCGATGCAGAAGCGCACGGTGCGGGAGGAGACCTTCTGGCCCCATTCGTCGAACAGCGGGAGCTTGCCGCCGGGCTGCTTCAGCCCGCGCGCCAGCCAAGCGATCTCGACCGCATGGGGATGGTCGTTGCTAGCCGCGATCGTCAGTCCCCGTGCCATCTTCGCCCCCGTCGTTGATGTTGCGACGATACAGAAGTTTCTTTCAAAAGAAAATACTTAAGCGACATTCTTACTAAAGAAGTCGAGGTATCTCGATGGCTGGGCAGCGATTCATGACGACCTTCAGCCCGGCCGTTCTCGCGGTCTGCGCCGCCGCTTCATTGACGACGCCCAGCTGCATCCAGATTGTTTTCGCACCAATCGCAATCGCTTCCAAGGCCGGCGCGGCCGCGGCGGCGGAATTTCGGAAGATATCCACCATATCCACAGCGCCGGTCTCGTTTTGCGGGATATCGCCCAAGCTTCGGTAGACCTTTTCGCCGTTCAACACCTGGCCTTCGAGCCCCGGATTGACCGGGATGACGCGATAGCCCCGGCGCTGCAGGTAGCGCATGACGCCATGGCTCGGCCGGTCCGGCTTGGGACTGGCGCCGACCAGGGCGATCACCTTGGTCTCCTTCAGGATGCCGCGCAGGAAGTCGTCGCTGTAATCCTCGCTCACCTCAGCAGCCCTTCCATTCCGGTTTGCGCTTGGCGAGGAAGGCGTCGATGCCTTCCTGGGCGTCCAGCGCCATCATGTTCTCGGTCATCACCTGGCTCGCATAGTCATAGGCCGCGGCGAGGCCGAGCTCGGCCTGGGCGTAGAAGGCCTGCTTGCCGAGCTTCAAGGTGAGCGGCGACTTGGCGATGATCTCGACCGCGAGATCGACCGCTTCCTCCATCACCTGGGGCGTCGGTGCCAGGCGATTGACCAGCCCGAGCCGGAGCGCGGTCGGCGCATCGATCGGCTCACCGGTCAGCAGCATCTCCATCGCCTGCTTCCGGGACACCGCGCGGGTCAGCGCCACCATCGGGGTCGAGCAGAACAGCCCGATATTCACGCCCGGGGTCGCGAAATGGCTTTCCTCGGCGGCGACCGCGAGATCGCAGGTGGCGACCAGCTGGCAGCCCGCCGCCGTGGCGATGCCATGAACCGCGGCGATCACCGGCTGGGGCAGGGCGACGATCCGCTGCATCATCGTCGAGCAGAGCGCGAAGGTCTTCTCATAATGCGCCCGGCTGGGATCGGCGCGCAGTTCCTTCAAGTCGTGGCCGGCGCAGAAACAGGTTCCCGCACCGGTGATCACCACCACGCGCACGCCGGCATCCTCCTTGATGCGGTCGAACTCTGCGATGATCGCTTCCATCAGGCCGATCGAAAGCGCATTGCGCTGCGCCGGCCGATTGAGCGTCAGGGTAGCGATGCCGTTCAGGTCGGCGCGGAGCAGGGGATCGTTCGACACCACGCTGGTCATGATTCCAGCACCCGCCGCATGGCCCGGAACAGCATGCCCTCGGGCTCGGCGATTGCGCGCGAGATCGAGAAGTGGTGATGGCCCGGCAGCAACATGTATTCGCTCTCCATCCCGGCTTCGACCAGCTGCCGATGATAGCGCGCCGACTGGTCGATCCAGAGCGGCGGTTCGTCGCCGCCCGCGGCAATCACGACCGGCGCTTTCACCCGCGGCTTTAGGCGCAGCGGGCTGAGGCGCTCGATGTCGGCGGGCGTCAGCGCCACGTCCTCGCGCACCTGGATATGGGGAATGGGCGCGAGGTCGTAAATCCCGGTCACCAGCACCGCACCCTGGATGAAGGCAGCTTTTGCGCCATCGTTCCAATCCCGGCTCAGCAGCATGGCGGCGAGATGCGCGCCCGCCGAATTGCCGGCGACCACCAGCCGGTCGGGATCGCCGTTGATGCTGCGTGCCTGGCCGCGGATCCAGGCGACCGCCTGGGCGCATTGCTCGACCACGGTCGCGAGCGGCACGGCGGGGCAGAGGTCGTAGTCGACCAATGCGACCGCGGCGCCCGCATCGAGCAGCGGCTCGGCGATGAAGCCGAAGTGATCCTTGGAAAGTGCCCGCCAATAGCCGCCGTGGATGAAGACGAAGACCGGGCTATTGGGCGCTTTGGCCGGGAAGAGATCGATCAGCTGCAGCGGCCCCGGCCCATAGCGCTCATTCCGCCGGTGCCGCAGCCGTTCCCGCATCGAGGCGCTGAGCGCATGGTCTTCGGAGAGCCAGGTCTCGTGGTCCGGCACCGCCAGCCGCGGCATGAAATGCCGCACGAAATCCGCTTCCGTCAGCGCCTCGTACATGCTTATTCCCCGTGAGTTGCCGGCGATTTTCTCGGCGGGAGGGGCAAAAGTCCATGATTCCGGGGAATTATTTGCCGGTATTATAATACCGTAACCATAAGATATTGATTTAACTGGATTAAGCTTCTGCCGCGACGAGCGGGCTGGTTGACAGGCCGAAAAGCCGCCTCTATACACCGGCCCGATCCGCGGAGAGGGCTCCGCCGACTAACTGTATTCGAGTGAACCATGCGCCTTACAGAGCAAACCTCTTCGTCGAAGCCGTCAGAGGTCGCGAAGAAGTGGATCCTGATCGACGCCGAGGGCGTCGTTCTCGGCCGCCTCGCCTCCATCGTGGCCAACCGGCTGCGCGGCAAGCACAAGCCGACCTACACCCCGCATATCGATGACGGCGACAACGTCATCATCATCAACGCCGCCAAGGTGAAGCTCACCGGCAACAAAGCCGAGGGTGAGAAGTTCTACTGGCACACCGGCCATCCCGGCGGCATCAAGGAGCGCACCTGGGGCAAGATCCTCGGCTCCGCGCATCCGGAGCGCCTGCTCGAGAAGGCGGTGGAGCGCATGGTCCCGCGGGGCCCGCTCGGCCGCAAGCAGATGAAGAACTTGAAGGTCTATGCGGGTGCCGAGCATCCGCACGAGGCGCAGCAGCCGGAAACGCTGGACGTCGCCGCGATGAATCCGAAGAACAAGCGGGGTTGATCCAGATGGCTAACGAACCGACTCGTCTCACCGACCTGAAGGACCTCGGCGGCGCCCGCACCGGCGTGGTCGCCGGCAAGGCGATGGAAGCCGCCCCGCGCTACGAGCGCAAGGTCGACGCCCAGGGCCGCTCCTACGCCACCGGCAAGCGCAAGGACGCGATAGCCCGCGTCTGGATCAAGCCGGGCAAGGGCGTCATCACCATCAACGGCAAGGACAGCACGCAGTATTTCGCGCGCCCGGTCCTGCGCATGATCATCAACCAGCCGTTCGGCATCGTGAACCGCGCCGGCCAGTTCGATGTGATCTGCACCGTGGTCGGCGGCGGCCTCTCCGGCCAGGCCGGTGCCGTCCGTCACGGCATCTCCAAGGCGCTGACCTACTATGAGCCGGATCTCCGTTCGGCCCTGAAGAAGGAAGGCTTCCTGACCCGCGACAGCCGTACCGTCGAGCGTAAGAAGTACGGCCGCGCCAAGGCGCGCCGCAGCTTCCAGTTCTCGAAGCGCTAAATCTCCTTTCCTCTGGAGACGGAAAGGGCCGCAGTTCGCTGCGGCCCTTTTTGCTTTTGGCGCGACTCAGCTACTCTCGCGCTATGAACCGTGTGAACCGCTGGGTCTGGGGCATCCCCGTCCTTCTCGTCCTGCAGATCGTCGTCCTGCTGGCTATGGGACGGCCGCCGATCTGCACCTGTGGCACGATCCGGCTTTGGGAGAACAGCCCGCTTTCGCCGGAGACCTCGCAGCAGCTGTTCGACTGGTACACCTTCTCGCATATCGTGCACGGCTTCCTGTTCTACGGCGCGATCCGGCTGGTCTTCCGCCATCGCCTGAGCGTCTGGCAGGCGCTGCTGATCGCGATGGGCATCGAGATCGGCTGGGAGATCCTGGAGAACACGCCCTTCGTGATCGAGGCCTATCGCCAGCAGGCGCTGGCGCAGGGCTATGTCGGCGACAGCACATTGAACTCGGTGATGGACACCTTCTCGATGATGGCGGGCTTCGCTGTCGCGCGCCGCGTGCCGGTCTGGGCCAGCGTCGCTTTGGTCCTGGTCCTGGAACTCGCGGCGGCCTACGCCATCCACGACAATCTCACGCTCAACGTGCTCAACTTCATCTACCCGATCGACGCCATCACCGAATGGCAGTCGCAGATCCAGCCGGCGCCGCCGCCTCAGACCGAATAGAGATGATTGAGCTGGAAGATCTCCAGCAACCGCCGGGCGCTGGCGAGTTGGGCGTCGGTGATCTTCTTGCGCCAGGCCTCCGCCAGGTTGCCACCGCTCAGGATGGCGCTGTGCTTGGCCGTCATCGCGGAGGGCTTCTTCATCAGCGCCTTGCTCTCCTGGTTGACTTGCCATCCGAAGAAGTCCGCAAGCTTGCCGAACTCAGTTTCCGGATCGGCGCAGATGTCTTCGTAGCGCGTGAGATAGGCGGGGTCGCCGGGTGTATGCATCTGCGAACCGTAGTTCCGGCTTGAGAAGTACTGGATGGGAACATAATTCTCGGCGCACCACAGGATGAGGCACCTGTCGAACTCGTCCTTTGCGTGCTCCATCTCAGAGACGAAGGGCGAGAGATAGTCGTGGATCAACTCGCCTTGCTCGAGCAGGGGGGTGAGGCTGGTCTCCCAGCCGAGGGCCATCCGCGACAGTGCCACGGCACAGGGGTGCCGCGTCACGATAACGATCGGGATTTCGGGAAAGGTCTCGTGCATCCACGGCAGGAGCAGCTGGATCCGGATATCCTTGATCAAGCGGCCGCGCGGAAACACCTCGGCGTTCAGCTTGTCGATCCAATCGGAATGCACTCGACCGGAGAGAATGAAACTGGCCGGTCCCACATAGGTGGCGCGGCGATCGTCCGGCCGCACGTATTGCCGCCAATGCCAGTCGCGAACGATGCGCGTTTCCTTGCAGTGGAAGGGCTCGAACATCAAGCGATAGTGCGAGATGGAGCCGAGCACCTGGCCCACCCAGGTGGTCCCGCTGCGTCCGCTGCCGGCGACGATCGCCGCTTTCGAAAGGTCGTGCCGGTCGAAGAAAATCTTATGCGGTATTCTTGCTAAGGTCCTGTCCAACATTGGAAATTGCCTCGCCCGCCCTAACATGATCTCGTCAGCAATGCGCAAGACAGGTAACTGGTTCAGGGATCTCCGCCAGTGCAGGGCGCGGGGATTGGTGATTCGGATCAGGGGCGATTTGCGTTGATTCTGAAGTCCCTGGCGGGAAACTTGTTGAACGAAAGGTCACACAGGGTAGTGAATGCACGATGTCATCATCATCGGTGCTGGCCTGGCCGGTGCCACTGCAGCCCTGGAACTCGCCAAGAGCAATCGGAGGGTGACAGTCATCGAGGCTCGCGACCGCATTGGCGGCCGTGGCTATGCCCGGCACTTTGCGGTGGCCGGCGAGCTGCTGGATTTCGGCGGCGCCTGGATTACGCCCTGGCAGCATCGGATGCGCGCGCTTTGCGCCGAGCATGGCATTGCGCTCCGCCCGCGCACGCCGATCGTCGAGCGCCGCTGGTTTCGCGACGGTGCCTTGCATCGCGATGGGCCGACCTCGGCCGTTGATCGTGCGGCCCATGAACACGCGGTCGCCCGGATCGCGGCGGATGCCATGCTGCTCAAGGCAGGCAAGGCGCGGGACGAGCACGGTCGCGACATCGCCGCCGTAAGCCTGGCCGACTACCTGGTGCGGATCGGCGCGCCGCTTTCGACCTGCGACCTGCTGAGCGCCTGGTGGGCGGTCTCGGGCAATGCGGAGAAGCGCCGGGCGCCGGCGGCGGAGCTGCTGTCGAGCTCGGCCTATTCCGACGGACTGACCGAGGGAATGGCCGATGTCTGGGTGGAGACGCTGGTCGGCGGCGTCACCGCCCTGGCCACGCGCATGCTGGAGGATTCCGGCGCGAGCTTGCAGCTCACCCATCCGGTCGAGACGATCATCGTCAACGATGACGGCGTCGGCATCACCACCGAGGACGGCAGGCTTTGGCGCAGCCGCGCGGCGATCCTGGCAACCGGCCTCAACCCGCTGCGCGCCATTCGCTTCGATCCGCCGCTGCCCCAGCCGAAGGCGGATGCGATCGAGGCCGGCCATCTCGGCCGCGCGGTCAAGGTCTGGGTCAAGGCGCGCAACGTCCCGGTCGGCGTGCTCGCGACCGGCGGGCGGTCCGAGATCGAATGGATGTTCAGCGAGCGGCTGGCGGAAGACGGCGGTGCCGCGCTGCTGGTCGGCTTCGGTGTCGCCGACGAGGGCTGGTCGCCCAGGATGCCGGCCGACGCGGTGGCGGCCACCAAGCGCTTCTTCCCCGAGGCCGAGGTGGTCTCAGTCGACTGGCACGACTGGAACGACGATCCCTTCGCCAGGGGCGCCTGGGTCGCGACCAATCTCGACGCACCGGAGGCCACGGTGGCGGCCACCTGGCGCCGCCACGGTCCGCTCGCCTTCGCCAGCTCGGACTTCGCGCCCGACCAGGCCGGCTGGTTCGAGGGCGCGGTCACCTCGGGCGAGGCCGCCGCGGCGGAGATCCTGAGCTTCCTCGGCAGGAACTGACGCAAGGCCGCTGCGCGGAACCGTCGCTTGATCCTCCCGGCCGTCTCCATTAGCTAGGACGGGCAAGGTTCGGCAGGAAGGTCCACCAATGGCGGCGACGGCGCGGGTTTTCATCGATGGCGAGGCGGGCACGACGGGGCTCGGGATCCGCGAGCGCTTGCTGACGCAGGCTGGGATCGAGCTCCGGAGCCTGACCGGCGAGAAGCGCAAGGATCCCAATGCGCGGCGCGAGATCATGGGCGAAGTGGACCTGGTCGTGCTCTGCCTGCCCGATGCGGCGGCCAAGGAGTCGGTCGCGCTCGCCGCCGGATTGGGCAATGCCGCGCCCCGCATCCTCGATGCCAGCACCGCCTATCGCGTGGCGCCGGACTGGGTCTACGGCTTCGCCGAGATGGACCGGGGCCAAGCCAAGCGCATCGCCGAGGCGAAGCACGTCTCCAATCCCGGCTGCTACCCGACCGGCGGCATCGCGCTCATCCGCCCGCTGGTCGAGGCCGGGTTGATGCCGGCCGATTACCCCGTCACCGTCAACGCGGTCAGCGGTTATTCCGGCGGCGGAAGGCAGATGATCGAGGCGCATGAGGCGACCGGCGGTCCGTCCTTCGAGCTCTACGGCCTCGGCTTCGAGCACAAGCACGTGCCGGAGCTCATGCAATATTCCAAGCTTTCGCGCCGGCCGATCTTCATCCCCTCGGTCGGGCATTTCCGCCAGGGCATGCTGGTCTCGGTGCCGCTGCATCTCGACACGCTCCCCGGCAAACCCAAGGCCGCCGATCTCGAAGCCGCGCTCGAACGCCATTTCGAGGGCGCCGAGCTGGTGAAGGTGGTCAAGACCGCGCCGAACGACCGCCTGGAGGCCGAGCCCTTGAACGACACCGACAAGATGGAGCTCCGCGTCTACGGCAACGACGCGCTCAACCAGGCGCTGCTGGTGGCGCGGCTCGACAATCTCGGCAAGGGTGCTTCGGGTGCGGCGGTGCAGAACATCCGCCTGATGCTGGGATTGGACAAGGCATGAAGCCGCTCGCCATGCCCGCCCTGATCAAGCCCTTCGAAGGCATCACCCCGAAGATCGCGCCGGACGCCTTCATCGCCGAGACCGCCGTCATCATCGGTGATGTCGAGATCGGCGCCGGCTCCAGCATCTGGTACGGCTGCGTGCTCAGGGGCGACAGCAACAGCATCAAGATCGGCGCCCGCACCAACATCCAGGACGGCACCGTCATCCACGTGAATCACGAGCGGGAAGGGGCTACCGGCACCAAGACCACAATCGGCAACGACATCACGGTCGGCCATATGGCGCTGCTCCACGCCTGCACCCTCGAGGACGGCGCCTTCGTCGGCATGAAGGCCTGCGTGATGGATGGCGTGGTGGTCGAAGGCGGCGGTATGGTCGCCGCCGGCGCGCTGGTGACGCCGGGCAAGCGGGTGAAGAAGGGCGAGCTCTGGGCCGGCAGCCCGGCCAAGCTGATGCGCCTGCTCAGCGACAAGGAGCTCGCCTATTTTGCCTATTCGGCCGAGCATTACGCCGAGCTCGCGGCGGGTTATCGCGCGAGGGGCTGAGCGGCGGAGGGCGCCAAGGCTTCGAGAATCCGGCACTCGTCGATCGTGCCGTGGCGGCACTGGCGGATCAGCTCTTTGAGCTCGTTCCGCAGCGCCTCGAGATCGGCGATCTTTCGCTCGACATCGGAGAGATGCGCCTTGGCCAGCGCGTCGACTTGTTCGCAGGATCGGCTGCGATCGTCTGAGAGGCGCAGCAGGGCGCGGACCTCGTCCAGGGAGAAACCGAGATCCCGGGCACGGCGGATGAAGCCGAGACGCATGAGATGCGCCGCGACATAGCTGCGATAGTTGCCCGCCGTCCGCGCCGGCTTTGGCAACAATCCAATTCCTTCGTAGTAGCGGATGGTTTCGACCTTGGTGTCTGTGGCCTTGGCCAGGTCGCCAATGGAAAATCGTTCCGCCATCGCCTTGACCCTCTAGTGACTATAGGGTCCATATTAGAGGGTCGGTAACGCCACTTCAACGATCGAAACCCGAATGTCCGGATGCTGTTCTCACGACAATTGCTCCTCCCAGGCCAAGGCGGTCGATAGCCCGGCTTGGCGCCGTGCGCTTTGGGTTGCGCTCGGCGTCAATGCGTCGATGTTCGTCGCCGAGATCGCTGCCGGTGCCGCGGCGGGCTCCGCCTCGCTGCAGGCCGACGCGCTCGACTTTCTGGGCGATGCCGCGAATTACGCCATCAGCATCGGCGTGGCGGGGCTGGGTCTCGCCTGGCGCGCGCGGGCGGCCCTGTTGAAGGGCTGGGCTCTGCTGGCGCTCGGGCTCTGGGTCCTCGGCTCCACGGCTTGGCACGCCTATGCCGGGACCTTGCCGCAAGCCGAAGTCATGGGCATCGTCGGAGTCCTGGCGCTGATCGCCAATGCCGGCGTGGCGCTCATGCTGTTCCGCTTTCGCCAGGGCGACGCCAACATGCGATCGGTCTGGATCTGCTCGCGCAACGACGCAATCGGCAACATCGCCGTGGTGGCAGCGGCCGCGGGTGTGTTCGGCACCGGAACCGGCTATCCGGATCTGGTCGTTGCCGCGATCATGGCCTTCCTCGGCATCAGCGGTGGCTGGCAGATCATTCGCCAGGCACAAACCGAGTTGCGGTTCGACGCACGGGCCGCGTTGCGCCCTTGATCCGGCCCGCGCTTCCCGGCGATTCAGGCGAGCTCAGCCGGATGTCCCAGGAGTTTGTCGACGAGCTCGACGCCATGCCGGTCGCATCCGACGCGCCGGCGATTCCGGAAGCGGACGACATTGTTTTCTCGCCCGAGATCCTGGCGCGCGACGTCTTTTGTGCCGAACCGCTGGCCCATGTGCTGGTGGCGGAGCAGGACGGTACGGTGGTCGGCTATCTCATGTACCACTTTGGCTACTGGCCGGCCGATGCCGCGCCCAGCCTGCACGTGGTCGATCTCTTCGTGCGGCCGATTGCGCGCAAGAGCGGGGTGGGGCGGGCCTTGATGGACGCGGCCGCCGCGGTGATCCGCCAACGCGGCGGGCAACGCCTGCTCTGGACCGTCTGGGACCAGAACCCCGCGGCCATGGCCTTCTATCAACGCCTGGGCGCGCGGTTCTTCGCGGAGGAGCGGCTGATGACCTGGAAGGGTCCCGCCGGTTAGACCGCCTTCACATTCGCGAGGAAGCGTTCGACGCCGGCCCTGAGCGACTGCGACTGGGTGCTGAGCGCGCCGGTCACCTCGGTCAGGCGCGCCGCGGCGTTGCGTGATTCACCGGCCGCGCCGACCACGGTGTTGATGCTCTCGGTCACCTCGCGGGTGCCGCCCGAGGCCTGATCGACGCTCTTCACGATCTCCTGGGTGGCGGCGCCCTGCTGCTCGACGGCGGTGGCGACCGAAGCGGTGATCTGGTTGATCTGTTCGATGATGGCGGCGACGCTCTGGATCGCCGAGACCGAGCGCTGGGTCTCGGTCTGGATCGCGCCGACATGGCTCGCGATCTCTTCGGTCGCCTTGGCGGTCTGGCTGGCCAGGTTCTTCACTTCCGAAGCCACCACCGCGAAGCCCTTGCCGGCCTCGCCCGCACGCGCCGCTTCGATCGTGGCGTTGAGCGCCAGCAGGTTGGTCTGGCCCGCGATCGCGTTGATCAGCTGCACGATGGCGCCGACCTTCTCGGCGGCGATCGCCAGGCCCTTGATCTGCTCGTTGGTCTGGCGGGCCTGGTTGGCCGCCTCGCCGGCGATCTGGTTCGACTGGGCGACCTGGCGGGTGATCTCGGTGATGGTGTTGGAGAGCTCGCCGGTGGCGCTGGCGACCGAGCCGACGCTGCTGGCGGTCTGCGCCGAGGCTTCGTTGGCATGGCCGGCTTCGCCGGCGGTCTGCTCAGCGCTCTTCGCCATCGAGCCGACCGCGCTCTGCATCGTCTGCAGCGAGTTGGCGACGTCGCTCAGGTTCCTCGACATTTCGGTGTCGAACTCCTGGCACAAACGCTCCAGCGCTTCGGCGCGGCGGCGCTGCGCGTCATGGACTTCGCCCTGCTGGCCGGAGAGGTGCTGCGCGCGCAGCGAGTTCTCCTTCAGCACTTCCAGCGCATCGGCCATGGCGCCGATCTCGTCCTTGCGGTTGCGGCCGGGGATCTCGGTGGCAAGATCGCCGGCGGCGAGGCTGCCCATGGCGCGGGTTATTGCCTTGACCGGGCGCACGACCGAGCGCGCCGTCAAGGTCAGCACCGCGACGACCGCGATCACCGAAACCGCGATGATGACGGCGAGCAGGATGAAGCTGGTCTGGGTCTTGCTGTTGACCTCAGCCTGGATCGTGTTGGCGCTCTCCTGGATGGCGTCGCCGGTGGCGCCCATCTTTTCTTCCAGCGTCTCGAACGTCTTCATGAAGTCGTCGAATCCGCGCTGGGCGGCATAGTTGTCGGTGAAGGCGGTGTCGACCATCTTCTGCGCCGCCTCGATATAGGGCGACAGCACCGGGTCGAGGTCGTCGAGCGACTTGCGCGCTTCGGCCGGCAGGTCGAGTTCCTTGTTGGCCTCGACATGCTCCTCGAAATTCTTGATGTGGTCCGCGGTGTCGGCGGCGATACCCGGCTGGGCGTCCTTGTTTCCGGTCTTGCCCTCGCGCAAGGCGTAGAGCACGTCGGCCCGCAGCGCGTCGTGCATCATGTCCGCTTCCATGTGATTGCGGACCGCCGTGGAAACCGTGTTGATCTGCGCGCTGCCTCTGACGGCTTCGATGGTGCCCCAGACACCCAGGGCGCTCACCGCGATCAGCGCAAGGATGGATATGATGCCGGCGATCAGGAAACGCTTGCCAATGGTCACCGCAGAAACTCCCAGCTTTTGGTTTTCGGGAGTAGATCTAGATCAAGACCGGTTAACCATTCGATAAAGCGGAGAATTTGAACCTTTCTAAAAGAATGTCGTGCTGCGTAACGCAGGGCTCCATATGGTCCCACTGCGCGAGACTGATGCCGGCTGTAGGCGGGTCGCGCAAACAGAACGGCCGGGCTTTCGCCCGGCCGCAAGTTTCCGGAAGAGGGTCCGGCTTAGGAAGAGTAGTACATCTTGAACTCGATCGGATGCGGGGTGTGCTCGAGGGCGTAGACCTCTTCCCACTTCAGCTCGAGATAGGCGCTGATGAAGTCCTCGGTGAAGACGTCGCCCTTCAGGAGGAAGCTCTTGTCGGCTTCCAGCGACTGCAGCGCCTCACGCAGCGAGCCGCAAACGGTAGGCACATTCTTCAGCTCCTCGGGCGGCAGGTCGTAGAGGTTCTTGTCCATCGGGTCGCCCGGGTGGATCTTGTTCTGGATGCCGTCGAGGCCCGCCATCACCATCGCCGCGAAGGCGAGGTAGGGGTTGGCGAGCGGATCCGGGAACCGCACCTCGACGCGCTTGCCCTTCGGGCTTGCGACATAGGGGATGCGGCAGGAGGCCGAGCGGTTGCGCGAGGAGTAGGCGAGCAACACCGGCGCCTCGAAGCCCGGAATCAGCCGCTTGTAGGAGTTGGTGGTCGGGTTGGTGAAGGCGTTCAGGGCCTTGGCGTGCTTGATGATGCCGCCGATGTAGTAGAGGCACATCTCGGACAGGTCGGCATAGCCGTTGCCCGCGAACAGCGGCTTGCCGTCCTTCCAGATCGACTGGTGCACATGCATGCCCGAACCGTTGTCGCCCTTGACCGGCTTGGGCATGAAGGTCGCCGTCTTGCCGTAGTTGTGGGCGACGTTCTTCACCACGTATTTGTACTTCTGCATCGCGTCGGCGCAGTTCACCAAGGTGCCGAACTTCACGCCGAGCTCATGCTGCGACGGCGCCACCTCGTGGTGATGCTTCTCGACCTCGACGCCCATGGCGGCAAGGGTGGTCAGCATCTCGCCGCGGAGGTCCTGGGCGGAGTCGAGCGGGGCGACCGGGAAATAGCCGCCCTTGATCTTCATGTGGTGGCCGTGGTTGCCCTCTTCGAATTTCTTGCCGGTGACATACGGCGCCTCTTCCGAGGTGAACTCGACGAAAGTCGCGTTCATGGTGACGTCGTAGCGGATGTCGTCGAACACGAAGAACTCGGCTTCCGGGCCGACATAGATGGTGTCGCCCACGCCGGAGCTCTTCACATAGGCTTCCGCCTTTTTGGCGATCGAGCGCGGGTCACGGCCGTAGTTCTGGCCGGTCAGCGGCTCGAGAATGTCGCAGTTGATGACCAGCGTGGTCTGCGCCGCGAAGGGGTCCATGATCGCGGTGGCGCAGTCCGGCTTCAGCACCATGTCGCTCTCGTTGATCGCCTTCCAACCGGCGATCGAGGACCCGTCGAACATGACGCCCTCGGTCAGCATGTCCTCATCGACGGTGCTGACATGCTGCGACAGGTGATGCCAGAGGCCGAGCGGGTCGGTGAAACGGAAATCGACGTACTTGACGTCCTGGGCTTTGATCAGCTCCAGGGTTTTCTTGACGCTGGACATGGTCTCTCTTCCGATCGTTTGTTGTTTGGTTTCTGGACCGCTCTCCCCCGGCGATCCTTTGGGTCACTCACTGCGCGGACGCATAGACCTTTCGGCTACTGTGCGCCACCATAGATTAGCGATTAGATCGCATCCGGCCCGCGCTCGCCGGTGCGGATGCGGATGGCTTCCTCGACATTGATGACGAAGATCTTGCCGTCGCCGATGCGCCCCGTGGCGGCCGCCTGGCGGATCGCCTCGATCGCGCGCTCGACCAGGTGGTCTTCCAGCACGACCTCGAGCTTCATCTTCGGCAGGAAATCGACGACATACTCGGCGCCGCGATAGAGCTCGGTATGGCCCTTCTGCCGGCCGAAGCCCTTGGCCTCGGTGACGGTGATGCCCTGGATCCCAACTTCGTGCAGCGCGTCCTTCACCTCGTCGAGTTTGAACGGCTTGATGATGGCTTCGATCTTTTTCATGCGTTCTCCAGGCCTTTCCCTGCCATAGGTTCCTCGCCCAATTCGCAAAGCTCGTGCCAGCGTCTAAGCCGCTGGAATCGCCATATTAATTTGTTGGTGCGCTGCGGAAATGCTGAATAATTAGGCGGGCATGCTTAGGAATCGGGCAGCGTTCGGCGCGGCGCGAGGCTGCCTTCCTCGACCCGGATCCGCCAACTGAGCACGGCGGCATTCAATCCCGAGAAGACCAGGGCCAGTGTCCACGAGCCCAGCGCCAGCGGCAACAGCGCAATCTCGGCGGCGACCACCCAATAGTTCGGGTGTTTGAGCAAGCGGTAGGGTCCGCTGCGTACCACCGGCGCGCCGCGCGGGACGATGATGCGGGTGGTCCAGTAGCGGCCGAGGCTCGCCATCACCCAGGCGCGCGCCAGCTCGGCGATCGCATAGCCTGCGACCGCCGGCCACCAGATTTCCGCCCGACCGGAAAGCGCCAGGATCCAGAGCGCCGTCAGCCATGACGTATGCAGCAGGACCAGCAGCGGATAGTGACCGGCGCCGATCTCGACCGCGCCATCGGCCAGCAGGCGTTGCGTGTTGCGCCGCGCGATCGCCAATTCGCCGAGGCGCTGCAATGTCACGAACAGGAGCAGCGCAAAAGTCATGCTTCCAGGATCTGGAAGCCGGCGCTGAAGCCGGGCCCGAGCGCCGTCATCAGCTGCCTGCCGGCCAGGCCGCGGTGCAGCATCCGCTCCAGCACGAACAGCACTGTCACCGCCGACATGTTGCCATGCTCGCGCAACACGTCGCGCGCCTCCTGCATCGTGCCGGGTTCGAGACCGAAGGCCTCTTCCAAAGCATCGAGCACCTTCACGCCGCCCGGATGGCAGACGAAGCCGGCGAGGTCGTCGCGACTGAGATCGCAACGCCCGAGGAAGGCGTCCATGGCCGGGCCGAACTCGTCGCGCACCAGAGCGGGAATGTCGCGGGAGAACAGCACGCCGAGCCCGTCATCCTCGACATGCCAGCCCATGACGTCGAGCGAGTCCGGCCAGGTATGGGTGCCGGAGGGGCCGAAGCGCAGGCCCTCCGATCCGGGCCGGCCGATCACCAGGGCCGCGGCCCCGTCGCCGAACAGCGCCGCAGCGACGATGTTGCTCTTCGAGAGATCGCCCTGGCGGAAGGTGAGGGCGCAGAGCTCGACCGCCAGGAACAGCACGTCGCCCCCACGGTCGTCCCTGTCGAGACTCCGGGCCAGCGCCACCGCGTGGCTCAGACCCAGCACGCCGCCAGCGCAGCCGAGGCCGAAGATCGGCAGGCGCAGAATGTGCGACGGCAAACCGAGCCGGTTGAGCAACAAGGCGTCGAGGCTCGGCGTCGCGATGCCGGTGGTCGATGCGACCACGACAGCGGCGATGTCCTGCGGCCTCCGCCCGGCTTGGGCAAGCGCATTCTCCGCCGCTTCGGTCAGCAGCTCGACTGCGTTGTCGAGATAGAGCTGGTTGCGCTCGCGCCAGCCATGCGGCTCCAGATACCAGTCGATCGGCACGCAGGAATAGCGGGTGGCGATGCCGGCATTTTCGAACACCGGCATCAGCCGGTCGATGTCGGATTTCTGACGATCGAACAGCCGCGGTGCGATCGCGGCGACCTCGCCCTGCGCGAGCCGGTGCTTCGGCACCGTCGTGGCGACCGAGAGCAGCGTCGGCGGGTCGTTTTCGAGCAGGCGAAGGGCGGCGCTGCGCATCGCTGAGAGCTTTCGATTGGAGGGCTCAACAGCAGCTAATCGCTGCACTGCAGCGACCGCCAATCACGAAACCGGGAGGCGTGGAGTCGTTGGCGAATAACCGGCCGCAAACAAAAACGCGTCCGACCTTGGTCGGACGCGTTCTGTCAGCTTGATGTCTAAAAGGTCAGGCTGCCTTGCGCTTTGCCAGGAAGCTGCCGATGCGCTTCATCGCCTCGGCGATGTTCTCGATTGAGTTGGCGTAGGAGATCCGCAGGTACCCTTCGCCATAGGCGCCGAAGCTGGTGCCGGCGATCGAGGCGACGCCGGCCTCGTCGAGCAGCGCCACTTCCAGCGCCTTCGACTTGAAGCCGGTGCCCTTGATATTCGGGAAGGCATAGAAGGCGCCAAGCGGCGTGATGCAGGAGACGCCGGGCAGCTTGTTCAGCTCGGCGACCACGAACTTCCGGCGCTCGTCGAACGCCTTCATCATCTTGTCGATCTCGCCGCGCGGGCCCTGCAGCGCCGCGATGCCGGCCCACTGGGCCGCCGCGTTGACGCAGGAATGCACGTTGATGCACAGGCGCGTGGCATGCTCGATCAGCGACTTCGGCCAGACCGAGTAGCCCATGCGCCAGCCGGTCATCGCGTAGGTCTTCGACCAGCCGTCCAGCACGATCAGGCGGTCGGCGAGCTGCGGATACTTGAGCAGGCTGGTGTGGACGTTGCCGTCGTAGAGCATCTCGGAATAGATCTCGTCCGACATGATCGCGACGTCCGGGTGCTTCTCCAGGCCGGCGACCAGCTTATCGATCTCGGCCTTGACGCAGATGCCGCCGGTCGGGTTGGCCGGCGAGTTGATGATGATGAGGCGGGTCTTCGGCGTGATGCGCGAGAGCACGTCCTCGGCCTTGAAGCCGAAGCCGTTCTCTTCCAGCAGCGGCAGCGGCACCGGGGTCGCGCCGGTGAACTTGATGGCACTCTCGTAGATCGGGAAGCCGGGGTTCGGATAAATGATCTCAGCACCCGGCTCGCCGAACATGGCGATCGCGAAATACATCGTGACCTTGCCGCCGGGGACGATCAGCACGTTGGCCGGATCGACGGTGACGCCGTGCCGGCGGTGCAGGTCGGCGGCGACCGCCTCGCGGACCTGCGGGATGCCGTTGGCCGGGGTGTAGCCGTGGTGGCCGTCTTTGAGCGCCTTGATCGCGGCCTCGACGATGTGGCCCGGGGTCTGGAAGTCGGGCTGGCCGATCGAAAGGCTGATGATGCTCTTGCCCTGGGCTTCCAGCGCCTTGGCGCGGGCGAGGACTTCGAAGGCGGATTCGGTGCCAAGACGGCCCATGCCGCTCGCAAGGTGAAGCATGAAAGATCCCTCAGTGAAGGCCCCTCAACCGGGGCCGGGTCGGGCCGGGAGTTTAGCGAAAGACCACACGGCCAGCGGGCCGAAGCCGACAGGAATTTGCATGCCGACGACAGCCCGAGACAAGGTGGAGAAGGGGGGATAAGCCCCGGCCGCGCCAAGCTTCATGCGGGTGGCTTGACGGTTCTGGCCCCCTCGGTTACATCCTCGCCGTTCTGAAGGGCCGTCCCGAGGGTTTCCTTGGCCGGCCCCGACGCGCGATGGCGGACGTAGCTCAGTTGGTTAGAGCGCCAGGTTGTGGTCCTGGATGTCGGGGGTTCGAGTCCCCTCGTTCGCCCCAGCGCCCCCTTTACTCCCGAGATTTCGCATTTTGCATCATTCCGTTCGTCCTCGCACGGCTCGGTCTGCGATGCATTTGACGCAATTCACCATATTACGGCACTGTTAATCCCGGTCTTGATCCCGTATAAATCCAATCAGGGATGGGCAGTCGGTGGGAGAACGACTGATGCGTTTCTTATTGATCGCTTCGGTGATCCTGCTTTCGGGATGCAGCACCGTTGAAGGCTGGTTCGGCGCCGGCAAGTCGGACGCGAAGGCGCCCGCAACGGAGGCCGCGGCACCGTCCGGCGGCAAGGTTACCATCACCAAGGCGACCTGGGCGGCCTTTGAAAACTATAAATATTGGCTGACCCCGATCGCCTGGCATAAGCCGATGGGCCAGGGCTATTTTGCCGTGGCACAGGATGGGCGGAGCTGGGGCTTGACCGGCTGCCCGGTGAACGAATGCATCGAGGGCATGCCGGTCAGCCAGGACGCGATCGACATCTGCCACACCCGCAGCGGCGGCGTGCCCTGCACCATCTTCGCGAAGGACGAAGCCATCATCGTCCCCTATGAGATCACTGAGTGAAGACGCGGTTACAGTAAATCCATAAGAGCCAATATTATTGCCCTAAAACGGGAATAAGAGGCGTGACACAATTCGGGGATGTGAGTACCGTCCCCTTCCCTCGGACATAACGAATCCGGGGCGAGCGAGCCGAAGGAGCACAGTCCAAGTTCTGGGAGGGACAGCGCCGAAAGCCGTAAGGTGGCAGCTCACAAAACACAGGGGACGCTACACTTCAAAGGGGCAGCCGCAAGGCCGCCTCTTTTTGATTCCGGCTTCTAGTACTTCATCCCCTTCTTCACAGCGGCCATCCAGGCCGGCTTCAGCTTGGCGATCTTCTTGTGGACCGGGCAGTCGGGAGCATGGGCGCCGGGGAGATAGCCGATGCTCATCAGGAACTCGCCGACGATCTCGCCGCCGGTGAAGACGAAGGTCTTCTTGAAGAGCTTCATCCATTCCGGCTTGGTCAGCGGATGTTGCGCGGCCAGCCAGGCGGCGAAGGAGCCGTGGCTCTTCTGCAGCGCCTGGATGCGCTTCGCGTTCTCGATCGCGGCGTTGACCTTGAGCTTGTTGCGGATGATGCCGGCATCGTTCAGCAGCCGCTTGCGATCCCGCTCGCCGTAGCGCGCGACCTTGGCGATCTCGAAGTTGTGGTAGGCGTCGCGGAAGCCCTGCTGTTTCTTCAGCATGGTGAGCCAGGAAAGGCCGGCCTGGTTGATCTCCAGGATCAGCCGCTCGAACAGCTCGTTGTCATCGGCGATCGGATAGCCGTAATGCTCGCCATGATAGGGCCCGTGCCATTCATGGCCGGGCGCCACCTTGCAATATCCGCTCATGATTTCCCCCAAAACCTTCCGAGCAGCCTTCGGCTACTTCGCATGCTCCAGCATGGTCAGCGACAGGCCGTAATGCCAGAACAGGAACACGCCGATGCCCCAGAGCACGAAGGTGATCAAGGTCGTCGCGATCAGCTTCTGCTTCAGATGGGTGACCGCCGGCGCGCCGGTATCGTGGCCGACCTCCGGGTTCTCGTTGCGCCTGACGCCCCAGGGCAGCACCGCGAACAGCACCACCCACCAGACGACCATGTAGATGAAGAAAGATCCGAGCCAGTTCATTTTCCGATTATGCCTGTTCGAGTTCGATGAGCGTGCCGAGGAAGTCCTTCGGGTGCAGGAACAGCACCGGCTTGTCATGGGCGCCGATCTTCGGCTCGCCGTCGCCGAGCACCCTTGCGCCCGAAGCTTTCAACTGGTCGCGCGCGGCCAGGATGTCATCCACCTCATAGCAGACATGGTGGATGCCGCCCGCAGGATTGCGCGCCAAGTAGCCGGCGATCGGCGATTCCTCGCCCAGCGGCTGCAAGAGCTCGATCTTGGTGTTCGGCAGCTCGACGAAGACGACGGTGACGCCGTGCTTCGGCTGTGCCACCGGCGCCGAGACCTTGGCGCCGAGCGCGCCGCCATAGAGCGCCGAAGCCGCGGCGAGGTCTGGCACTGCAATCGCCACGTGATTGAGACGGCCGATCATCGGTGGTATCCGGTCAAACTTGAGGGGCGGCCATGTTGCAGTGCACGTGCCCGGGGTGCAACCTCTCTTCGGTTGGAGACGACGCGGCCGCCGCGTCACAACAGCGCGATGGGAAATGAGATATGAGCGCCGATGTCGCGACCTTGGAATTTGCCAACGACGCCTTCTACCAGGCCTTCGCCGCGGGCAGTCTGGAGGCGATGGCGGCGGTCTGGGCCGAGCAGGCCAATGTCTTTTGCGTTCATCCCGGTTGGCCGCCGATCACCAATCGGACCGAGGTGCTGGCGAGCTGGCGGGAGATTCTCAGCAATGCCGGCCCGATTCCGGTGAGTGCGGTCGCGCCGAAGGCCACCATCTTCGGCGATATCGGACTGGTCTGCTGCTATGAGCGATTCGGCAACCAGCATCTGGTTGCCAGCAACCTGTTCATCCGCGCCGACGGCGGCTGGCGCATGATCCATCACCAGGCCGGTCCCCTGGCCCGCGTGCCGGAGGAGGCCAAGGCCCAGGACGAACCGCCGCCCCGGCACTAGAGAGGCGGCATTGAAACTGCATCTAGGGCACGGCGGCGCATTGCGCCCACCGGTCGGCGGCGGCATATTGGCGATCATGAATCGGATTTTTCCTTTGCGACTCAACATGAAGCTGGCCGCCCTGGCCTTGGCCGGGGCGGCTGCCGCCGGGACCGCCGCGCTGGCCGATTACAATGCCGGGCTCCAGGCCTTCAACGCCGGCAACTACAAGGCGGCGATGAAGGAGTGGAACGCGCCGGCCCAGGGCGGCGACGCCCAGGCGCAGCATGGGCTGGGCCTGATCTACGAGACCGGGCGCGGCCTGGACAAGCCGGACATCAAGGAAGCGATCCGCTGGTACGAGGCTTCGGCCAAGCAGGATTACGCGCCGGCGCTGAACAATCTCGCGATGCTCTATGCCAGCGGCCGCGGCGTCGCCAAGGACCAGAAGAAGGCGATCGAGCTCTGGAAGCAGGCGGCGGAGAAGAACAACACCACCGCCGAGTTCAATCTCGGCATCCAGTACATGCTGGGCGAGGGCCTGGCGAAGAGCGATGAAGAGGGCGCCCGCTGGATCGCCAAGGCGGCGGAGGGCGGCCTGCCTTACGCCCAGGCTTACATGGGACAACTCTATTACCAGGGCGTCGGCGTCCAGAAGGACGAGAAGGCCGCGCGCGACTGGCTGGAGCGCGCCGCCGCCAACGGCAGCAGCGACGCCAAGCGCTACCTCGAACAGATGGACGCCTCCAAGACGGAAGAAGCGTCGAAGAGCGAGCCTGCCAAGACCGAGCCCGCGAAGGTCGAGCTCGAGAAGACCGAGACTGCAAAGGAAGAAGCGCCGAAGACCGAGCCGGAAAAGAAGGCTGCGGAAGTGACCGAGCCGCCGAAGACCGAGGAACATGCGGCGACGGAACCGGCGACGCCCGAGACCGCGGCAAAGGCCAAAACGGCGGCGGATTCGCCGAAGACCGAAACCGCATCCACGACCAAGCCGGCGGATCAGCATGCCGAAGCCGCGCCGGCCGCTCCAGCTGAAGCTGAGACTCCGGCGACCACACAGGAAACGACCGGCAGCAGCATTCTCGACAGCGAGCCGAAGACCGAGCCTGAGCCCGTGGACACGCCGCCGCCGCCCGCCAGCAGCGCGGCGACTTCGGTGCCGAAAGCCGACGCGCACGCCGCCGAAGCAGCGAAGACCGACGACCACGCCGCGACCGAAACGCCGACCGAGCCGAAGCCGGCGGAGGCCGAGACCAAGGTCGCCGAAGCGGAGACGCCGGCCGTACAGCCCGCCGCGCCGGCTGAACCGCCGGCCGAGACGCAGGCTGAAACGCCGCCGCCGGCGGAAGCAGCCCCCGCGGAAGCCGCGCCGGCCGACACGGACCATGCCGAAGCTGCGCCCGCGCCTGAAGCCGCTCACGATGACGCAGCGGCGGCGCTCGAACAGCATCTGCCGATCGCGGACTCGCTGACCGCGGGCAAGCAGATCTTCCACATATGGCTCGGCCAGGACTGGGGCCAGGACCAGGCGGCGCGCAAGGCCTTCGACGGCGATGGCGGCGCGAAGACGAAGTTTGCACCTTTGCTCGACAGCTACGCTTTGGAAGTCCGGCAATTCGCCAGCGGCACCAACACGGCCTATCGTGTCTATGTGGGGCCGATCGAAAGTGTGCAGAAGGCGCAAGAGCTTTGCGCCAAGATCAAGGAACGCGACGGCGGACAGAAGTGCCGGCCGGTGATTAACTGAGCACCCGGCGCCAAGCCGCCTTCCTGCCCGATTGAACCCGAAATATGAGGAGAGACCACACGTGACCGCGCGCAGCATCAAGGAGCGCCTGAAAGCCGGCGAGAAGGTCCTGGCCGGCTGGGTCTATGGCCTGACCCCGGTGACCGCCGAGATCATGGCGATCGCCGGCTATTCGGCGCTGCTCATTGACCAGGAGCACGGGCCGACCGAGTTGCAGATGATCCACAGCCAGACGGTGGCGGCGGAATCGCGCGGCGCGCAGGTGATGGTGCGGGTGCCCTCGCATGATCCCAACCACGTGAAGCGCCTGCTCGACATGGGCATCTCGACCGTCATGTTCCCGATGGTGGATTCCGTCGCCGATGCCGAGGCGGTGGTCGCGGCCTGCTACTATCCGCCGCGCGGCCGGCGCGGTCTGGCGACCGGCGGCATCCGCGCGTCCGGCTACGGCCACGACACCAAGGGCTATTTCGACAGCATCCCGGTGCGCCAGATGGTGATGGCGCAGATCGAGACCCTGGGCGGGCTCGATGCGGTGGAGAAGATCGCCGCGGTCGATGGCGTCGATATGCTGTTCGTCGGGCCGAACGATCTCTCCACTTCGCTGGGCCATCTGGGGCAGGGCGATCACCCGACCGTGCGCAAGGCGATCGACCGGATCATCGCCGCGGCCAAGGCCAAGGGGAAATGGCTCGGCACGGTGCCGACCAAGGAGCGCGACGCGAAGGCCCTGTTTGCACTCGGCTTCGACCTGGTGATCTCGGGCTCCGACGTGGCGCTGCTGCGCGAAGCGGTTGCCAACCACGTCAAGGCGCAGAGTCCGTCTTGAGATGAAGCTGCGCTGGCATCGACACGGCCGCTCGGCCGAAGAGATTGCCGGCCTTCCGGTCGTCACCGCCGCGGAGATGCGCGCGGCGGAAGCAGCACTCTTCGCCCGCGGCACACCGAGCTTCGACGTGATGGCGACGGCGGGCCGCGCCGTGGTCGAGGCAATCCGCCTGCGCTGGCCGACGCCGTTCAAGCGGGCGCTGGTCCTGGCCGGTCCGGGCAACAACGGCGGCGACGGCTTCATCGTCGCCTCGGAATTGAAAGCGCTCGGCTTGGACGTGCATGTCGCGGCGATGCAGGCCCGCGAGCTCTACAGCGGCGATGCCGCGCGCGCCGCTGCGCTCTGGGGCGGGTCGATCGCGAAGCTCGAGCCCGGCGCCTTGGCAAAGCTGGACGAGGGCGACTGCGTCGTCATCGACGCAATCTTCGGCATCGGCCTGGCGCGTCCGGTTGCGGATGCGGTGAAGGCGGTCATCCACGCCCTGCATGGCCGGCCTTGCCCGGTGGTCGCGGTCGATGTGCCGAGCGGCATCGATGCCGATACCGGCGCGGTGCTGGGCGCAGCACCCCGGGCTGCGCTCACGGTCACCTTCGGCTGGCCGAAGCGCGGACATCTGCTGCTGCCCGGACGCGAATGGGCGCGCGATCTGGTGGTGGCGGATATCGGCTGCCGCGACGAGGACCTGCCCGATCTCGCGAAGGTTCCGCGGGTCAACGGCACCGCGCTCTGGCGCAACCACCTGCCGCTGCCTTCGGCGGCGGATCACAAATACACCCGCGGCCATGCATTGGTGGTCGGCGGCGCGACCATGCCGGGGGCGACGCGGCTGGCCTCGCGCGCGGCGCGGCGGGTCGGCGCCGGCATGCTGACCGTCGCCGCACCGCGCGAGGCGCATCCCTATTACCTGATCGACCAGCCCGGCCTGATCGTGCGCGAGGCCGCCGATGCCGCGGCGCTGCAAGCCCTGCTCGAAGACAAGCGCTTCACGTCCGTGCTGGTCGGATCCGGCTTGCCGGCCGACAGCGCCACCGCCGGCGCGGTCGAGACGGCGGCGGCTTCCAACCGCGCGCTGGTCATCGACGGCGGCGGCTTGACCGCGTTTGCCGGCGGCGTCGATGCGCTCGCCAAGCTCGGCCGGGCGGACATCGTGCTCACGCCGCATGAAGGCGAGTTCGCGCGTCTCTTCCCCGACCTCAAAGGCGACAAGCTGGTCCGCGCCCGTGAAGCCGCGCGCCTTTCGGGTTGCACGGTGGTGATGAAAGGCGCCGACACGGTCATTGTCGCGCCGGACGGAAGGGCGGCGATCAATGCCGATGCGCCGGCCTGGCTGGCGACCGCCGGCTCGGGCGATGTTCTGGCCGGGCTGATCCTGGGGCTGCTGGGGCAGGGGATGCCGGCCTTCGAGGCGGCGGCGGCCGGGGTGTCGCTGCACGGCATGGCCGGCGCGGCCTTCGGGCCCGGCCTCATCGCCGAGGACCTGCCGGAACTGATTCCGGAAGTCCTCCGGCTGCTCTCCGAGGTGGACCCTGAATGAGCTTTCGCCCGACTTGGTGATCCGGCCGGCTCAGCCGGAGGATCATCCCGCCTGTGCCGCGGTCTTCCTGGCGGCCTATCGGCAGGCCTTTCCGCTGCACCCGCCCGACTATTACGTGCCCGAGCGCTACTTCGAGAGCATCACCGGCGAGGAGCAATGGGTGGCGGTCCAGGCCGGCCAGATAATTGCTGTATTATCAATCTATTGGCCCGAGAACTTTATCCACAGCCTCTACGTCGAACCGCGGCTCCAGAACCGCGGGATCGGGCGGCGGCTGCTGGAGGCGGTGGTGGCCCGCGCCAAGGGCATCTGCGAATTGAAATGCGACAAGGTCAACAAGCGGGCGGTCGCCTTCTACGAGCACCTCGGCTGGTGCGAAGTGGGCGAGGGCGAGGCCGAGACCGGGCCCTGGGTAAGGTTGCGGAAATAGTGCGATTTCCGCACCTTGAGCTCCGGGGCGAATTTGCTTGTAAGGGTGGGTTTCGTGGGATAAACCCGCGCCCTGATTTCACCGGATTTCCCCTGGGATTCCTGGGGGTCGGAAGGCGCTTCTGAGCGGCCGGATCGCGGCCTCTGAACCGGTTCGCCGGACCCCTCGGGAGTAACTTCGGGCGGGCGTGGCGGAACTGGTAGACGCGCGGGATTTAGGTTCCCGTGACGCAAGTCGTGGGGGTTCAAGTCCCTCCGCCCGCACCAAAGATCCGGCTCGGCGATTTAGGGTCAATCATCAGAGCAGAGTTGGACGATCATGCAGGTTACCGAAACCAATACCAGCGGCCTGAAGCGCGAATACAAGGTCGTGGTGCCCGCGGACGACCTCAAGTCGAAGGTCGATGGCAAGCTCGTCGAGCTCGGCCAGAAGGTCCAGCTTCCCGGCTTCCGCCCGGGCAAGGTGCCGATGGCCGAGCTGAAGCGCCGCTACCAGAAGAACGTGCTGGGCGAGGTGATCAACGAGGCCGTCAACGAGGGCTCGCACAAGCTGATGCACGAGAACAACCTGCGCCCGGCCGGGCAGCCCAAGGTCGAGATCACCAAGTTCGAGGAGAATTCCGACCTCGAGTTCAGCGTCGCCATGGAAGTCATCCCGGAAATCAAGCCGATGGACTTCAAGACCGTGAAGCTCGAGCGGGTGAAGGTCGAGGTTCCGGACAAGGAAGTCGATGACCGCCTCGAGATGCTGGCCAAGCGCCAGGGCGGCTCCGACGTCGCCGCCGACGACCATGCCGCCGCCAAGGGCGACATCGCCGTCATCAACTTCGTCGGCAAGGTCGATGGCGTCGCTTTCGACGGCGGCAGCGCCGAGGGCCATTACCTGGAGCTGGGCTCGGGCCAGTTCATTCCGGGCTTCGAGGACCAGCTGATCGGGATCAAGAAGGGCGAGAGCAAGGTCGTGAAGGTGACCTTCCCGGCCGAATACGCCAACAGCGACCTGGCCGGCAAGGCGGCCGAGTTCGACGTGACCGCGACCGAGATCCGCGCCCCGAAGCCGGCGGCGCTCGACGACGAGCTGGCGAAGTCGCTGGGGCTCCAGGATCTCGCTGATCTCAAGAAGCAGACCAAGGAGCGGATGGAAGGCGAATACGGGCAGGTCGCCCGCGCCCGGGTGAAGCGCAAGCTCCTCGACGTGCTCGCCGACAACCACGAGTTCACTCTGCCTGAGGGGCTGGTGGATATTGAATTCCAGGCGATCTGGCGCCAGATCGAAGAGGACATGAAGGCGGACCGCCTCGACGAAGAGGACAAGGGCAAGACCGAGGAGCAGCTGAAGCAGGAGTATCGCGACATCGCGGTCCGCCGCGTGAAGCTCGGCCTCTTGCTCTCGGAAGTCGGTCGCCTAAATAACATCGAGGTCGCCCTGGAAGACCTGACCCGGGCCCTGATCGCCGAGGCGCGGCGCTATCCCGGACACGAGAAGAAGGTGTTCGAATACTACCAGAGTTCGCCGGAGGCTCTGAACCAGCTGCGCGCGCCGCTCTATGAGGAGAAGGTCGTGGACTTCATCCTGGAGCAGGCGGCGATCACCGACCGCGCGGTGACGCCGGAGCAATTCGCCAAGGAAGGCGAAGACGAGCTGGCGGCGCTGAAGAAGTAACGGACCCGGTTCCCTTGCGGGTACGCAAAGAGGGCGATCGGGCGCTAAGATTGGAGCAGGGGCCGAGTCGGCGGATATCAGGGTCGACCGGCGCAACGGAGTAGAGCAGCACCATGATCAGAGACCGCGACCCGATCGAGACCTACAACAACCTGCTGGTGCCGATGGTGGTCGAGCAGACCAACCGCGGCGAGCGCGCCTATGACATCTATTCGCGCCTCCTGAAGGAGCGGATCATATTCGTGGTCGGCCCGGTCAACGACGGCATGGCCAGCCTGGTCTGCGCCCAGCTGCTGTTCCTCGAGTCCGAGAATCCGAAGAAGGAAATCTCGCTTTACATCAACTCGCCGGGCGGCGTGGTGACCTCGGGCCTCGCGATGTACGACACCATGCAGTACATCCGCCCCGAGATCGCGACCGTCTGCGTCGGTCTCGCGGCCTCGGCCGGCTCGCTGCTGCTGACCGCCGGGCGCAAGGGCAAGCGGTACAGCCTGCCCAACTCGAACATCATGATTCACCAGCCTTCGGGCGGCTTCCAGGGCCAGGCGGCGGATATCGAGATCCATGCCCGCGAGATCCTGAAAACCCGCGACCGGCTGAACAAGATCTACGTGAAGCATACCGGCCAGGAACTCTCGAAGATCGAGAACGCCATGGACCGCGACCGCTTCATGACTCCGGAAGAGGCGAAGGATTTCGGGCTGATCGACGAGGTCGTGACCGAGCGCCCGCGGTCCGGGGACGACGACAAGAGTTCCTGAGGCGTTTCGTCGAAGGAATTACCCGCGGATTTTGCCAGAGGTTTTTGGGGTTATTGAACAGGCCCGGAACCGTCTTTGGAACCAGGTTGCCCTTAAGCTTTTCTCAGGAATATCGGGCTAGGCTAAGCTGGCCGTGGAAGGCGCGTTGCAGTCCTGCCGCAGCGTGCCGCCCGGTGTGCGAAAAGGCCAAAAACTCGTTGTGTGACCGCGAATTAACGGTTTAACATGATTGTCGCGCAGCGAATCCCAGGCGCGACGCAGATAGGTCGGCGATGAACAAGTCCACCAACGGCGACTCCAAGAACACCCTCTATTGCTCCTTTTGCGGCAAAAGCCAGCACGAGGTCCGCAAGCTCATCGCCGGACCGACCGTTTTCATCTGCGACGAATGCGTCGAGCTCTGCATGGACATCATCCGTGAAGAGCACAAGACCACCCTGGTCAAGTCGCGCGACGGCGTGCCGAGCCCGCGGGACATCTGCAAGGTCCTCGACGATTACGTGATCGGCCAGGACCATGCGAAGAAGGTCCTCTCGGTCGCGGTGCACAACCACTACAAGCGGCTCTCCCATGCCGGGAAGCAGAACGACGTCGAGCTGTCGAAGTCGAACATCCTGCTGGTCGGCCCGACCGGTTGCGGCAAGACGCTGCTGGCGCAGACCCTGGCCCGCATCATCGACGTGCCGTTCACGATGGCGGATGCGACCACGCTCACCGAAGCCGGCTATGTCGGCGAGGACGTCGAGAACATCATCCTGAAGCTGCTGCAATCGGCGGACTACAATGTCGAGCGTGCGCAGCGCGGCATCGTCTACATCGACGAAGTCGACAAAATCAGCCGCAAGTCGGACAACCCGTCGATCACCCGCGATGTCTCGGGTGAGGGCGTGCAGCAGGCCCTGCTGAAGATCATGGAAGGCACCATCGCCTCGGTGCCGCCGCAGGGCGGTCGCAAGCATCCGCAGCAGGAGTTCCTGCAGGTCGACACCACCAACATCCTGTTCATCTGCGGCGGCGCTTTCGCGGGTCTCGAGAAGATCATCGCCCAGCGCGGACGCAGCGGTTCGGCGATCGGCTTCGGCGCCGATGTGCGCGGCCCGGATGAGCGCGGCGCCGGCGAGATCCTGCGCGAGGTGGAGCCCGAGGATCTGCTGAAGTTCGGCCTGATCCCCGAGTTCGTCGGCCGTCTGCCGGTGGTGGCGACCCTGACCGATCTCGACGAGCCGGCCTTGATCAAGATCCTGACCGAGCCGAAGAATGCGCTGGTGAAGCAGTACCAGCGCCTGTTCGAGATGGAAGACGTCCGTCTCGAGTTCGCCGACGACGCCCTTTCCGCCATCGCCCGCAAGGCGATCGCGCGCAAGACCGGCGCCCGTGGGCTGCGCTCGATCATGGAAGGCATCCTGCTCGAGCCGATGTTCGAGCTGCCCGGCCTCGACGGTGTCGAAGCCATGGTCATCAGCCGCGAGGTGGTGGAGGGGAACGCGCGTCCGCTCTACATCTACACCGACCGTGCTGGCGGCGCGGCCGGCGCCTGACCTGCCAACGGTCCTAAGCTGCTCGCTGCGCTCAACGATTCCGCC
Source organism: Dongia sp. (assembly GCF_041905885.1). Classification (NCBI taxonomy): domain Bacteria; kingdom Pseudomonadati; phylum Pseudomonadota; class Alphaproteobacteria; order Rhodospirillales; family Dongiaceae; genus Dongia; species Dongia sp. Next base: position 5,303 of record NZ_JAYRKD010000042.1, on the reverse strand, counting down.
TCGACTGGGTTCGATTCGGAAGTCCACCATGATGCAGATCATGGCGGGATCCTTGCGTCCCTTGATAAAGGTCGGGACGTGCCCAAATAAGTTAACGAGTTGGACTGGCGGGCTGCGGCGCTCGAACCGCGGATGTCCTTTCGGCGAAGCCTATCAATCACTTATCCACAGCCGAATCCAAGGCGAGAGCAAAAAAAGCCCCGAACCGCGTCGCGGTGCCAGGGTCAACGATTGCAGTGTGGCGGCGGCCGGCGTTAGTCTGGCCAAAGCCCTGGAGAACTTGAAGAATCACCATGGAAAACAATCCCGGCCCATCATCCCAGAACTATCCGGTGTTGCCGCTTCGGGACATCGTGGTCTTCCCGCACATGATCGTGCCGCTCTTCGTGGGGCGCGAGAAGTCGGTGAAGGCGCTGGAAGACGTGATGAAGGATGACAAGCAGATCCTGCTGGTCACCCAGAAGAACGCGGCCCAGGACGATCCCAGCCCCGCCGACATCTATTCCGTCGGCACCGTCGGCACCGTATTGCAACTCCTGAAGCTGCCCGACGGCACCGTGAAGGTGCTGGTCGAAGGCGGCTACCGCGCGCGGATCAAGAAGTTCGCTGAGAACGACCAGTTCTTCGTGGCGGAAGCCGCGGCTTTGACCGATGCCGCCGATCCCGCCGGCAAGGAAGTCGAGGCGCTGGCGCGCTCGGTGGTCTCGCAGTTCGAGCAGTACATCAAGCTCAACAAGAAGGTGCCGCCCGAGGTGCTGGTCTCGATCAATCAGATCGAAGACCCGTCGAAGCTCGCCGACACCGTCGCCTCGCATCTCTCGCTGAAGATCGCGGAGAAGCAGGAACTCTTGGAGATCGGTTCGGTCTCCGAGCGGCTGGAGAAGATCTATGCCTTCATGGAAGGCGAGATCGGCGTGCTCCAGGTCGAGAAGCGCATCCGCTCGCGCGTGAAGCGCCAGATGGAGAAGACCCAGCGCGAGTACTACCTGAATGAGCAGATGAAGGCGATTCAGAAGGAGCTCGGCGAGGGCGAGGACGGCCGCGACGAGATCGCGGAGATCGAAGAGCGGGTGAAGAAGACCAAGCTCTCGAAGGAAGCGCGCGAGAAGGCCCAGGCGGAAGTGAAGAAGCTCCGCACCATGAGCCCGATGTCGGCGGAAGCCACGGTCGTGCGCAACTACCTCGACTGGATCCTGTCGATTCCATGGTCGAAGCCGACCAAGATCAAGCGCGACATCCGCCTGGCGGAGAAGGTGCTGAACGAGGACCACTATGGTCTGGAGAAGGTCAAGGAGCGCATCCTTGAGTATCTCGCCGTGCAGCAGCGCCAGAAGCGGATCAAAGGCCCGATCCTCTGCCTGGTCGGCCCGCCGGGCGTCGGCAAGACCTCGCTCGGCAAGTCGATCGCGCGAGCGACCGGCCGCAACTTCGTGCGCATCAGCCTGGGCGGCGTGCGTGACGAGGCCGAGGTGCGCGGCCATCGCCGGACCTATATCGGTTCGATGCCGGGCAAGGTCATCCAGGCGATGAAGAAGGCGAAGTCCTCGAACCCGTTGTTCCTCCTCGACGAGGTGGACAAGCTGGGCCAGGACTGGCGCGGCGATCCGTCGTCGGCTTTGCTCGAGGTCCTCGACCCCGAGCAGAACTCGACCTTCGCCGATCACTATCTCGAGGTCGATTACGACCTGTCGGATGTCATGTTCATCACGACCGCCAACTCGCTGCGGATGCCGCAGCCATTGCTGGATCGTATGGAGATCATCCGCATCCCCGGTTACACCGAGGACGAGAAGGTGGAGATCGCCAAGCGCCACTTGATCCCGAAGCAGATCAAGGACCACGGCCTGAAGAAGGACGAATGGGCGCTGTCGGATGACGCGATCCGCGACCTCGTGCGCTATTACACGCGCGAGGCCGGTGTGCGTAACCTGGAGCGCGAGATCGCCAACCTGGCGCGGAAGTCGATAAAAGAGATTCTGATGAAGAATCTCGAGAAGGTGACCATCACCCGTAAGAATCTCGGCAAGTATGCCGGGATCAAGAAGTTCCGTTACGGCGAAGCCGAGCTGACCGACATGGTCGGCGTCGTGACCGGCTTGGCTTGGACGGAAGTGGGTGGCGAGATCCTGACCATCGAAGCGGTGACGCTGCCCGGCAAGGGCCGCGTGACCGCGACGGGCAAGCTCGGCGATGTCATGAAGGAATCCGTGCAAGCGGCCGAATCCTTCGTGAAGTCGCGGTCGGTGGAATTCGGCATCAAGCCGACCGTCTTCAACCGGCGCGACATCCACGTGCACGTGCCCGAGGGTGCCACGCCGAAAGACGGTCCCAGCGCCGGCGTCGCCATGGTCACCACGATCGTCTCGGTGCTGACCGGCATTCCGGTCCGCCGCGACGTGGCGATGACCGGCGAGGTCACCCTGCGTGGCCGCGTGCTGCCGATCGGCGGGTTGAAGGAGAAGCTCCTGGCGGCACTCCGGGCCGGCATCAAGACCGTCCTCATTCCTTCGGAGAATGAGAAGGACTTGGCCGACATCCCGGACAACGTGAAGAAGGGCCTCGAGATCATCCCGGTCGAGAGCGTCGATCAGGTGCTGAAGACGGCGCTCACCAAGCCGTTGACGCCGGTCGAATGGATCGAGCCGGCGGAGATCGAGACCCCGGCTTCCAAGGAAGGCGAGGACGAGCGCGGTGTGGTGACGCACTGACCCCGCGTTAGGTCGAAAGTCGTGTAAGCTGCGGAAAACCCCGGGGATTTATCCCCGGGGTTTTTTGCGGTTATGATTGACGCCCGTCATTTCTGCACTAGAATCCGCGCCGATTTCGCCCTGGCGCTCCCAGCCGGGCATTCACCCAGAAGAATGAAGAGAGAAGGGGGTCCCCCGTGAATAAGAACGACCTGATCGCCGAAGTGGCGGACGATACCGGATTGTCGAAGACCGATGCGGCGAAGGCGGTCGATGCAGTTTTCGATTCCATCACCCGGGCGCTGAAGAAGAACCAGGAGATCCGCCTGGTCGGCTTCGGCACCTTCCACGTCGCTAAGCGCGCGGCCTCGAAGGGCCGCAACCCGCGCACCGGCGAGGAGATCGAGATCCCGGCTTCCAAACAGCCGAAGTTCAAGGCCGGCAAGGGCCTGAAGGACGCGGTCAACTAAACGCGGTCGCCCGATCGAATCGTCGACATCCGACCAACGGCCGGCCGCCCGGGAAACCGCGGCGGCCGGTTCGCTTTTGGAAGCACAGCGCCATGTCATCCGGAGTTTCATTCGGCCGCCTCGTGCCTGTCGTCTTCATCCTGCTCTGGTCCTCGGGCTGGGTCGCGGCGGAGTTCGGCACGATGGTTTCGCCGCCGCTCATCTTCCTGGTGATCCGCTTCGGCGTCGCGATCCTCTTCTTCGCCGCGATCGGCGTGCTTTCCGGCGCGCGCCTGCCGCGGAGCCGCCGCGAGCTCGGCCGCATCCTGGTCTCGGGCGTCCTGCTGCATGGTGGTTATCTCGGCCCGGTCTGGTGGGCGATCGGGCAGGGCGTGCCGGCGGGGATCTCCGGCATCATCGCGGGCCTGCAGCCGCTGCTGACCGCCCTGCTGGCGCCCTATGTCCTCGACGAGCGCCTCAGCCGGCTGCAGAAGCTCGGTCTGGTCCTCGGCTTCCTCGGCGTCGCCCTCGCGGGTGTTGCCTAAGCTCCAGCACCAGATCGGGACGGGCGCCTCGGCCGGCATCCCCTGGTTCCCGGTGCTGGTCAACATCCTCGGCATGGTCTCGGTCACCTGCGGCACCATCTACCAGAAGCGATTCCTGCAGGGCACCGACATCCGCTGGGCCGCGACCCTGCAATATCTCGCGGCGGTCGTCGTGATCATGCCCTTCGCTTTCCTGCTGGAGCCGATGCATATCGACTTCGGCTGGCAGTTCGTCGCGGTTCTCGCCTGGTCGGTGCTCGGGACCTCGGTCGCCGCGATCCTGCTGCTGCTCTATCTGCTGAACAAGGGCCAGGTCAGCCGTGTCGCCTCGCTGGTCTACTTGGTGCCGCCGCTGGCGGCCCTGCAGGCTTGGCTGTTCCTGCATGAGGCACTGACGCCGCTCACCATCGCCGGCACGGCGATCGTGGTGGCCGGGGTCTATCTGGCGAATTATAAAGGCAAGGAGCCGGCGGCCGCTCCGTCGCCGGCCGCGCAATAGGCGGGGAAAAGCGCATGTCAACCGATAGCAGGATCGTCGACATTCTCTCCAAGGTCACGACCGCGACCATCACCACCATCCTGCTGAAGAAGGGTCTGAGGAACGTCTGGCTGCGCGGCGTTGCGCCGCTCAAGGCCGATCAGCCGCGCAAGGTGGGTCGCGCCTTCACGCTCCGCTTCGTGCCGATGCGCGAGGATCTGGCGACTCCGGAATCCTGGTCGGCGCCGATCTCGACCCGGGTCGGGATTGAGCATATGCCGGAGGGCTGCATCGCCGTGGTCGACGGCAACGGCGTGACCCATGCCGGCATCTTCGGCGACATCCTCTGCGCGCGGATGAAGCAGCGCGGCGTCGCCGCCCTGGTGACCGACGGCGCGGTGCGCGACGTCGCCGGCGTGCGCGAGACCGGGCTCGCGGTCTGGAGCCAGGGCATCGCCTCGCCGCCTTCGGTCACCGGCCTCACCTTCGTCAATTGGCAGGAACCCATTGGATGTGGCGGCGTCGCCGTCTTCCCGAACGACATCATGGTCGCCGACGGCGACGGCGTGGTGGTGATCCCGGCGGCGCTGGTCGATCACGTGCTGGAACTGGCGCCGGAGCAGGAGCAGCTCGAAGCTTGGATCATGCAGGAAGTGGAGAAGGGGACACCGCTCCCCGGCCTCTACCCCGCCAATGCCGAGACCAAGGCAAGGTATGAGGCCTCGAAGAAGAAGCTCTGACCGTTAAACCCAAACTCGATCGTCATGCCAAGGCTTGGCCTTGGCATCCACGAGTTTGCCGGCCCTAAATTCGTGGATGCCAGGCCTAAAGCCTGGCATGACGGCTGTGTTTGTTGAGGCATTCGGCCCACTGGCCAACCCCGCGGACTTCCTCTAAACAGAAGTCCAGAGCGCTGAGGGCAGGGCGATTAGCTCAGTTGGTAGAGCGCTTCCTTTACACGGAAGATGTCGGGGGTTCGAGTCCCTCATCGCCCACCAAGCCTGCGCAGTCCTTATCTGTCCGGACCGGACACATAGGTAACAGGTCGTACTGGAGACATGGGTTACAACCCGGGGCCAAACGGGTTGTCTGTGGGTTGCAGGGTCTTTTGCTCCAGATCGATGAAGCCGAGATCGTAGCGCAT